>DASYQV010000245.1:0-2460 GCA_036005125.1 Vicinamibacterales bacterium
GACTTTCTGGAGATCCGGCAATGACATGTCCATCGGATCGTGCGCTGAAACGCGCAGGTTTGCTCCGGCTGCTGGTGCTCGTGGCGTTGGTGGTCATGATGCCAGGCGCCTGGACGATCGCGTACGCGGCGGCTCAGGGGCCGGTGACGTTCACGAAGGATGTCGCGCCCATTCTCCAGCGATCGTGCGAGAACTGTCACCGCGAGGGCGGCGTGGGCCCCATGCCGTTGACGACATACGAGCAGGTGCGCCCGTGGGCGAGGAGCATCAAGACGCGCACGGCGAAGCACGAGATGCCGCCGTGGTTCATCGAGAAGAACATCGGCATCCAGAAGTTCAAGGACGATCCGTCCTTGAACGACGCCGAGATTGCGACGATCGCGGCATGGGTGGACGCCGGCGCCCCGCGCGGAAATCCGGGCGACATGCCGCCGCCGCGCCACTATTCGGATGCGGCGGGATGGACGATCGGCACGCCGGATCTCATCGTGTCCTCGCCCGCGAAGAAGATCGAGGCGGTGGCCGCCGACTGGTTTGGCGCGCTCGACCCCGTGCCAACCGGGCTGACCGAGGATCGCTATATCAAGGCGGTCGAGATCAAGGAGGTACGGCTCCACCCGCAGGGCCAGGAAAAACCGGCTGACAAGCAGGGGGCCGGACGCGCCGCGCTCAACATCTTCGTCGTTCACCACGCGGTCGTGGCCGTGGCGAGCGGCGACCGGCAGGCAGGTGCCAACGATGAGGAGTCGGCGCTCGGGCGGCCCGACGCGTTCAACATCACGTACGAGCTGGGCCAGAACGCCACCATCTTTCCCGATAACGTCGGCGTGAAGTTGCCGGCGGGCGCGGTGCTCACCTTCGACCGCCAGCACTACCATTCGGTCGGTACCGAGGTCGTGGCGCGCATCGACGTCGCGTTCACTCTTCATCCGAAGGGGTACCAGCCCAAGTATCGGCAGTCGGTCGTGGCCATGCCTCTCGAGTTCGACTTCGAGCTCGACATCCCCGCCGGCCAGAGCAACGTGATGCGGGACGCCTTCTACCGCTTGTCGCGGCCGGGCATCCTGATGACGTTCGAACCGCACCTCCACTCCAGCGGAAAGCGGATGTGCATGGAGGCGCTCTACCCGAACGGGAAGCGCGAGATGCTCAACTGTGCCGGATACAACCACAACTGGGTCAAGGTCTACACATACGAAGACGACGTGGCGCCGCTCCTGCCAACGGGCACCGTGCTGCATTTCCTCGCGTGGTACGACAACACGGCAGGCAACCCGCGCGTGGTTGATCCCAGGAACTGGAAAGGATGGGGCAACCGCTCGATCGACGACATGTTCTACCACCTGCCGCGGATGATTCTGCTCACCGAGGAACAGTACAAAGAAGAAGCTGCCGCGCGGCAGATGAAACAGCAGAAGCCCAGGACGGCAACGGCCGCGCAGCCATGACCCATTCACCGCAGGTGTCGACGACCGATCCGATCGAAGCCTGCGTACGTAGGCCGGGTCTTCAGACCCGGCGTTCACGCGCCGCATCTAAAGATGCGGCCTGCGTACATTGGTGGACGTGCGTGCGGATCGGCGCGGTGGTCTTCGTGCTCGCAGCAATGTCCGCGATCTCCTCCGGAGCACACGGCCAGAGCTTGATCTACTCGACGGGTCAGAATGTGGCCCCGTCGTTCGAAGGGTGGCAAGCCAGGCCGGATGGAACGTTCGACCTCCTGTTCGGGTATCTCAACAGGAATCTGGACGAGGAGCTCGACATCCCGATTGGTCCCGAGAACAACGTCGAACCGGTCGGTCCCGATCGCGGCCAGCCGACCCATTTCCTGCCGCGGCGGAACCGGTACGTGTTCCGCGTCAACGTTCCCAAGGACTTCGGCGCAAGGGAGGTTGTCTGGACGCTCACCGCGAAAGCAAAGACGGAGAAGGCGTACGGCTCGCTGAAGCCAGACTACGTGATCGACGATCTCTTGATCATGAAAGACGTTGGCGCTCTTGGGGCCAGGAAGATCGAACGCGAGAACAAGGCGCCGACGGTTCGGATTGAGGGCGCGGCGCAGAGGACGGCCAGGATGGGGGAACCTCTCGCGCTGACGGCGTTGGTCAGCGATGACGGCATTCCAAGCCCGAAGCCCGTGCCGCTGCGCTATCCGGTAACCGCCAACGCGCTCGGTCTGAGGGTGGCCTGGTTCGTCTACCGAGGCGCCGGCAAGGTCACGTTCGAGCCCGAGCAGTTCAAGGTGTACACGGACTACCGCAGCAACTCGCCCTGGACGCCGGGGTGGGCGCCCCCGCCGGTTCCGCCCGATGGGCAATACAACGTCAACGTCACCTTTGGAACGCCGGGGACGTACGTTCTGCGCGTGATGGCGCACGACGGCGGCCTGATGAGCACACAGGACGTGACCGTTAACGTCAGCTCGAACTGAGAAGCGGCCGCGGCTGCGTCGCGTGCGTC
>DASYQV010000246.1:0-22034 GCA_036005125.1 Vicinamibacterales bacterium
ACCGGCGGCGGAGTGGTGGCCGGTCTCCGCGCGCCTCCGCGGCTCAGCGTTCTCTGCGTGGAAACGTCTCGGTGACCTCCGCCTGCTCTGCGTTGGATGAGCGACGCAAGTTGACCATTCAATTTCGATCAGGCTCCTAAAGATGCGGCCTACGTACAGCTGTCGTACGTAGGCCGGGTCTTTTAGACCCGGCGTGGGCCGCATCTGAAGATGCGTCCTGCGTGACGCACGTGAGCTCCTCGTTTCAGAAAGAAAAGCCGTACGAAAGATGGAACGTCCGCGGCGTTCCGAGCGTGTGCGCCAGGAAGGGCGTCGCGATGTCGTCGCGGAAGCCTCGTCGCAGGAGCGTGTTATAGCGCTCGTCGAACAGGTTCTCGAGCCGCAGATTGATCCGGTGACGGCGGCGCGTGTCGAGGAAGATACGACCCGAGAGGTCAAGCACCGTATAGTCGCCGCTCGGAACGCTGCCAAAGCCCGACACGGTGTCGAACATCTCCCCGACCCTGTTGATGGTCAGCATCGCGCCGAAGGGCAGCGAGGCAGGATGGAAGTCGATCGTCGACTCGATCTGGTTCTTCGGGATTCCGGCGATCACCGAGTAACCGCCGGCCAGCTCGTTGCTCCGCTGCGAGCTCGTGTAGGTGTAGCCGAGGGTTGCCGCTACCGAGCTCGTCAGGGCCGCGGACGCGATGAGCGACAGCCCACGCACCCTCACGCGGTCCGGGCGATTGGCGGTGATGGTTGTTCCCTCGCCCGAGCCGTCGTCGACGTCCACGATGAGATCGCTCACCCGCCGGTAGAACCCGATACCTTCCAGTGTGACCGCCGCCGGACCGGCGCCGATGCGGCCGCCTATCGACCCGTTGACGTTCGTGCTCGTTTCCGGCTTCAGATTCGGGTTGCCGAAGCAACAGGTGGGATCGACCGCGAAGAGCTCGTAGGCATCCGGATAGCGGAACGCCGTGCCGACCGTGCCACGGGCGAACAGACGTCCCGTGAAGTCGTGTCGGCCGCTGACATTCCACACGGTCGCGTTCTGGGCGTGCGTCGGCGCGTTGTAGCGCACGCCGGCGGCGAGCGTTGTCTTCTTCAGGAGATCGGTCGTCGTGCGAACCTGACCGAAGACCGCGTGCACGGTTTCGGTGTTGTGCGCGATCAGGAGCACGTCGTCCTGGCCGGAGTAGTTCTGAAAGTCGTAGCCGGCGAGATACTCGACCCCACGCGAGGGAGCGAGCTTCGCGAGCAGGTTGGCGCCGTAATCCTTGAACCCCCAGAACTCGCGATCACTGATCACCTCTCGCGCTCCGGGCGCGCCAATCACGTTGCGCGTCTCGCTCCAGTGCGAGTCCCACTGATGGTAGTACCCCTTGAAGAAGACCTGCGCATTGCCGCGGGGCGTGAAATCGACCTTCGTGCTCGCGATATGTTCCGCGCGCTCGTTGAACGCGCCGGCGAGCCCGCCAACCTGGCTCGGGCTGGAGCGGGCCGGCGTGAGCAGATCGAGCGTGACATCGTTCCGCTGGTAGGTTGCGCTGAGGCGCAGGTGGCTGGAGAAGTCGTACGCGTACTTGCCCCCGAGCGAGAGCACGTCGTAGCTCCGCTGCCGGTCGGTTGTGCTCGGTTGGAAGTCGGCGTCGGGAAACTGCTGGAATCCGTCGGCCTTGTCCTTGGAACCGAACAGCACGAACCGGTGCCCCCGTGCGGCCGTGCGGGCAAAGGCGCTGACGTGGCCTCCCTCGTTCGTATCGAAGCCGGTTTGCGCGCGACCGTTGGTGTTTTCGGTGAACGCCTTGGTCACCACGTTGATGACGCCCGCGACGGCCTGCGTGCCGTAGAAGAGGCCCTCGCCCCCCTCGATGACCTCGATACGCTCGATCATGTGTGCCGGCAGCGTGTCGAGCGGTGTCGTGCCGTTGTAGAGACGATTGCTGATCCGCACGCCGTCGACCAGCCAGAGAATCTCATTGGTCCGCGATCCCTGCAGCGATGCGGATACATAGCCGAAGGCGCCGGCGTGCGGGTTCAGGAAGAGGCCGGGGACGAGGGATTGGAGTGCCTGGGACACGTCGTAGTAGCCGCCGTTTTGAATCTGGGCGCTCGTGATGGTTTGAACCCTCACACCCGTCCGCTGGATTTCCTGCGGGAGCTCTTCTTCGAGCCTGGGCGCGGCGACAACGACGCTTTCGGCCAGGCCCGCGATCTGAAGAACGACGTTGATCGGCTGGGCCCCGCTGATGACGGTTACTGACTGCGCCCACCGCTGAAAACCGGGCGCCTCGATTTGCAGAACGTAGGAACCGGATGGCAGGCCGGCGATCGAGAACGTCCCGTCGGCATCCGTGCGCGTTGTCCTCGGGCTCGGCGCACCAGGGATCGTGAGCGTGACAACGGCGGCATTCACCGCCCCTCCCTGACTGTCGGACACGCGTCCGCTCACCGAGAGCGTCTGGGCCGAGGCGGAGGCTGCAAGGAAACAAATGAGGAACGCAACAAGCGCAACGTGACGTGCGGTCATGGCCGAGCATCATAGCCATGGCCGCACTGAAAAAAATCTGAAGAGTTTCTGAACTTTTCGTCAGCATTCGAGCATGTCGAGACGGAGCGTCACCCGTTCACGTACGGTGAGCGACACCTCTACTCGTCGAGCACCGCCTGCATGACTACGTTCTCGAAATCGAAGCCGAGACCAACAGCAGGCGTGTGGACCATCAGAATGGCCACGAGCTGTTCCCGCGGGTCGATCCAGAAGCGCGTGCCCGCGGCACCTGCCCAGCCGTAGCTGCCATCGGACAGAAGAGTGCTCCGGGCGGCGGCGCTGGTGACGACACGGACTCCCAGGCCGTAGCCTTCACCCGCCTGCCTGCCTGGCAGCGTGTCGGGTATGTGGACCGAACGCATGATGTCCACGGCCCGAGGGCTGAGCACCCGCTGTCCGTTGAGTTGACCTCGGTTGAGCAGCATCTGGGCGAACTGCAGGTAGTCCTCGGCGCTGCTCACCAGTCCTCCGGCGCCGGAAAAGTACGTTGTCGCGGCGCGAGGCTCCTGCGTCTGCAGGCCGCTCGGCGTGCGCTGATAGCGCGTAGCGAGGCGGAGCTTCTGCGGCTCGCTCACGTTGAACGAGGTATTCTTCATTCCGAGCGGGTCGAAGATGCGCTGGCGGAGGAACTGATCGAACGTCTGGCCGGACGCCACTTCCACGATGCGGCCGAGCACGTCGAACCCCACGCCGGGACTGTATTGCCACTGCGTTCCGGGCTGAAACTCCAGCGGGACCAGAGCCAGGCGCGGTATGCGGTCAGCGAGAGTGTCGGTGGGTTGACGGGCTATCTTCGCGGCCTCCCGGGCGCTGATCCCCGCGCCCGTGACGATCCCGGAGGTATGCGTCAGCAGATCTCGAATCGTGATCTGGCGGTTGGCTGGGACGGCCCTGAATTCCCCTTCCGATCCGGCGGTCGCGCCCGGCAGTGGGACGGCCACTTTGAGGTCGGCGTACTGTGGAATGAATCTGGATACCGGGTCGTTCAGCCGCAGTCGTCCTTCCTCGTTCAACATCAGGATGGCAACAGCCGCGATCGGCTTCGTCATCGAAGCAATCCAGAAGAGCGCATCTCTGGACATCGGTTTCTTCGACTGGATGTCCATCAGCCCATGTGCTTCGAAGTGAGCGATTCGTCCCTTGCGGGCGATGAGGGTGACTGCTCCTGAGATGTCGTTGGCGGCGATGCGCCGCTCGATCATCTGGCCGATTCTCTTGAGGCGTTCCGCCGACAGGCCGGATGGCTCGGATCGCCCGGCCACGGCCGGGAGTTGAGCCGTCACGAGCAGGAGCGCGACGAGGGCTGCGGATGCCGATCTGGTGATCACATGCATACTGCCTCCGTCCGATGAGCTGACGTTACGAAGTCTTTGTTGTCGTGCCGACCCACGCGCGCACGCGTGTCTCGAGCACGTCGAGCGGCACCGCGCCCTGCCCGAGCACGGTGTCGTGGAACGTCCGGACGTTGAAGCGCGGGCCAAGCGCGCGCTCGGCGTTCGTACGAAGCTCGCGGATCTTGAGCTGTCCCATCTTGTAGCCGAGCGCCTGGCCGGGCCACACGATGTAGCGGTCCACTTCGACCACGATGTCCTGCTCCGTCTTCGCGGAGTTGGCGAGAAAAAAATCGATCGCCTGCTGGCGGGTCCAGCCCATCGAGTGCAGGCCCGTATCCACGACGAGCCGCACCGCGCGCCACATATCGTACGTGAGCTGCCCGAATTTGGAGTACGGATCCTTGTAGAAACCCATCTCGTCGCCCAGCGACTCGGCGTAGAGCGCCCAGCCCTCGACAAACGCGGTGTAGCTCGAGTTCTTTCGGAACTCGGCCAGGCTCGCGAGCTCCTGCGCGAGCGCCACCTGCACGTGATGACCGGGGACCGCCTCGTGCAGCGTCAGCGCTTCCATCTCCCATTTCGGCCGCGCGTCGAGCTTATAGGTGTTCGCGAACATGTTTGCCGGCCGCCCGGCCGCCAGCGATCCCGGCTGGTAATACGCGGTGGTCTGCGACGGCGCAATCGCGTCCGGGACCGGGACGACGCCGTACGGCGTCTGCGGGAGGCGTCCGAACAGATGCGCGAGCTCGGGGTCGGCCCGCTTCGTGATGTCGCGATAGGCGGTCAGCAGCGATGGAGCATCCTTGAAGTAGAACTGCGGGCTCGTGCGCAGGAACGCGGTGAAGTCGGCGAAGGTGCCTTTGAAGCCCACTTTCGTGATGATCGTCTCCATCTCCGCGCGGATCCGCTTCACCTCGGCGAGGCCGATCTCATGGATCTCCTGCGGCGTCCTTGGTGTGGTCGTGTGCCAGCGGACGTTGAACAGGTACATCGCCGCGCCGTTCGGCAGCGCGTCAATGCCCGTCGTCTCGCGGCATGCCGGCAGATATCGTGAAATCAGAAATTCGTGAAGACGAGAGAATGCCGGCGCTACTTTTCCCCTGAACGCGTCCGAGGCGGCTTTCGTCAGCCGGGCACGGTCCGGCCCGCCAATCGCTGCCGGCCACCTGGTGAACGCCGCGAGGAGCGGGCTTGTCAGCGGATCGCTCACGAGCTGCGCCTTCAGCTGATCCGGCACGTCGCGTAGCGTGATCCGCGGCGGAGTCATGCCGCGCGCGAGGCCCTGCTCCATCAGCGCGATGGTGTGATCGATCAGCGCGGGCGCGCCTTCCAGCCGCCGCACGAAGTTCTCGTAGTCTTCGAGCGTGACGGCCGGCATCAGCGAGAACGTCAGCGGCACGTCCTGCGGCACGCCCTCGATCTGATTGATGGGCATCAGCAGGTTGCGCACAACGACGCTGCGGATCGGAACCGCATCGTTGTGGAACTCCAGCCCCTGGACGGCGCTCTCGACGAGGTCCCGATACAGGTCGTAATCGAGTTGATCATCGGCTGAGAGATGCGCGCGGTTGATGGCGGCGAGACGATCGCGTGACTGTCTCAGATGCTGGGCACGCGCGTCGATGGCGGGCTGGGAATAATCGGTCCAGCGTCCGTTCTGGCCGGGATAGCCGATCGCGGTCGCCAGCTCCGGGTACTGGGTCATCCAGTACTGCCAGTCGTCGGCCAGGAGCGTGCGGAGCGCATTGCCCTCGCCGGTCGAAGACCGTGAGGCGCAGGCGGCGGCGAGGACGACAAACGACAGGAATAACGGGAGGAGCGGCAACGCGCGCACGACCGGATTATAGTGGCGCGCCGCGGCTGGATTGCGTGGCACCCGCGGGTGACTCTCGATTCTTGATTCTCGATTTTTGATTCTTGATTTTGGGGATTCCGATCGGAAATCAAGAATCACGAATCATGAATAATCCATGTTTAACTTCCCCCGACCTTGCGCGGCGTCCTCATGCGCTGGTGAAAGCCTTGCGTTCCGCCGGCACGCCAGGGCTGTTGCGTCTGATGCTTCGGCGCCCTCGCGCGTGGCGGGGGAGCCTCGGCCGAAGGCTGGGGTGCCTCCGCGGCGGCTTTGGCGTAGGCCGCACGCTCTTTGGCTTCATCATTCTCCAGACAGCACTGTTTGTACTTGCGGCCCGAGCCGCAGGGACAGGGGTCGTTGCGCCCCGGTCGAACGGTCTTCGCGGGGGGCATCCTGGGGGCCGCCTTCGTGGTAGGCATCCTGCGATCTTCCTCCGTCCTCACCCATGATACGTCGCGGCAAATGAGAACTGGGTAACATACGCGGCAAGCCCGGCCCGATCCGAGTATCATCGAAGGGACTCGAGCCCGGCAGTATCAGGAACGCGCTCGGAAACTCGCGGATCTACTTATTTTTGCGGAGTGCAGCCATGAAGAAAACGGCGGTGGTGGTGCTTGTTGCGTGCGGTCTGGTTGCGGCCTGCGGGGACAATGACACAACAACACCTTCCAGTTTGCCCCTCGTGTTCACGGCCCAGCTCAGCCCGGCCAACCAGGCGCCGCCCATCAGCAATTCGGAGTCGACGGCTCGCGGGGCCGCGCAGATCAGCTTCAACGTCACGCGTAACGCGTCGAACGCGATCACTTCCGCTACCGCCACGTTTTATTATCAAGTGCTGGGACTCGGCGGAACGAGGCTCATAGGCGCGCACATTCATTCCGCTGGTGCGGGCGTGAACGGGCCGGTAGTCGTCGACACGGGTTTGAGCCCCACCTCGCCGCTGACGCTGTCGGCTGATGCGGTGGAGAATACGGTCGGTAGTATCAACGTTGATCCGACGCTGATGCAGTCGATCATCGACAACCCGGCAGGGTTCTATTTCAATGTGCACACGCCTGCGAACCCCGGCGGCGTCGCGCGCGGCCAGCTCGTGCGGATACGGTAGATATAGGTTCGTAGGCCGGGTCTTCAGACCCGGCGCACCCGACTTCGAGCTTCGCTGGGCCGCATCTAAAGATGCGGCCTACGAAAAGCCGTACGTAGGCCGGGTCTTCAGACCCGGCGCACCGGACTTCGGGCCCTCGCTGGGCCGCATCAAAGATGCGGCCTACGTACACAAGTCAAGGCTCTAGCAAACGCGCCTGCAGCGTCGCGAGCTCCTCATCGGAAACATCAAGAGCCTGGCGGCGGAAGCGATCGAACGAGCCATACGTCTGCGTGATCGTATCGAATGTTGCCTTCAGCGTCTCCGCCCGCAGGCCCTGCATCGTCCGAATCACCCCAGGCGAGGGCGGCTCGTCCAGGCCGTACTGGCGCTGCCAGTCGAGGCCGCGCTGCCGGACGATCTCATCGCTCAATCGGTACCGCGAGGTGAGCAGGTAGTCGGCCACCACGGTGTCCCATGGGACACCGAGCATCGTCAGGAGGATCGCGCTGAAGACGCCAGTTCGATCCTGGCCGGCGGTGCAGTGGGTGGCAGCCGGCAGCTCGCCTGACACGAGCCGGTCGAAGATCCTCCGATAGGAGTCGGCGTACTCGAGGACGTAGCGGTCATAGTTGGCCGATCCCATGCCCGCGGGCCGCTGTCCGTTCGATGCCACCGCGAGCCTGCGCTTGAACTCCTCCGGCGGCACGGCTGCGGTCGAGCGCGCCAGATCCGCATCGGTCAACACGGGCGCCTGAAGAAACGCCGGCGCGGTACCAACCCACTTCGTCGGCGCCCTCTCTCGCTCTCCGGGCGTACGAAGATCGCAAACGAGACGGATCCCCAGGCGGCCGATGTACTCGTAGTCCCTGGCGTTGAGCGCTGTGAGATGCTCCGTTCGGTAGACGAGGCCCCAGCGCACGAACCGGCCATCGGCCGTGCGGTATCCGCCGAGATCGCGGAAGTTGATCGCGCCTTCGAGGGGAAGCCGCCGGGTGGCGACCACGCGCGTCGGTCCCGATGCAGGCTTCAGATGGAAGTAGACGCGTCCCGGAGCCGCGGGCACGCTGACCTCGACTGGGCTCTTCGCCGTCGCGAGCACCGGGGCGTTCGAGTCGATGCTCGCCGGCGACGCGCTCGCGTAAATCCGGACGGGGCCCGCGCCAGGCTCCACGCTGTACTCGATGCGGTAAGTCTTCGCGTTAAGTTGCTCGCACTCGGCGCTCGTGATGGTCGCCGCCGCCGAGAGTGCGATTCGCGCGCTCCCGGTGAGCCACACGAGTGCAAGGATGCCGAGCCCGATACGCGAAGCAGGTCTGCTCATTGAGATCTCCTCGACCGAGGCGCTGGCGATTGTCGCCGCGCGCGTAAATTCTAATCCCAGCTTCGGTCTCGCGCGGTATGCCACACTGGGGAGGTGTCACTCACCCCCGGCGTGCTGTTCGGCGAGGACGTCCCGAACGGCTTTCGGTATCGCGACGACTTCATCACTGTCGACGAGGAAGCGTCGCTGGCAGCGGAGATCGTGCGCGTCGAGTTCTCGACGTTCGAGATGCGTGGCGTCGTCGCCCGCCGGCGAGTGGCCTTTTTCGGCAGGTCGTACGACAGCCGCACGGCATTCACGCCAGCGTTCCCATCATTCCTCATGCCTCTGCGCGACAGGGTTGCCTCGTGGGCGAGCGTGGATCCGGAGGGATTCGCGATGGCGCTCATCAACGAGTACTCTCCGGGCGCGCCGATAGGCTGGCACTGCGACGCGCCTCCCTACGGCGTCGTGGCGGGCATTTCCCTGCTGTCGTCCTGTCGGATGAAGTTTCGTCCGTACGCGCGACCAGGCCTGCAAGCTTCGGCGCAGGGTCTCCGGCGGACCGTGACTCACGAAATCACGCTTCGGCGGCGATCGGCGTACCTGATGACCGGAGAATCGAGGAGCGCCTACGAGCACCACATTCCTGCTGTTACCGCGCTGCGTTATTCGATTACGTTCCGAGCCGTGCGATCGTGATCGATCAACGCAATCCGACGAGCTGATCTCCGCAAGCCAGGATCGTGACGAGGGATGCAAGTTCCGATATCTCGCTCTGACTTCATGTGGGGGGGCCGGGTTTTAACCGACACTTCAGCTCGGGACGGCCGATGCTACCCCAATCGTCCCGTTTGGTCTGAGTACTTCAGCTCCTCCTCCCAACAGGTCATTGTACCGATGAGCGCGCGGTGAGCGCCGACGCGCGAGTACAGCTTTGTATTGGTCGACAGACGTAGCCTTCACGAGCACCTGAAACATGCTTGACCGTTAACGCTCTGCCTCCTGGCAGCCACCTTGTAACGTCTCCCCACCGGAACACCTCCCACGCATTCGGCACGGGGCGCCCTCGCAAGTCCCCCCGGGCGGGCCGACGTGACAGTGAAGACAACAAGAGATCCGAATAACGCGGAACACACAAGCACTGTTCGAAATACGTATGTAGTCAAGGTCCGCCACCCGAAAGGCGGGCGCCCCTCGGAGAGGTGCAGGCGACACTCTGAGTTCGCCGCTCCACACTGAGGGTGGCCCACTACCCCCTACCGGTGAGTCGACCTCAAGACCCAAAGAATTCGCGAGCCCGCTGGGTTCTGAGGTAAATCGATGGCCAGTTTCTTCTATCGTCCGTACTGCGTACGTCTCACGTGTACCGTATATTTCCTCGCTTCCGCTGCAATACTTCTCATCGCGCCCGACGAGCTGCGGGCACATGGTCACGATCACTCCGCCATGATGGGCGGTCAGATTGATGCCACCGCGGCGCTTCCTCATAACATTCCCGACTTCTGCGCCAGCGCGACGATCAGGAGCGTCAGCTCCGGGGTGTGGTCCAATCCGGCCATCTGGTCCCCGGCACGCGTGCCCGGTGCTGCAGACGTCGTGAACGTCGACTCGGGCACCAACGTGACGTACGACCTCTCGAGCACCACGGCCATCCCCTGTCTGGCCGTGAACGGCCGGCTCGCGTTCCGCACCGACCGCAACACGCTGCTGACGGTCGGCACGATGATGATCATGCCCATCGGTGCGCTGGAGATCGGGACGGCCGCCATGCCCGTGGGTGCCGGCTTCACCGCACAAATCGTCATCGCCAACAGTCCCATCAATACCACCACCGACCCGGAACAGTACGGCACGGGCCTCCTCGGCTTCGGCATCGTGACGATGCACGGGGCGCCGAAGACGCCGACGTGGACCCGCGTCGCGGCAGAACCGCGCGCCGGCCAGACGACGGTGACGCTCTCGCAGGCGGTCAGCGGCTGGAGTGTCGGCGACCGGCTGATCCTGCCCGATACCCGACACCTGAAGTGGAACGAGGTCACCAACTGGATCCGCAACGCCTCGCAGACCGAGGAACGGACCATCGCGGCGATCTCGGCCGACGCGAAGGTCATCACGCTCAACCAGGCGCTGCAGTTCGATCACCTCGGCGCGCGCGACGGCGGCGGCACCGGCGCGCTGCGCCTGCTGCCCCACGTCGGCAACCTGACGCGCAACGTCATCGTGCGGTCGCAGGTGCCGATCGGAAGCGGCGGTCCGCAGGGTCACGTGCTCTTCACCGAGCGCGCCAATGTCGATATCCGCTACTCGGCCTTTCGCGACTTGGGACGCACGATCGCGGCGCCGACCGGGTCGAGCAACCAGATCGGACGCTACCCGGTGCACTTTCACCATCTGATGGGCCCGGTCGCCACGCCGGCCAACGGCTATCAGTACACCTTCGTTGGCAACGCCGTCGATGGCGGCTCGACTACCCACGAGCGACGGTGGGCCGTCGCGATCCACAACACGCACTACGGGCTCGTGAGCGACAACGTCGCCTATAACTACGCCGGCTCGCTGTTCACGACGGAGGACGGGTCGGAGAGCTACAACGTCATCGAGCGCAACTTCGCGGTGCGCGGTCATGGCAACGGCGGCCGCCTGGGCGACGGGAACGAGGGCATGGGCTTCTGGTTCCGCGGCCCCAACAATTACGTCCGCGGCAACGTCGCCGCGCACTTCGATTCGGACGAGACCGAAGCCGCCTACGGATTCAAGTACTTCATGCGCACGCTCGGCACCGTCATGATCCCGACGGCAAAGGGGCAGGACATGTCCCAGTACGTCGCGCGGGACGGCAACAACATGCCGATCCTCGAGTTCAAGAACAACGAGGTCTACAGCTCCGCGCAGGGCCTCACGTACTGGTGGCTCAGCAGCCAGGACCCCACGGCGCCGCCGAATCCTCAAGAGAGCGTCTTCGAGGATCTTCGGATCTGGCACGTCTACAACGTCGGCGTCTATCACTATCCCGCGGCGAACGTCCGCTTCGAGCGGCTGCTCGTCCTCGGCAACGACCCGGCGTCGAGCGCCTGCTGCAAGCGCGGCTGGCACGGGGAGGATTACGCGGCCAAGGACATCCGGATCGTCAACTCGGAGATTCAGGGGATGGGCAACGGTGTCATCCCGTCGGCCGCGGGAACGGGTCTGCAGACCATTGAGAACAGCTTTCTGCGCAACGAGACCGATATCCTGGTGCGCACGATGTACAGCGCCAACGGGCCCGGCTGGCTGCCGCCGCGAAAAATCGTCGTGACCAATACCCAACTCCGCGGCTCGAGCAGCGTTCAGATGGACTGGAGCGCCAACGCGCAGAACAACACGACACAACTCGACCAGGTGCTCGTCTACGGGTACCAGGACAACAGCGCCGATAATTTCGAGGTGTATTACACCGAGCAGGGGACGCAGAATGTGGCCGGCGGGCGGGCGCCGTGCACGAGCACCCGTCCCGAGATCGGCGGCATCGTCTGTCCGATCAGCGGAGCCGGCACGCCGACCGTCACCTCGGTGAGCCCGACCAGCGGCGACGACGGCGGCGGGACGTCGGTGGCGATCAACGGGTCGAACTTCGCCGCCGGGGCCAAGGTGAGCTTCGGTGGACCGTCAGCAACTCAGGTCGTCGTCAACAGCGCGAGCCGGATCACGGCGACGAGCCCCGCGCACGATGTCGGCACGGTCGACGTGACGGTCTCTAACACGGACGGCCGGAGCGCGACGCTCAGTAACGCGTACACATTCACGAACGGCTCTCCGTGTACCTACAGCATTTCGCCGACGTCTTCGACCGTCGGGTCGGCCGCCAGCAGCGGCACGGTGACGGTCACCTCCAGCACAGGCTGCGCATGGACCGCGTCCTCGGGCGCCGGCTGGCTCACCATCACGTCCGGCGCGAGCGGGTCCGGGAACGGCGCCGTCGGCTACTCGGTGGCGGCCAATACGAGCAGCTCGTCGAGAACCGGCACCCTCTCGATCGCCGGCAATACCTACACGGTGACGCAGCAGGGCGCGACGTGCAGCTATGCCGTCTCGCCGGCGACCGACACGATGCCGTCAGCGGGTGGCACCAAGAGCGGGACGGTCACGACGACCAGCGGCTGTGCGTGGACCGCGACGAGCAACGCGAGCTGGCTCACCGTGACGCCCGCCAGCGGTACCGGCAACGGCACCCTCAGCTACACCGCCACCGCGAATAGCAGTACGGCCTCGCGAACCGGCGTGCTGACGGTGAGTGGTCAAACCATCACGGTGACGCAGACGGGAACCTCGTGCAGCTATACGGTGTCCCCGACCTCGGCCTCGGCACCCGCGGGCGGCCAGACGGCGAGCGTGACCGTCACCACCACGTCGGGCTGCGCCTGGACCGCGGCGAGCAACGTGACGTGGATCACCGTGACCGCCGGCAGCAGCGGCAACGGCAATGGCACCGTCACCTACAACGTGGCTGCGAACGGCAGCTCGGCCTCACGATCCGGAACACTCACCGTGGCCGGTCAGACGGTCACCGTCTCTCAGGGCGGAGCGGCCTGCAGTTATGCCGTGGCGCCCACGTCGGATTCGGCGACGTTCGGCGGCGGGTCGCGCACCGTTACCGTGACAGCGCCGGCCGGATGCAGCTGGACGGCCGTGAGCAATGTCGCGTGGATTGGCGTCACGTCCGCACCGAACGGCAGCGGCAACGGAACAGTGACCTACACGATCGATCCGTACACCGGCACCACGCCGCGCACCGGGACGCTGACCATCGCGGGACTGACCGTTACCGTGTCGCAGACCGGCTGCCCGTGCACGATCTGGGATCCCTCGGATACGCCGGCCGTGATCACCGGTGATGCGCAACCGGTCGAGCTCGGCGTGCGGTTCCGGTCCGATGTGAGCGGCACGATTACAGGGGTGCGCTTCTACAAGGGCGCGTCGAACACGGGCCCGCACGTCGGCCACCTGTGGAGCAACACGGGCGCGCTGCTGGCGACGGCGACCTTCACGGGCGAAACGGCGTCGGGCTGGCAGCAGGTCAACTTCTCGACGCCGGTCACGATCGCGGCCAATACGACCTACATCGCGTCGTACCACACCGACACGGGCAACTACGCGCTCAACAGCGCGTACTTCACCTCGACCGGCGTGGACAACGCGCCGCTGCACGCGCTGAAGGACGGCAGTGATGGCCCGAACGGCGCGTTTGTGTACGGTGCCAGCGCGTTCCCGTCGCAGACCTTCAACGCCAACAACTACTGGGTCGACGTGGTGTTCACGCCGGGGCCTGCGTGCAGCTACAGCGCGTCGCCGACCACGGACTCGGCGGTCGCGGGCGGCGAGACCGGCAGTACCAGTGTCACCGCGCCGGCCGGGTGCAGTTGGACGGCGGCCAGCAACGCGCCGTGGATCACGGTGACGGCGGGCAGCAGCGGCAGCGGGAACGGCACCGTGAGCTACACCGTGGCAGCCAACAGCAGTACGGCCTCGCGCACCGGCACGCTGACGGTGGCGGGGCAGACGGTGACGGTGACCCAAGCGAGCGCCGCGTGCAGCTACACCGTATCGCCGACGTCCGACACGGCGGCCGCAGGTGGCGAGACCGGCAGCACGAGCGTCACGGCGCAGGCGGGGTGCAGTTGGACCGCAACGAGCAACGCGACGTGGATCACGATCACGTCGGGGAGCAGCGGCAGCGGCAACGGCACCGTGAGCTACACCGTCGCGGCGAACACCGCCATCCTGTCGCGCACCGGCACGTTGACGGTTGCGGGGCAAACCGTCACCGTGACGCAGCAGGGGGTGTTGATCAGTATCTGGAACGCCTCGGCGACGCCAGCCGTGGTGACCGGCGACTCGCAACCGGTCGAGCTCGGCGTACGCTTCCGGTCTGACGTCAGCGGCGCGATCACGGGCGTACGCTTCTACAAGGGTGCTGCGAACACCGGCACCCACGTCGGCCATCTGTGGAGCAACGCCGGCACGCTGCTCGCCACGGCGACCTTCACGAACGAAACAGCTTCGGGTTGGCAGCAGGTCAACTTCGCGACGCCGGTCACCATCACGCCCAACACCACCTACGTCGCGTCGTACCACACCGACACGGGCAACTACGCGCTCAACAGCGCGTACTTCGCCTCGGCTGGCGCCGACAACGGGCCGCTTCACGCGCTCGCCAACGGCGTCGATGGTGCCAACGGCGTGTACATCTACGGTCCGAGCGCGTTCCCGACGCAGACATTCAACTCGAACAACTACTGGGTTGACGTCGTGTTTCGCGCCGGGCCGTAACGTTGAGAACGATGTGATCAAGGCGGCACTCCATCGCCCGCCGTCTCATCTTGCGCTTCCTCAGATGCTGCACTATCGTGAGCCGATCCGTGGCCACCCATCGGCAATCGAGAGGGAGGAATCTGATGAAGTACGGTCGATGTGTCCTGACCGGAATCACGGTGATGATCCTGGCGGCGCTCGGCGTGTGGGATCAGCTCGTGGAAACCCAGAGCCGAGGGGCGGAGTCGGGGCCGGAATACAGGTTTGATCCAACCTGGCCGAAGCCGTTGCCCAGTGTCAACGATGCGCAGGGCCGGACGCTCGCGCAGGTATCAGGTGGAGTTGGAACGCACTGCATCGACTCCCGCGATCATGTGTTCCAGTTCAACCGCAGCTACCTGAACCCGAGCGAGTACTCCACGGCCGGCACGACGCCTGCGCCCCCGGTCGTCGAGTTCGACGCTCAGGGAAATGTTGTCAACAGCTGGGGAGATCCGACACTGACGCCTCAAGGGATCTCGGCAGTCCTGCCTCACAATACGCATGGGTGCTTCGTGGATTACCAGGACAACGTCTGGGTCGCCAGCAACGGCGATGGCGTTGTGCAGAAATGGTCCCACGACGGCAGGAAGATGTTGCTGCAGATCGGAACGAAAGGCGTCTGCGACGGTGCGCCGACGCTGTCACCCAAGTCGCCCCTTCCGACGTGTGGCGCGCCGGGCAACAACAGCAGTCGGACGCTCTTGAACGAAGCGGCGGATGTTGCCGTCGATCCCAACCCCGATCCGGTGACCGGCGAGCGTGGCTCCGTCTACATCGCCGACGGCTACGGCAACCATCGCATCGTCGTCTTCAACAGCCAGGGAAAGTACTTGCGTCAGTGGGGCTCGATGGGCACGGGGCCCGGCCAGTTCTATCCCACCGGCGGCGGGCATCCACACTGTGTCGTGCTGGGCAACGACGGGCTCGTGTACGCATGCGATCGCCAGGGCAATCGTATTCAGGTCTTCGACAGGCGTGGCACCCTGAAGCGGGTGATTGTCGTCACCCCGCCAGGCACCACCGCGTCAGGGGGTGTCCACGTGGAAAGATCGGTGTCTGATATTGCGTTCTCACGCGACCCCCAGCAGAAGTTGATTTTCGTGGCGTATTACGGCTGCGGCTGCGCGTCGCCGGAGGGCGGGCGACTCTACATCGTGGACCGCGAGAGCGGTGCCGTCGTCGGCGGTATCGGCCGTCCCGGGCCCGCCGCGGGCGAGTTCTTGTCCGCGCACTCGATCGGCCTCGATTCGAAAGGGAACGTGTACGTAGGCGAGAGCCCCATGGGACGCCGCACGCAGAGGTTTGTAAAGGTGGGCGGTTAGCCGCGGTCTCGAGCCGCGGCCCGGAGCAACGCGGAACAGGCTGTAGACCGCCTACGTCTAAGGCCTACAACTATGACTTCGCCTCAGACAAACGAATCGAGCCCTCGTAAACCGCTCCGTCTGTGGCCCGGCGTGGTCATCGCAATCGTTGTGCTGGTCGCAACATTTGTCGCCCCGGCCGTTGCGCCCCACGCCCTGCTCTTTGGCATGCCACTGTTCATCGTCGGGGTGTTCACCGGAATCGCCGGTGCGCTGGCTATCGCGCTGTGGTGGCTGCTCTTCAGCCGGGCGCCCTGGTCGGAGCGCCTGGGCGCTATAGCTCTCATGATCGTCGCGCTGTTCGCGACGAAGCCCTTCCTCCATCCGTCGGTTGCCGGGGCGGGGATGGGGAATATGTTCTTTATCATGGCCATCCCGGTCCTGAGCCTCGCCTTGGTGGCCTGCTCAGCGGCGAGCCGTCGTCTCTCCAACGGACCTCGGCGCGCCACGATGGTCGTCGCCATCCTGCTCGCGTCCGGATTGTTCACGCTCCTGCGCACGGGCGGCGTCAGCGGTGAGGGCGTCTCCGATCTCCACTGGCGGTGGACGCCGACTCCCGAGCAGCGGCTCCTGGCCGAGGGCGGCCAGAAGGGGCTCCCGCCGGCTCCGGCGGCAGTGACCCCCAGAGAAACGCCCGGAGGCCAGGCCCGTGGTGAGGCGACGACGCGACACTCGGTTCCGCCATCGGCGAGTCGTGAGCGGGAACGCCCCGTGCCCAAAGCAGAGGAGGAGTCAGGGGAGCTCCCGTCGGATCCGGTGGCATCGCCGAAAGGTGCTGACTGGCCCGGCTTTCGCGGACCCGAGCGCGACGGCATCGTTCGCGGAGTACAGATCAAGACCGACTGGTCTCAATCGCCGCCGGTCGAGATGTGGCGCCGACCGGTCGGACCGGGCTGGTCGTCCTTCGCGGTCCACGGCGACGTCCTCTACACACAGGAGCAGCGAGGTGAGGACGAGGTCGTTGCGGCGTACAACGTCACCACCGGCGAGCCCTTGTGGAGACACCGTGACGCAGTCCGATTCTGGGAGTCGAATGCCGGTGCCGGTCCGCGCGGGACCCCGACACTCGGCAACGGTCGCGTATACACCTTTGGCGCGACCGGAATCGTGAATGCGCTGGACGCGGCCGACGGCGCCGTCGTGTGGTCCCGCAACGCGGCGACCGACGCCGACAGGAAGGTGCCGGACTGGGGCTTTGCGAGCTCGCCGCTGGTGGTCGACGATCTCGTTATCGTTGCGGCCTCCGGCAGGCTCGTGGCCTACGACAGCGCCACCGGCAAGCTGCGCTGGCTCGGGCCGGACCGCCGCGGCGGAAGCTACAGCTCGCCACAGCTGGCGACGATCGACGGGGTCGCACAGATTCTGATGCTGAGCGGAGCTGGTGCGACCAGCCTCGCGCCGGCCGACGGCACGATGCTCTGGGAGCATCCCTGGCCGGGCTTCCGCATCGTACAGCCAGCCCTGACCGCCGACAGCAACGTCCTCATCAGCGACGCGAATGCCATGGGGGGACTCGCCATGCGCCGGATCGCGGTCGCTCACGGACCCGGCGGATGGACAGTCGAAGAGCGCTGGACGTCGACCGGGCTGAAGCCGTACTTCAACGACGTCGTGATTCACAAGGGCCACGCCTTCGGCTTCGACGGCAGTATCCTCGCGTGCATCGACCTCAAGGATGGCAGGCGGACGTGGAAGGGCGGACGTTACGGGCACGGCCAGCTCGTGCTGCTGCCCGAACAGGACTTGATGCTGGTGTTGTCGGAGGATGGCGACCTGGCTCTCGTCGGGGCGACGCCTGACCAGTTCAGGGAGCTCGCGCGGGTCCCGGCGATCGAGGGCAAGACCTGGAACCACCCGGTTGTGGTCGGCGACGTCTTGCTGGTTCGCAACGATCAGGAGATGGCCGCGTTCCGGCTCTCCCTTGCCGGCCGATGACGGCTACCTTCCAGCTCAATCCTGAAACAATCCCCTGACCGTTTCACTGGGCCGCATCTGAAGATGCGGCCTACGTACGTCTGGTGCGTCGCGTACGACCGGCGTATGTAGGCCGGATCTTTAGATCCGGCCCAGCGATGACTCCGGTATGCATGATTCATCCTGAAGCGGGTTCGAACCGAACCGTGCGAAAGGCGTATAGTACGCGATTGGGCCGTGGGTCTACCCAAGCCTGAAACGCGTAACGAGGAGGCTTCAGATGAAGCATCGATTTTTCGTGTTGTGGGCGCTGGCGGCTGTGATTGCGGTCGCGCTGCTCGCGCCGACATCCGTCGCCGGCCAGGGTCGAACGGCGGCGGACAAGTCGTCGGCGCCGCGAACGCCGTGGGGCCATCCGGATCTGCAGGGAACTTGGAGCAACACCACGACCACACGCTTGGAACGCCCCACCGACCTTGCGGCAAAGGCGGTTCTCACCGAACAGGAGCGAACTGCGCTCGATGAACAGGCCGCTCAGCGGCAGGATCGCCGTCCTCCTCCAGGTCAAACCGGAGCCTACAACTCTTTCTGGATGGAGGGAGGCAAAGCTTCCCACCGGACTTCGCTGGTCATCGATCCTCCGGACGGAAGACTTCCTTTTACACCGGAGGCGCGAAAGAGAGCCGACGCCTTTAACGCGAACATCAACGGGGAGGGCAGCGCCGACTCGTGGGAGGATCGCAATCTCTACGAGCGGTGTATCACGCGAGGGCTGCCGGGCGCGATGATGCCTGGTTTTTACAATCACAACTATCAGATTCTGCAGACCCCCAACTACGTCGTCGTCTACGTCGAGATGATCCACGACTCGCGCATCATCCCCCTCGATGGGCGTCCGCATCTCGCGCAGGGCATGCGCCAGTGGTTGGGAGACTCGCGGGGCCGCTGGGACGGCAATACGCTGGTCGTCGAAACGACCAACTTCACCGATCGGGTCAAGGACACTGGATTGACAGTGTTCGGAATCGGCAGGAACTCGCGTTTGGTCGAGCGCTTCACGCGCGTCGACGCCGAGACGATTGATTACCAGATCACCGTCAACGATCCGACCGCCTTTACGAAGCCATGGACCGCGGCCATTCCGATGACCAGGATTACGGGCCCCTTGTTCGAGTACGCGTGTCACGAAGGCAATTACGGCCTGGAGGACATCCTCAAGGGTGCTCGCAGCCGGGAGAGGGCCGCGACGAAGACGGGATCCAGATAGGTCGCAAAGGCGGGCGCGCACTCGTCGCCGGGCCGCCCGCCTTTCGGCTCTGTCACCGAAACAAAGTCCAGCGCGTTAGTGTCACAGCGCGGCCAACGCCGCAACCAGGCCACGCTGTGATCCTGTATCTCTGTTCAACATCACCACTTGATGTCAACCAGCACCGCGTTGTGGTCGCTCTTGTCAGTACGCCACACGCGAGCCTTCGACGTGAGGCGCGCCAGCGGGCCGTCGGCCAGAAGGTAGTCGATTCGGCCGCTATCGGCAGTGTCCGCATTGTCGTCGGCACCCAGGTCGACGAGGCCGGCATCGATAAGGCTGCGCACGCCCGGGGCGTCGGGATGTTCGTTGAAGTCGCCAAGCACCAGCAGGCCGTGCCCCACGTCCGCCTGCAGGATCTCTCGCAACTCCGCGAATCCGATCCTCCGCGACGCCACACGTCCATCAGCATGGTGATTGAATAGCCGCAGGGGCCGCCCGTCGGCGCACACCGTGGCCTCGAGGACGATGCGAGGCTCCGCCGCTCCCGTGGCGGTCAGTCGGTGTCGCCGGACTTCCGTCAACGGCCATCGAGAGAGGATCGCGAGGCCGTAGTCTCCCTCGTCCCATTTAATGCTGGCGGCAAAAACGTAGTGAAAACCGAGGGCGGTGGCGAGGGCCGCCGGCTCGTCTACGAAACCGGTACGACGCGTTCGCACGTCGACCTCCTGCAACGCGATGACGTCGGCCTGCATGGCTTTCAGTTCTCTGGCGATCGCAGCCACAGGTGCGGAACGCGCGGCGCGGATGTTCCAGGTGGCGATGCGCGAGCGCTTCGACGCGGCAACACCCGGCGCATCACCCGCGTGGCAGGCAGTTAGTGGAGAATGGGTCAGCAGATCGGATGGCTCGGCGGGAATTCGAGCGGGACGGCTGGCCGACACCGGTGCAGCCGGAACGCCGTCCTGTCCCGACGCGGCGGAGGGCAGACTCATCGTCAGCGCGACGATCAGTGGCAGAGTCGCGAGAACAGGCATGGGGCGGTAGCGTATCCGGAATAGGGAGATGGAGAGATGAGAATTCGCTCGTCATACGTGGTCGTGGCCGCCATCCTGGCGACCGGCCTGCCTTCGGCCGCGCTGGCGCAAACCGGCGCGACCGCGCGCTCGGCATGCAGTCTGTCTCACGCGCCCGGCGTCGTCCAGGAACAGCTTGTTTCCGGCCAGCATCAACGCGCGTACAGGCTGTTCGTGCCGCCAGGTTATGACGGTCGCACGCGGGTGCCCCTCGTGCTCGACCTGCACGGAAGCGGCGGGACGGCGGCGGGTCAGGCGAGAAACAGCGGCTTCGAGATCGTCGCCGCTCGGGAACGCTTTGCGGTAGCAACCCTGGAAGCCGACGGCGCCCGCTGGAACGTACCGGTCGCGACCGGGCGGCCAGACGACGTCGCCTACGTGTCCGACGTCATCGATCACGTAGTGGCGCGCGTGTGCATCGACGTCGCACGGGTTTACGCGACGGGATTCTCCGGCGGCGCCCGTATGTCGTCACTCCTCGCATGCAAGCTCAATGGACGGATCGCGGCGATCGCGCCGGTGTCGGGGCTGCGCTGGCCGGGACCCTGCGAAGGGCGTCCCGTGCCGGTACTGACATTCCACGGCCTGGCCGACATGCAGAACACATACGACGGGAAGGCTCCTGGCAGAGGCGCCGAGTGGATGGAGAGCGTCCCTGAGGCGCTCGCAGGGTGGGCACGGCACGACGGCTGCAATCCCAAGGTCATTCTGGAGGACCCACCCGGCCCGCTCTCGACCATGCGCTACGAAGGCTGCCGCGGCGACGCGGAAGTCCGCATGATCCGGATCGACGGCCTCGGCCACTCCTGGGCGAAGGAGGAAATTGATGCGACGGCTGCGATCTGGCGGTTCTTCTCTCATCACCGTCTGCGGGAATGAAAGTCACTCACCAGCGGCGCCCGCCGCTGCCCGACCCGCGTGACGATCTCGTGCTCGAAACGGCCGTCAACGGGCGCGAATTTGAGGATCGGTGATTGGTGATTGGCGATTGGTTGGTGATTTGCGATTGGTGATTGCTGATTGGATTGGTGTTCGGCGGTTAGCTGTTTGGTTCACAAAATAGATGAGGCTGACGTAAATTACCTTGTCATCGCTCGCAAAGATAGCGGAGAGCGCGGAGACGATTTCGCGCAGAGGACGCTGAGGAGCGGAGTCACGCGGAGAGAAAATGACACGCATCTCCCGCCGGTGGGCGCGCTGCGCGCGGCATCGATCGGGCGGCAGCACGGAAACACAAACGGCAAAATGCGCAGAAGCCGCTTGTGTTTCCGTGGTGCCGCTCGATCGATGTGCCGGCCGCACGGCGGCCGGCACCCACCGGCGGCGGAGGGGTGGCCGGTCTCCGCGCGCCTCCGCGGCTCCGCGTTCTCTGCGTGGAAACGTCTCGGTGACCTCCGCCTGCTCTGCGTTGGATGAGCGACGCAAGTTGACCATTCAATTTCGATCAGGCTCCTAAGACGCCCGTGCCCGGCTGAACGGCTCGGGCCCGGGTCCACTTTTACTTTCCACTTTCCACTTTGCAATCACCACCGCGCCAACTTCAGCAGATCCAGGCCCTCCTTGAAGTGACTACAGCGCACCGACCCCTCGCATAAGATCTCGAATCCAGCCTGCGTCACGCCGTTCGAAAACCACACGTCCTCTCCGACGACGCGGCCTCCGCTCGCCGCGCCGAACTGAAACCAGGGCGTTCGAATACACGCGAACACGTCGCGGCGAATGAGCGTGAACCCGAGGCCAGTCTGCCCGACCGGAAAGACCCCGGACGGCGGGGTGGAGATCCAGTCGGCGCCCAGATTGTCGATGCGATGCCAGACCGGCTCCATGACAGCGGGCATGAGCAGATGTCGTCAACCAACGAGACAAAGGTCTCATCCGCGAAGGCCGCCCTGCGCGCGATCGCCGCGCGATGACAGACATCCTTCAGCGCCGGGCGAGACTTCCTCACGACCAAACCAGCGATCTTGCCTTCCAGTCGATATCTTTCCGGCC
>DASYQV010000247.1:0-20453 GCA_036005125.1 Vicinamibacterales bacterium
GCCATGGCGCTCAGCACCGGGGCGACGAATTCGTGGAAGGTGAAGATCGCGGAAGTGGGAAAGCCCGGCAGCACGACGACCGGCCGGCCGGACGTAGCGGCCAGACAGATCGGTTTGCCCGGCTTGAGGGCGACGCCGTGCGCGACGATGCCCGGATCGCTCAGTTCGGCGACGACCCGGTACGACACGTCGCCCGCGCCTTTGCTCGTCCCGCCCGACAGCACCACGATGTCGGCGACCTCGAGCGCCTCGCGCACCTTGCGACGGAGCGCGTCCTCGTCGTCAGGCACGATGCCGAGCCGCCGCGGCTCGCCGCCAAGCTCGCGAACCGCGTCCGCCAGGATCTGCGCGTTCGAGTCGAAGACGCGCGCCGGCCGCATCGGTTCACCGGGTGCGATGATCTCGTCGCCGGTCGAGAGAATAGCCACGACCGGTTTGCGCCACACGTCGACGCCGGCGACGCCAATCGCCGCGAGCACTCCCGTATCGCGGCTGGTGAGAATCTGCCCCCGCCGGAGGACTGTCTCGCCCGCGGTGATGTCCGTTCCGGCGAAGGCGACGCCGCTGCCGGCGGTGACCGCGCGGCGGACCTGCAACGTGGCGTCTCGAACATCGACGTGCTCGATCATGACCACCGCATCGGCGCCACGCGGCACCATGCCGCCGGTCGCGATGGCGACTGCCTCTCCGCCTCTGATCACGCTCGACGGAACGATGCCGGTGTGGATCACCTCGTCACCGAGGCGCAGGCAGCGTGGAACCTCCTCGGAAGCGCCGAAGGTGTCGTGCGCGACGACGGCGAAACCGTCGACGTTCGATCGGTCGAACGACGGGACGTCCAGCGGGGAGACGACGTCAGCGGCGAGAACCCGATCGAGGGCGGCGTCGAGGGCGACATGCTCGGTACCGCGCGGGGTCAGATCGACGGCCGCCCGGAAGCGGCGCTCGGCCTCGTCGCGATCGAGGACCTTGAGGAACTGCTCCTGCTCACGCATAGAGCCAGACGTCGACATCGGCACCGGCCGGGTAGCCTTCGCTGTCATCCCCAACGATGACGAACCCGTCGGCCCTCGTCGTCGACGACAACATGGAGGCTCCTCCCACGGAGAGCGGTTCCACGCGTCCGTTCTCGAGCGTGACGCGCGCGTAATCGAGACGCCCGATCGGCGAGCTGATCTTGCGGCCGAGCGTCGCGCGGACCGAACGGTACGGCCACGGCTTCGGAAGACCTCCAATCGCCCGGACCGCGCGCCCGGCGAAGAAATCGTAGGCGCACAGCGCGGACACCGGGTTGCCCGGCAGCAGAAAGACCAGTCGATGGCCCAGGCGGCCGAGGCCGGTCGGGCTGCTGGGGCGCATGGCGATCCCGTGCACCGCGAGCTCGCCGTGGGTGGCAACCAGCATCGGCGCGAGATCCTCGACGCCGACACTCGAACCGCCCGAGACGATGACGACGTCTGCATCGGCCTGCAACGCCGCCAGGATGGCGTCCGGATCGTCGGGGACGAGGCCCGGACAATCGACGAGGGCGCCGTCACGCCGCGCCAGCGCGGCGAGCATCGGTCCATTCGCGTCGCTGATCTGGAAGCCGCGCGGGCGCGATCCCGCCGGAAGCAGTTCGTTTCCGGTGATCACCAGCCGCACGCGCGGCCGTCGGATCACGCGAGCCTCGGAGACGCCGACCGAGCTCATGACGCCGAGATCCTGAGGACGCAGCACCCGCCCCTCGTCGAGTATCGTCGTGCCGGCGACGACGTCTTCCCCGCGCCTGCCGACGTTCTTGCCGGGCGACATCGTCGAGAGTGCGGCGACCTGGTCGCAGCCTTCCGCGATCACCTCGGCGAACTCCGCCGGCAGGACGGCGTCGGCGCCAACCGGCATCGGAGCGCCGGTCATGATTCGGACAGCCTGACCGGCGGTGAGGGTCCCCCGGAACGGCGATCCAGGCAGGGCGTCCCCGACGATCCGGAGCGTGAGCCGGTTGTACGAGGTCGCCCCTTCCGTTGAGTCTGCAACAACGGCGTAGCCGTCCATCGTCGCGCGATCGAAACCCGGAACGTCGATGTCGCTCACGATGGGGGAGGCGAGCACGCGGCCGGCGGCGGCCGCGAGCGGGACGAGCTCGGCCTCGAGCGTGCGCAACTGACCGTCCAGCCAGGCCAGCGCCGCCTCGACGGTGTTGCGCTTCGCAAAGCCCTGCATCCGCACGTCGCGGGCAGCCGCGGATCTCGGTTCGGTCATCAGCCCGTTATGCGGCCCGGAACGGAGAATTCTGTACCCGTTGTGCGACGGCATAACGGGCTAGGCGCGCTCGAAGGAACGGCGTCAAGCCGTTCCGGTAGACAGAGCGCGCCAAAAGATACTGGTCGAACCAGCCGAGGGGCTCCGCGGGATATCGAGAGGCGGAGCCCCTTGGATGGTTCCGAGGTCGAGACGACCGTCGGGGCGTCGGTCGACTTATCGCCGCACGTCGGGGACGAGGTCCGCAAGCAGGCTTCCGCCGCCAAAGCTCAGACGCTCCGGAGGCGCTCCGCCAGGGATCACCTTGACCGCGCAGTACTTGAATTCCGGAATCTTCCCGAACGGATCGAGGACGGGGTTGGTGAGCATGTTCGCGGCGGCCTCGTAGTAGCAGAACGGCACGAAGACCGCGCCCCGCGGCATCCCATCGTCGGCGCGCGCGTACAGGGAGATGCTCCCGCGGCGCGAGGTGATCGTCAGCGTGCCGCCCGGCGCCACTCCGTAGGACTCCAGGTCCAGCGGATGCACCGACGCGACCGGTTCCGGCTCGATGAAGTCGAGCGCCGAGGCGCGCCTCGTCATCGCACCCGTGTGCCAGTGCTCGAGCTGACGGCCGGTGATGAGCACCGTCGGAAAGTCGGCGTCCGGACGCTCGGCGGCCGACAGCAGATCCGCGGGGACGAACTTGCCGCGGCCCGTCGGGGTCGGGAATCGGTCGACGAAGACAACCGGCTGACCGGGATCACCTTCTTTCACGCAGGGATAGGTCACCGACGATTCGGTCTCGAGACGTTCCCACGTGATGCCGGCGATCGAGTCCATGCAGGTGCGCATCTCGTTGAACACGTCACGCGGATGCGTGTAGCGCCAGTCGAGGCCCATGCGTCTCGCGAGCTCCGTCAGCAGCCAGAAGTCCTCTTTGACGTCGCCGGGAGGATCGATGGCTTTGCGACCGAGCTGCACCATGCGATCGGTGTTCGTCACCGTGCCGATCTTCTCGGGCCATGCGGTGGCGGCGAGCACGACATCGGCGAGATACGCCGTCTCGGTCAGGAAGATGTCCTGGACGACGAGGTGATCGAGCCGCGCCAGCGCTTCGCGCGCGTGGTCCACGTCGGGATCCGACATCGCGGGGTTCTCGCCCATGATGTACATCGCGCGGATCTGGCGCTTCTTGGCGGCGTTCATGATCTCGACGACCGTGAGCCCGGGATCCGGATCGAGCGTCGTCTTCCACAAGGACTCGAACCGCTCGCGGGCTGCCGGCGTGCTGACCCGCTGATAGTCCGGATAGAACATGGGGATTAGACCCGAATCGGACGCGCCCTGCACGTTGTTCTGGCCACGCAGCGGATGCAGACCCGAGCCGGGCTTGCCGATCTGACCGGTCGAGAGGGCGAGCGCGATCAGGCAGCGCGCGTTGTCGGTTCCGTGCACGTGCTGGGAGATCCCCATGCCCCACATGATTATCGACGCCTTCGAGGTCGCGTACAACCGGGCGACCTCGCGGATGGTCTGCGCGTCGATTCCGCAGATCGGCGCCATCACCTCGGGCGGGAACTTCCGCACGTTTTCGGCGAGCTCGGCGTAGCCCGACGTGCGGTCGCGAACGAACGCCTCGTTCACCAGCCCCTCATCGACGATGACGTGCAGCATGGCGTTGAGAAGCGCGACGTCGGTATCGGGATTGAACTGCAGGAAGTAGGTGGCGTGACGCGCCAGATCGCTGCGGCGCGGATCGGCCACGATCAGCTTGGCGCCGGCCTTCGCCGCGTTCTTCATCCACGTCGCAGCGACGGGATGGTTGCTGGTCGGGTTCGCGCCGATGAGGAAGATGACCTCGGCCTTCGCGACGTCGCGTACCTGGTTCGACACCGCGCCCGAATTGATCCCTTCCATCAGCGCCGCCACGCTCGATGCGTGGCAGAGCCGGGTGCAGTGGTCGACGTTGTTCGATCCGAAGCCGGTGCGGACGAGCTTCTGGAACAGGTACGCCTCTTCGTTGGTCCCCTTCGCCGAGCCGAAACCGGCGAGTGCACGCTTGCCGTACGTATCGCGGGCGTCGCGCAGTCCTTTTGCGGCGACGTCGAGCGCCTCCTCCCACGTCGCCTCACGGAAGACCTCGTACCAGTTCTCCGGATCGACGACGAAGTCCTTGTGTTTCGGGACGCCTGGCTTGCGGATCAGCGGTTTCGTCAGCCGGTGCCGGTGCTGCACATAATCGAAGCCGTAGCGCCCCTTGACGCAGAGACGGCTGGAATTCGCCGGTCCATTCCGGCCCTGGACGAACAGAATCCGGTTGTTCGTAATGTTGTAGGTGAGCAGGCACCCGACACCGCAGTAGGGACAGACCGAGTCAACCGTTTTTTCCGGTACCACGTTGGCCACGTCGCGCGCCGGCATGAGCGCGCCGGTCGGGCAGGCCTGGACGCACTCGCCGCAGGCGACGCAGGTGGAATCGCCCATCGGATCGTCGAGGTCGAAGACGATCTTCGAGTGGTCGCCGCGGAACGCGTATCCGATCACGTCGTTGACCTGCTCTTCGCGGCAGGCGCGGACGCAGCGCTTGCACTGGATGCAGGCGTCCAGGTGAACGGCCATCGCGGGGTGCGAGAGATCCTCGACCGGCTGCGGACGCGCACCGAACCGGGGCTTGGCGACGCTCAGCTTCTTCGCCCAGCGATCCAGTTCCGAGTTCCGCGTGTAGGACGCCTCGGGAACATCAGCCAGCAGCAGCTCGATCGACATCTTCTGGCTGGTGAGGGCGCGGGCGTTGTTGGTCGTGACCTCCATGCCGTCTTTCGGGTAGCGGCAGCAGGACGGCGCGAGCACGCGCTCCCCCTTGATCTCCACCATGCACGTCCGGCAGTTTCCGTCCGCGCGCATCCCCTCCATGTAGCAGAGACGCGGGATCTCGACACCTTCGGCCTGCGCCGTCTGGAGGATCGTCCGGTCGGCCCGGCCGACGACGGTCTTCCCGTTGAGCGTGAAGGTCACGGTGGACACCGCCGCGGCCGCGTTGGTCTCGAGCATCACTCGACTTCCTCAGGGAAATACTTCATGACCGAGAGTACCGGGTTGGGAGCGGCCTGGCCCAGCCCGCAGATCGACGCATCGACCATCACTTGCGACAACTCTTCCAGGAGCGGCCGGTCCCAACGGCGCTCTGCCATGAGTGGTAGCGCTTTGGCGGTGCCGACGCGACATGGGGTGCACTGGCCGCACGATTCCTCAGCGAAGAATTTCATCAGATTGCGGGCGGCAGCTCTGGCGCTGTCCCTGTCGGACAGCACGACGATCGCGGCCGATCCGATGAAGCAGCCGTATGGCGTGAGCGTGTCGAAATCGAGCGGTACATCCGCCATCGAAGCGGGCAGAATGCCGCCCGAGGCGCCGCCCGGAAGGTAGCCGTACAGCGTGTGACCGTCGAGCATGCCCCCGCAGTACTCGTCAACGAGCTCCCGAAGCGTGATGCCCGCCGGCGCCAGATGAACCCCCGGCCGCTTCACACGCCCGCTCACCGAGAACGAGCGCAGGCCGTTGCGGCCGTGCCGTCCGTGTCCGGCGAACCAAGCGGGCCCGTTCTCGAGGATCGCGCGGACCCAGTGCAGCGTCTCCATGTTGTGCTCGAGCGTGGGACGGCCGAACAGCCCGACCTGTGCCACGTAAGGAGGACGCAGACGCGGCTCCCCGCGCTTACCCTCGATCGAATTGATCATCGCGGACTCTTCGCCACAGATGTACGCGCCGGCTCCCCGGCGGAGGTGGAACCTCGGAAGCGCACATGGCGGATCGCGCTGAAGATCGGCCAGCTCCCGCTCGAGGATTTCACGGCAGCCGTGATACTCGTCGCGCAGGTAGATGTACACGCCTTCGATGCCGACGGCCCATGCCGCGATGATCGCGCCTTCGAGAAACCGGTGTGGATCGCGCTCGAGATAGTACCGATCCTTGAACGTACCCGGCTCGCCTTCGTCGATGTTGATCGCCATCAGACGCGGAGCCGGTTCGGCCGACACGATCTTCCATTTCCGCCCGGCGGGGAAGCCTGCGCCGCCGAGACCACGCAGGCCCGATTCCTCCATGAGCGCGATGACGTCGGCCGCCCTCCGCGCGCCGCTGACGCACGCCTCGGCCAGGCGGTATCCGCCCGCGGCCCGGTAGGCGGCGTAGTCGATGTGCCCCGGCGTGATCGCGGGATCCGACATAACATGTCTGACGGCACCGGCTCGAACCCGCGCGGCCACCGTCTCGACCGTGGCGTGTGGGACCGGGTTCTGACCGACGACGGCGACTGGCGCGGTCTCGCAGCGACCGAGGCACGGCGCAGGCAGCACCCGGACCCCAGGGCCAAGCATCGACGGCAACACCTGGAGCAGCTGGTGAGATCCGGCGAGATCGCACGAGATCGAGTCGCAGACGCGGACGGTAATCGCAGGAGGCTCGGGCTCGCCTTCCTTCACCACGTCGAAATGGTGATAGAAGGTGGCAACTTCGTAGACTTCGGCCATCGACAGCTTCATCTCGTCCGCCAGCGCGACGAGGTGTGCGGCGCGGAGACAGCCGAACCGATCCTGAATCTTGTGGAGATGCTCGATCAGCAGGTCCCGCCGGCGCGGCTCCTCGCCGAGGAGCGCGAGCACGTCCTTTCGCGCCTGCGGATCGACACTCCGCCCCTTGGGCGTCCCGCGGACGCGTGAACGCTTGCCTGCCGACGGGCTGCGGCGGGCCGAACCGGGCTGGCGTGGTGGAGTATGCTCGCTCATGCGGCGCGACGCGTCGGCGTCTGGCACATGCTATCATTTGTGGCAATCCTCGGGTTCGAGCCACCATATGTACGTTGAATTTCTGGGTATTCCCCGCGAGCGCGTCGGTCTCACGGAGCTTCGTGTACAGGCGTGCACGCTGGGCGAGCTGCTCGGCACCCTCGCCGCGCGCTTCCCGGCACTCACCGGGCTCGTCGCGGCGGAAGGCTTCCACCCCTCGATAGCCGCGAACCTGAATGGTGACGAATTCGTTAGGGATCCCGATACGGTTCTGGCCGAGCACGATCACCTGTTGATCCTGTCTGCCGACGCCGGCGGCTAGCCGGTCATGCCACCCGGCTATCACGGCTGCTATCTGCGAATCGACCTGTCCGTCGGCCGCGCGGAGCGCGTTTCGCTCCCCGACGCGGTGCTGAGGCAGTACCTGGGCGGCAGCGGTCTGGGCGCGGCGCTGCTGCTGGAGGAGGGCGCCGCCGCCGCGGATCCGCTGTCGCCGGAAGCTCCGCTCGTCTTCGCCTTCAGCCCCCTGGTCGGCAGTCCGCTCACCACCTCCGCCAAGTTTGCCGTCGTCAGCCGCAGCCCGCTGACCGGGCGATTCAACGACTCGCTCGCGAGCAGCGGGTTTGCCATCGCCGGCAAGCGTTGCGGCTGCGACGCCATCGTCATCGTCGGTCGCGCCGACGCCTGCTCGGTCCTCGTGGTCGACGACGGGGAAGCGAGGCTCGAGACTGCAGACGATGTCCGCGGCGAGGCGTGTCATGTGGCCGAGGAGAAGCTGCGCCTCCGGCTCGGCGCCGACTTCCGCATCGCATCGATTGGACCGGCCGGCGAGCGCGCCGTTCGATACGCGACGATCTCGCACGACGGCCGCCACGCCGGCCGTGGCGGCAGCGGGACGGTGCTCGGCAGCAAGAACCTCAAGGCCATTGCCGTCCGTGGATCGCAGCGGTGCGAGTGGGCCCGGCCCGACGAGCTGATCGAGCTGAGCCGCGATCTGTCGCGACGCTCCTTCGGACCGGCCACAGCGAAGTACCGCGAGCTCGGAACCGCGACGAACCTCCTCACGTTCAACCGCTTCGGCACGCTGCCGACCCGGAATTTCCAGAGTGGCACCTTCGAGGGCGCGGCGAGGCTCTCGCCTGAGCAGCTCGATGCCGGGCGCGCGCGGACCCGGGCGAGCTGCGTGGCCTGCACGATCGGATGCGAACACATCTATCCGCTGGGCGACAGCGGTGTCCGCATCGAGTACGAGAGTCTGTTCGCCCTCGGCTCGCTCTGCGGCGTCTCGGACGGCGACGCCGTCCTCCGCGCGACGCGGCGGTGTGACGAGCTCGGCATCGACACCATCAGCACCGGGGGCACCATCGCCTTCGCGATGGAGTGTGTCGAGCGCGGACTCGTCGACGAACCGTGGCTCAGATTCGGCAGCGGCGATGCCGTGCTGAAGGCGATCGAGTTGATCGGCGCGCGGGAAGGCCTCGGGAACCTGCTGGCTGAGGGTAGTCGCCGCGCCGCGTCCGCCATCGGCCGGGGGAGCATCGCGTTCGCGCCGCAGGTGAAGGGCCTCGAGATCCCCGGCTACGAGCCCCGGGCGTTGCAGACGATGGCCCTCGGATTCGCGGTCGGGGCTCGCGGCGCCGACCACAACCGCAGCGGCGCCTACGAAGTGGACTTCTCGAACAAGGTGAATCGACGCCACGCGACGCTCGAGTCGGTGGGCCACGCGATCGAGACAGAGGATCGCGCGGCGCTCATGGATTCCCTGATCCTGTGCAAGTTCCTGCGCGGTGTCTTCACCGACTTCTATGGCGAGTCGGCCGCCATGCTGCGCGCCGTCACCGGCTGGGATGTGACGGGGGACGAGCTCCGTGAAACCGCGCGCCGCATCGTGGCGGCCAAGCGGCGCATCAACGTGCTCGCGGGGTGGACGCCGGAGGAGGACACGCTGCCCGATCGTTTCCTCGACACGCCGCTGCGGACGGATCCCGGCGCGGTCCTCACACGCGAGCGGCTGCAGGAGCTCGTCGCCGAATACCATCGTCAACGCGGATGGCACGCGCGCGGTCAGTGAGTCTGGCGGAGCCCCAACCGCTCGCGTTACGGCAGTCGTCCGCCTTGATAGCTCACATTTCGGCCGAATCCGTTCGATCGCAAACGAGACGAGCACCTTGCCATTACGGCGAGCACACCGTCAGACTTCTCGCTGCAGTTGGTCGTTTCGACAAGGCGCGATGAACATCGCGCAAACGCTCGGTGGCCGCATGTCAGTGTCGGTGATCTCACTGGCCGACGGGCAGCAACCCGACCAACTGCCGCCTGGAAAAATTCAGCGCCTCCTACGCGCCAATGACGCCGAAGAAGGTGCGCGATGCTGACCCATCAATGCGACGGCCCGACGGTCAGACGGACCGTCGCGAGCAACAGGACGACACCGAGTGTGCCTTTGATCACCTCACGACTCGCGTACGGCACCAACGCGGCGCCAACCAGCACGCCGATGGCTGACGCGATGCCCATGATCACCGCCACTCGTACAACGGAATTGGGAATGCCGCCCAGCCGTCGGTCCGTGAACGCGCCGGCCGCGACGGTGGGGATGGACACGGCGAGACTGAGCGTACCCGCTTCAACGATCGGCACGCCAAACAGGTACAACAGCGTAGGAATACGCATCTCGCCACCCGCAACACCCAAAACACCGCTGACGACCGCGATCGCGAGCGCGATCACAGCGGCCAATATCCAACGGGCCATCCCCGTCGGCTCGAGGAGCACGTGCTCGGCGTGTGCAAACGATTCGTACAACATCCAGATACCGACGACGATCAAGTACACGCAGACGACGACGCGGAGTGGACGAACGGGCATCCTCTCTCGGCCGAACACACCGACGGCGGCGCCGGCCAGTGACGCGATGCCCATAATGCCGATCAGCATCAGATCGTCCTGTGTCAGTGAGTGCTGTCCCCATCGGCGGAGGGCGCCGAGGGCCACGGTGAACAGTCCGACGACGAGATTCACTCCGCCAGCGAGTTTGAGCGGGAATTTGAGGAGCTCCACCAGCACCGGGATCCGAAACTCTCCGCCGCCGACACCAATGAACCCGGCAGCGACCCCGGTGAACAACCCAGACACACTGGCGATGACTCCTTGGCGTGCTGTCGTCTCTTGCATGCGAATGCGGTCCGATTCGTGCGGAGCGATGCGATGGGGTCCCCCGAGCATAGCGTGAGAGCGCGGCGCTCGGAAACAGAGCTGCTCGACAACCGCCGGGGATGCTCAGGCGAGCGCCATCCTGGCCGGCAACGAGACCGCAACTCCCCAACGCACGTAGGCCGGATCTTTAGATCCGGCGCTGTGAACAAGATCCGGCGCCGTGAACAGAGCGCGCGAGCCGCATCTGAAGATGCGGCCACTCGACGGCAGGAATTCGCAGCGCACGAGCGTGTTCGAGTTGAGAAATGTGCCTACCGGTCTCTACGAGGTGCGCGCGGTCCTCATGGGACCGGGAGGGCCAATCGCCAAGACGATGCAGCTGGTGAAGGTGGAACCGGCGGCCGGGTCGACCCGGTGACGTCGATCACAAGGCCCGCTCTCTCCACGGTGAGGGGGCGGGCCCTGGACACGTCGTCAGCTTAGAAGTTTATGCGGAACGCGAGCTGAACCTGGCGGTTCGTCCCCAGGCCGACGGTCCGTCCTACCGTGCTGGTCAAGGTTCCGAACGTTCCAGCTGCCGCCGGGGTGAATGGCTGTCCGGGTTGGACCCGGTTCGCTTCGCCTGTCGACGTCGTCGGGAGCGCGTTCGGCAGCGTGGCGACCGGACTCGCAAAGTTCGTCCGATCGAACAGGTTGAAGATCTCCAGCCTGAATTCCCCGTTGCGCGGACCATTGAAGAAAAACCGCTTCGAGACGACGAGGTCCACCTGCGCGAATCCAGGTCCGTGCAGAGCGCCTCTCTGCAGGTTGCCATACGTCCCCGGAGCGGGCGTGGCGAACGCCGCAGGATTCAGAAAGAGCAGACCGCCGCTCGTGACGAACGGATTGACGCCGGGCACGAGATCCGGCCGGCGGACGTTGCGCGACGCGCCGCCGTTCGGCGTATTGATCACGGCCGCGCGTCCTGCCGCTGGACTATTGAAGACCATGCCTGCGCCGTCGACGTATACGATGTCGGGACGGGTGATACGCACGTCGATCGGCAAGCCGCTCCGGGCATTGACAATGCCGCCGACGTCCCAGCCACCGAGCAGCGCTCCAGAGACACCCGAGTTCATGTATTTGCGGCTGGTGCCGAACGGCAGCGCATACAACGCGCTCAGGTTGAATGTGTGGCGCACGTCGAAGGCGTTGTATCCGAGATCGTAATCGTACGCAGCCAGGGTCTGGGCGATATTGCCCGCCGTCAGCGCTTCGTTCGAGCCGCTGGTGTTGCCGAAGCTCCGGGACAGCGTGTACTGCCCGTTGAGCGCGAGGCCGTTCGCCGAACGCCGCGACAATCCGAGCTGCAGCGCGTTGTAGTGGTCGCGGCCTCCACTTGTCTTGGTGTCGATTTCGGCGTACGGATTCTGCACGGCGGTCACGCTTCCGCTCGCATCGCGCTGGACGATCGAAAACTGGCGAATCACGAACGCGCCACTGGCCGGGTTCGGATTCGTCACGACACCGATGATCGGATTGGCGATGCTGCGGAGGAACAGGTTGCGCCCCTGCGATCCGACGTAGGCTGCCGTTGCCACCATGTTCGCGCCCAGATCCCTCTGAACGGAGCCGGTGTACTGCCAGATGCGCTCGGGAATCTCGTACTCGTTGCGGTAGGCGCGGGGTTGGTACGAACGGTTGTTCGGATTGTTGATGAACGTCGACGTCGCCACGCTCGGGTCGAGCGGGAAGGCCAGGTTCGGGCCCGACGACAGCGTCGTGCTGACGCGGTCGGAGTCGGCGAACGTCTGAATCTGGTCTTCCGTCTGTCCCGGCCCGACGAACAGTCCGAAGCCGCCGCGCAGGATCGTTTTCTCGGTCGCGAGGAGAGTCGCGCCGACCCGCGGCTGAAAGTTGGTCTTCGTGGACTTGAAGGCCGGCGTCGTGGGCGGATCGATGAGGCCCGTATCGACGTTGAACTTCACCTGCAGATCGTCGCGTTCGCGCATGGGCGTGTAGTAGTCGTATCGAACGCCGAAGTTCAACGTCAGAGCCGTGCTAGCGTGCCACTCGTCCTGCATGTACCCGATGTAGTACTCCTGCTGGAGATGGCGAGGTCCTGTCGCGCCGTTGTTGAAGACGCTCGGCGCGCTCTCGTCGCCGAGGAACTGGATCGACGAGGGCGTGTTGACGAGGAACGCCGAGACGTTCTGGTAGGTGTATGTCGTCCCGCCGAGCCGGTCGGTGTCCATACGGATCATCCGCACTTCACCGCCCGTCTTGATGAAGTGGTTGCCGCGCAGCGAGCTGAGCGAATCGACGAAGGACAGCGTGTACGGATCGTACGGCTGTCCACGACCGTTCTGCGCGCTGTTGGACCGGATGAGGCCGCCCGGGATGGTGATGCCCGAGCTCGCGCCCTGACCGGCGATCCCGAAGTTCGCCACGGAACCCGTCAGATTGATCGTCGTCGCGGACAGATCCATGCCGCCGCCCGGCAGCGTGGCGCTGATGCGCGTCGGCGCAGCGTTGTATCCGAACTTGAATTCGTTCGTTGTGCGCTCCGACAGAATGCCCTGAAGATTGAAGACCGCGTTGGTCGGGTTCGCGGTGGTGCGGACCATGCGTCCGGAGACGCTGTCGGGCGCGTCGCTCCGGCCCTGATCGTGGAATACCCGCACGTAACTGGACCAGTTCCGCTTGATGCGGAAATCGAAGCGACCGCTCGCGGCTGTTTCGGTGACCACCTGCGGACTCTGCAGCTGTGCGATGTCGAAGTCGGGACTGCTGGACTTGCCGTCGAGGATGACGGCCCCCGGGGCCAGGAAGTTCGGACGGAGCGCTGCAATCGCCGGAACCGCGCGCGCCCAGGCGGCCGGGCTCGGCACGGCTTCCACGATGTTGATGCCGGCGTTCAAGCGGTAGCGCTCGAAGCTGCCGAAGAAGAAGGCCCGATCGCGGGCAACCGGGCCGCCGATCGATCCTCCGAATTGATCCTGTTTGAGGAGCGATTTGCCCAGCTCCTGGATGACGCGGCCGTCGGCCCGGCGCGTCGAATCGAAGTAGTTCGGTGCGTCCAGACTGTCACGCCGCAGGTACTCGAACGCCGCGCCGTGGATGCTGTTGCCCCCTGATTTCGTGATGACGCTCACTTGTCCGCCGCTGCCGGTGCCGTACTCCGCCGGATAGGCGCTCGACTCGACGCGGAATTCCTGGATGTTCTCGAGACTCGCCTGCAACTTGAACGGCGTCGCCACTTCGCCATTCAGGTTGCCTGGAGCCGCGTCAATGATTGCTGACCCTTCGATGCCGTCGTATCGGATGGCGTTCTGCTCGACCGCGCGGCCCGAGAAACGGATGTCCTGCCACGTGCCGGTTCCGGCGTTCTGAGAGCCGGGTGCCTGGAGCAGCAACTGCGACATCTGTCGTCCATTCACGGGCAGATTGTCGACCTCCCGCTGGCTCAGGTTCACGCCGATTCGAGCGGAGCTCATGTCCAGGACCGGCGCCGTGCCCGTCACGGTCACGTCTTCCTGAACGCCCGCGGGTTTGAGCTCGAAGTCGAGGGCCAGCTCCTGCCCGACTGCCAAGGCCATGGAGGTGTATTCAATCGCGCCGAAGCCGGATTTCTCGGTGTTGATCGTGTACGTCGACGGCTTGAGGTAGCTGATCAGGAAATAGCCCTGATCGTTCGAGACCGTACTCCGCTCCTCGCCGGTCCGCTCATTCTTCACGGTCACCTTGGCGCCGGGCACGAACGCGTTCGATTGGTCGCGGACCGTGCCACTGACCTTTCCCTGATCGGTCTGCGCATACGCGGTGACCGCGCAGAACCCCACGAGCAACACCGCCGCTATCCACTTATGCTGCGTCATCATTCCTCCCTGGAGTCATGGGAAGAATAGGAACGGCACATGATGCCTCTGTGACGGACCTGTTTCGCGTCTGTAAACTCCCCACCGGCATCGATGGGAAACTCACGCTACACTCGACGAATGCACCCGTGGCACGATTGCTACGTTGACGACTCCCACATCACCTCGGCATTCCCGGTCATCATCGAGATCCCGAAGGGCAGCAAGAACAAGTACGAACTCGACAAGGAAACCGGGCTGCTCCGGCTCGATCGCGTCCTTTACAGCGCCGTGCACTACCCGGCCGATTACGGGTTCATCCCGCGTACTTACTGTGACGACGGCGACCCGCTCGACACGCTTGTGCTCGGTCAGGAGCCGGTCCACCCGTTGACCATCGTCGAGGCGCGCGCAATAGGCGTGATGCGGATGCGCGACGAAAAGGGGGTGGACGACAAGATCGTCGCCATCAGCGTGCGCGATCCGGCGTTCGCTGACTACACCGATAAATCACAGCTTCCTGCGCACGTCCTGCTGGAGCTCCGGCGGTTCTTCGAGGACTACAAGGCCCTCGAGCGCAAGCAGGTCGTCGTCGAGGATCTGCTCGGCCCCCGGGAAGCGATCGAGATCATCCGGGACGCGCTGGAGCTCTATCGAAAGCTGCGACGGGGGGAGCTGCTGAAGGCGTGACGAGCCGCCTGGCCACGACGGCCACGAAGCGCTAGAGATACAGGATCTTGATCACAGCGCGGCTTTGGTTGCGGCTCGGCCGCGCTGTGATCTTCGTGTCCTTGGTGGCCCGTTCTACGTGTCCTTCGTGGCGCCTTCTGCGTGGCTGTCGTCGCTACGCGGCCCAGACACCGTCGCGGAACAGTGTGAGCGCGACGTCGACGTTGAGGCGCAGCGCCTGTTTGACGGCGGGCCAGTTCTTTTCGCATCGCAGCAGCGTCTTCCACGAGTAGAGATGCTTGGATTTGTGGAAGTCGCTGTTGGCGACATACGGGTAGTGTTTGAGGCTCGTGACGGAAAACAGGTCGTCGCGATTGGCCGCTTCCCAGACGTCGACGAGCGGCGCGAGCTCCCTGCGATGATCCCAGAGGTAACAGGTGCTGATCTCGAGCCGGCGCGTGGTGCGGTGATGGGGATGACACGCGATGCTCAGCGCGTCCTGGTTGCGGATTTCGCGCAGGATGTCGTTGGCCGACTGATCGGCGCTGATGTACTTTTTGATGTCGAGCGCGATGATGTGCGCGTTCTTGCTGCTGCGGATGTGGTTCTGCGTCACCTCGGCGCCGGGCACAACGAGCATCCCGTATTCGCGCTGGGCCCGCTTCGCTTCCGAACGAATGTCGGCCAGATATGCGTCGAAGTTCTCTTCGCGCACGCCGAAGGTGCGCCGGCCGAGCGTCGCGAGGCGGCCGGCCCGCGCGAGCAGGTCCTTCTTCATCAGGATGTGATCCGTGATGGCAAGGACGTCGAACCTGCCGGTCTGGCCATAGAGATCGACGACCTCGGTGACCGTCAGCCGGCCGTCGCTCCAGCGCGTATGGACGTGGAAGTCGCAGAGCAGGAATGGTTCATACCCGGGCATCAGATCCTCACATCCAGATGACTCGTGTCCCTGGGCCGGTGGCGCAGCAGCTCCGATGTGAAATTGCGGACGTAGACCCGGAACACGGCGGTCTTTCCCATCGCGACGTACCGCCGCGCGGATGTATGGAGAAAACAGTCGCGGTAGAGGCCCACCTTGCCCACCTTGAAGAGCCGGCGGCCCAGGTTCGTGTCCTCGCCGTGGAACTCAATCGTCGTATCGAATCCCCCAATGCGATCGAGCGCCTCTCGGCGCACTGCGAAGTTGCCGCCGTAGAAGATGGTCCCGAGACGGAGCACGTGCTTCACGAGCAGCTGTGTCGCCGGCGCCAGCGTGATGTCATACGCCCGAATCAGCGTCCGTCCCCACCAGTCCCAATCGTAGAACCGGTACGGAGCCGATAGGGCAATCAGCCGCGCGTCGCGACGAAAGTGGCGCTCCACTCGCGCGAGCCATGTCAGCGGCGCGCGACAATCCGCATCCAGGTACACCAGAACATCGCCCGACGTCGCGCGTCGCCCCGCTTCGCGAGCGAGCACGAGGCCCTTGCGCGCCTCGTCCACGACGCGCACATGCGGGATCTCGAGCGCCACCGCGCGCGTCTCATCGGTGCTCGCATTGTTGACAACCAGAAGTTCGTCGGGCGGACGCGTCTGCGCGAGAACGGAATGCAGACACGCGGCAACATACCGGGCTTCGTTGTGGGCGCAGACGATGACGCTGAGGCTCAGCGTCACTGTCCGCGCCACCGTCTGCCGTGGTATACCCACGTGCATGCAGCCACAGGATAGAGGGCTGGCGTGACGAATACGGCTCGATCCCGCAACGGTTGTGTTACTTCGCTGCGGCGAAACCTTTGCAGCGTTCTCTCATGGGCATGACAAACGACACGTTGGCGATCATCCTCGGAGGAGGCCAGGGGTCGCGTCTGTTTCCGCTCACCGCCACGCGGTCGAAGCCGGCGGTGCCGATTGGCGGGAAATACCGCCTGATCGACGTGCCCATCAGCGGCTGTCTCCACGCGGACATACGCCGCATCTACGTCCTGACGCAGTTCAATTCCGCCTCACTCAACCGACATATCGCGAACACCTATCAACTCGACATTTTCTCCGGTGGTTTCGTGGAGATCCTGGCCGCCGAGCAGACCCCGGACAACCCGCACTGGTACCAGGGCACGGCTGATGCGGTACGCCAGGCACAACGACACTTCCTCACGCACGAGGCGAAGTACTACCTCATCCTCGCCGGCGACCATCTGTACAGAATGGACTACCGCGAGCTCATCAATGCGCACGCCAGCCAGGGAACCGAGATCACCATCGCCGCGCAACCGGTCGATCTGGACACGGCGACGCAGATGGGCATCTTTCGCTTCGCCCACGACGGGCAGATCGTGGCGTTCGAGGAGAAGCCGAAAACGACGCGGCTCCACGAAATCGCGCGGAGCATTCCGCCCGGGGCGACGTTCACCGAACACAGCGACGCGCAGCCCTTCATGGCGTCGATGGGCGTATACGTCTTCTCGCGGGACGTGCTGCTCGAGATCCTGGCGCGCGAGCCCGGCGTGGACTTCGGCAGGGAGCTCATTCCGGCGGCGCTCGGGAAGTACAAAGTAAACGCATACCTCTATCGCGGCTACTGGGCCGACGTCGGCACGGTCGAATCCTTCTACGAAGCCAACGTCATGCTCGTACGTCCTTCGCCTCCGTTCCGGTTCTGGGATCCGGCGCGGCCGATCTACACACACCTTCCCCATCTGCCGGGAACCCGCGTGACGGATTCGCATATCCGTGACGGCATCATTACGGAGGGGTGCTACCTCGACCGCTGTAGGGTGACCGAATCGGTCGTCGGCCTTCGGATGCATATCCATGCGGGCAGCCGGATCACCCGTTCCGTCCTGCTCGGCGCCGACTTCTACGACAACGCGCCGGCCTCGGACGGCCGGCCGGCCATGGGCATCGGGCGGGACGTCGTGCTCGATCGCGCCATCATCGACAAGAATGCCCGCATCGGCGACCGGGCGCGTCTGGTGAACGAAGCCAGGGTCGAGGAGGCCGACGGCGATGGGTACTACATCCGGGGGGGCATTATTGTCGTGCCCAAGGGCGGCGTGATTCCGCCCGGCACGGTCGTTTGAGGTTGACGCCTGTCGGACGACCACACCGCACCTGATGTGCTCGTCGGCCACTCACCTCAGGCACGTTTGACGCGGTGACCGTGAGATAATCGCGCCAGAGAAATATCGAATGGACGAGATTGCCAGCCGGCGTGCGAACGACCGGACCCGGCCGTTGGTGCTGATCGTCGAGGACCAGTCCGATCTGCGCCAGTTGTACGCGCAGGAGCTGACCATCTCGGGCTTCGACGTGATCGAGGCCGCGAACGGTCTCGATGCGATTGCCCATTCCTCGACGCAGTATCCCGATGTCATCCTCATGGACCTGAGCCTGCCGGTCCTCGACGGGTGGGAAGCCACGCGCCGGCTCAAGAACGACAGCCGGACGGCTCACATTCCCGTGGTGGCGCTGACGGCGCATGACGGGTCGGGCGAGCTGCAGCGGGCCACGAGGGCCGGCTGCGACTGGTTCGTTCCCAAACCCTGCCCGCCGAACGATCTGATCGAAGAGGTCCGGCGCGTGCTTGCCGGTTCCAGGCCTTACCCGACGTAACCCAGAATTAACAACTGCGTCACCAACCGGAAACCTGTCTTCGATAGCGTGATCCCGCCCTCACATCGGACCGGGGTCTCCAACACGTGTCTTTCATGGCGCGGTCCGCCGGTGTGGAAACGGAGTACACGGTGGAACAACTGTCGGAGCAGGTCGACCGCATCGCGGGCGAGCCTCGAACGACCAGCACGTCCCGGATTCCGACGAAGACTCGCGTCCTCGTCGTCGAGGACGAGAACGATATCGCCGGTCTGATCAAGCACACCCTCGAACGCGGCGGCGACATGGATGTGGCGATCGTTGCGAGCGGCGATGGAGCGCTCAAAGCCGTCGTCGAGCGGCCGCCGGATCTCATCATCCTCGATCTCAACCTACCGGTGCTGAACGGTCTCGAAGTGTGTCGCATCCTCCGCGGACGCACTGACACGCAGCGGACGCCGATCATCATGCTGACGGCGCGGACCGGCGAGGCCGATCGTGTGACCGGTCTCGAGGTCGGCGCCGACGATTACGTCACGAAGCCATTCAGCCTGCGCGAGCTGGCGGCGCGCGTACGTGCGGTGCTGCGCCGGGGCGCGTCGGCGCAGACGGGCGGCAGCGCGCCCGTGACGTACCAAGGCAAGCACCTCCACGCCGATTTCGATGCGGTATCGGTGAGCGTTGACGGCGCGCCGGTCCGTCTGACTCGGCGCGAATTCGAGCTGCTTCGGTATCTGGTCGAAAACCGGAACCGTGTGCTGTCGCGGGATCGTCTCCTCGAGCGTGTCTGGGGCTACGACCGCCTGATCGAAACACGCTCGGTGGACGTCCACATCGGACGCCTGCGCGGCAAGCTTGGCGCCGCCGGCCAACAGATCGAAACCGTTGTTGGCCTCGGTTACCGGTTCGTGGAATAAGAGTAGGCAGTAGGCAGTAGGCAGTAGGCAGTAGTTACTTCGGTGTCGTAGGCCGCATCTTTAGATGCCGCGCCGCCGACTTTCTACTGCCTACTGCCTACTGCCTACTAATTGGTTTCCGTCCAGCCACTCTCGCGGAGCATCGCGACCTCCAACGCGAAGGCCGCTCGCGCGCGCTCCACGCGATGCCAATCGTTGTAGAGGACGCTCTTGACTATCGTGCTGTCGTTCTCGGCCTGCACCTGCCAACCGGAGGTGCCAGTGTTGTGGATGGTGAATCGACGGGTGTGTGCGGCTTTACGAAGCTGACGTGCGTACATGAGTGCCCTTATGTTTGATCCCTTGGCATCCCGAGTGGTGTAAACATTCTGTAACACTGCCCGTAAGCCTTTAGGGCTTAAGACTTAACGGGCAGGACCCGTACGCGGAGCGCGCAGGGTCGTGCGCGCGCGACGATTCTGGCACTCCCCACAAACGGTTCGCCATCAATGTGAAAGAGCACCTGGCGGGCCGAGGATATCTCCACCGATTCCGCGGTGCGGCTCGTCACGCCCCGCACTCGATCGACCGTTCCGGTGAACAACCGTGGGACCTGCAGCAGCGCCTCGACGACCGGACGTTCGCTCACGACAATCACATCGAGGCATCCATCGTCCACGCGCGCGTGCGGGGCAATGCGCGCGTTGTTCCCGTACTGCCGGCCGTTGGCGATGGCGATGAGCAGTGCCCGCACGCGAAGCGTCTCGCCGCCGTCGAACGTGATCGTGTGCTCGTCGGCTTCGTAGGTGAAGAGCTCTCGCAGGGCGATTTCGAGGTAGCGACTGAAGCCGCGCCGGACCAGGCCGTCCTGCGCGAAACGGTGCGCGACGCGCGCGTCGAGCCCGATGCCGGCCAGGTTGAAAAACAGGTGGCCGTCGATCTCGCCGGCGTCGATGACGCGCTCCGCGCCACCGACGGCAACCTCCAGCGCCGCGATTGGATCGAGCGGGAGGCCGAGCTCGCGCGCCAGTCCGTTCCCGGATCCGCTCGGCATCATCCCGAGCGCGACATCGGTGAACGCCAGCTCCGACGCAACCTCGTTCATGGTGCCGTCGCCGCCCCACGCAACGACGAGCCGCCCGCCCCGGGCAACGGCCGAACGCGCGAGGTCGCGCGCGTGTCCCGGCCGCTCGGTCACGAAGATCTGCGCGTCGATGCCCCGCTCGCCGGTCCACCGAGCCGCCATCTCCGCGCGCCGGCGGGCAATCTCAGGGCGGCCCCCGGTGCCCGAGATGGGATTGATGATAACGGTA
>DASYQV010000248.1:0-11663 GCA_036005125.1 Vicinamibacterales bacterium
GAAATGACCGCGCTCTCGCATCCACACGAGATCTCTAAAATCAGGAACTCGCTCCCCAACTGCGCCGTCCGGCCCCAATGAAATCAGGTCCGACATCAGAGCGAAGACGTCGAGGAATGTGCTCTTGCCGCTGGCATTTGGGCCGACGAGTCAAAAGGATCCCCCCTTCACCGGATAGGCGTTGTGCCCTCGTGAGCGGTCTACTTGGCCGGAGAGGGCGATCTGTGGAGCACAAAGAGACGCTGATACGGGTGCAATCAGATTGGAACGCGTGGAGAACCGCCGAAGTTCGACTCGGCGATCTCCAGAATATCCACTGGCGTCAGCCACGAGGTGCGCCGAGTCCCCTCGTGCACGGCCACGTTTCCTGCAGCAGCATCGTGAGCGGGGACATTCCGCACCGGTGTACCCATGCTGACGCACCCCATCGACTGCTGGTGTGCGTCCTGAAGCGACATACGATTCCGGCTGCATATACCGAGCTCACGCGCCGGGCTGACGCACAGCCGACGTCGCTGCCAGACGGCTGGCGCAGTCTTGGGCGATAGTTCGCTTCGGCAGTGCGGAGAGCACAATCCCGCTTGTGTTGTGACACTCTGATTGTGCTCGCGAATAGCAAATGATCCTGGATCGTACGTGATTCCGCCTTGCGTGTGTCGACCGTGCGGCATCGTCGCGCGACGCAGCATGCGACGTGCCCTTCGACTGTGGGTGGTCGCCGCGCTCGCGGCTGCTCCGGCGATGGCGTGTGGCGCACGGGACGAGGTCACGCGGCTGACCTTCTCCGGCAGTGCACTGGGCCCTGAAGCGGCGGTGGTGCGGCGCCAGCTCATTCGGTTTGGCGAACGGCATCCCGGCGTCGACGTCCAGCTGCGCGTCACCCCCGACGCCGCCGACCAGCGCCATCAGCTGTACGTGCAGTGGCTCAACGCTCGAGCGCCTGATCCCGACGTCCTGCAGCTCGACGTCGTCTGGACGTCGGAGTTCGCAGGTGCCGGATGGATTCTCCCGCTCGACGGATTTGCCCCCGACGTCGACGATTTCGTTCCCGCGGCCCTGGCGGCCTCGCGGTGGCGAGGCAGGCTGTACGGGGTGCCCTGGTTCGTCGACCTCGGTCTGCTCTACTGGCGCACAGACCTCGTCCCTGCCGCGCCGCGATCGCTTGCAGAACTGCGTGACATCGCGCGGCGCCTGCAGGATACCGGGACGACGCGGTTCGGATTGGTATGGCAGGGCGCGCGCTACGAAGGGCTGATCACGGTGTTCCTCGAGCACCTCGGCGCGTTCGGCGGTGGCATCATCGACGGGCGGGGGCGAGTGATTGTGGATGAACCGGCCGCCATACGCGCTCTGACCTTCATGTGCGAGGCGATCGGGCGCGACGCGTTCGTTCCGTCGTCCGTCCTCACGTGGCAGGAGGAGCAGGTCCGCTACACGTTCCAGAACGGCGACGCGGCGTTCATGCGCAATTGGCCATACGCGTGGGCGCTCCTGCAGGACGGCACGCAATCACAGGTGGCCAGCCGCTTCGCCGTCGCGCCGTTTCCGGCCGGGGACGGCGGGCGGCCGACGGCCGCACTCGGCGGCGCCCAACTCGCAGTCAACGCCTGGAGCGCGAACCCCGCTCTGGCCTGGGCGCTTGTCACCTTCCTGACCGCGCCGCAGCAGATGCTCGAACGCGCGCGCCTCGTCTCACAGCTCCCCTCGCGCCGTTCGCTTTACGATACGACTGCCCTGGCCGACGCCCTTCCTCTTCCCGTCGATCAGCTGCGGGAAGTACTCGACGCCGCAGTTGCACGCCCGGTGACGCCCGTTTACAGCGAGCTCTCAGAAATTCTCCAGGTCCGACTTCATCGTGCACTCAGCGGACAGCAGGCGCCGGCGGCGGCTCTTCGCGACGCCGCACGCGAGATGCGGTCGGTCCTCGCACGCTCGGGCCTCGCTTTCGAGGAACAGGGACCATGAGCCGGCACATGGCCGCGATCGAACGCGAGGAAAGGCGTCACGCGGCATGCCTCGTCGCGCCGGCCTTGGTCTTCATCGTGCTCGGCGCATTCGTGCCAATCGCCGCCACCGGCTGGGAGGCGCTCCATGGACACGACTTGCGGCTCCCATGGCTCGGCCGACCCTTTGTCGGTCTCGCAAACTTCGTGGAGGCGGCACGCGATCCCCGGTTCACCGCGGCGCTTCTCCACACTGTCACGTTTGCCGGGATTACCGTTCCCTTGGAACTCACACTCGGGCTTGCGCTCGCGGTGGTCATGGACACCGCGGTGCGCGGGCGAGCTCTGATCCGTCTCGCGGCACTCCTCCCGTGGGCCATACCCACCGTCGTCGCCGCGCTCGTCTGGCGTTTCATGTTCGATGCGCAGGCCGGAATCCTCCCGAAGCCACTCCAGAGGCTGGGCCTGGTGCAGGAGTCGTTCGACTGGTTTGCGGATCCGCTTGCCGCCTGGGTACCCATTGGCGCAGCAGATGTCTGGAAAACGACGCCGTTTGTCGCGATTCTGCTCCTTGCGGGTCTTCAGACCATCGACCCGGCGCTCCACGAGGCGGCGCGGATGGACGGCGCCGGTCCTGTGCGCCGGTTCGTCACGATTACGTTGCCGCTTCTCCGGCCGGCGCTCGTCGTCGCCGCGGCGTTTCGGATGCTCGACGCGATGCGCCTGTTCGATGTGGCCTACGTGGTGACCGGCGGCGGGCCCGGAACGGCCACCGAACCACTCTCGCTCTATGCGTTCATCGCATTGATGCAGCGCCTGCGGTTCGGCTACGGGTCAGCCCTGTCGGTGACGGTGTTCCTTCTCACGTTCGCGTTCGCGTTGATCTGGGTTCGGGCGCTGGGCCGCTCGCTAGTCGGAGATCGGACGTGAGAGTGGTCGGGTCCGGCGTTGCCGTTCTCGCGGGTGCGGCGCTCCTGACGATGCTGCTCTTTCCCATCTGCTGGATGATCGCGTCGTCGGTGACGCCGGAATCGCGATTGTTCCAATCGCCACGGCTGCTGCCAAGCGCGCTGTCTTTCGAGCATTACCGGGCACTCTTCGACGAGCGCGACTTTCTGGTTCCCGTCCGCAATTCCCTCGTCGTAGCGGCAACGACCACGGTGGTCGCAGTGCCTGTCGCCGCACTGTGTGGATATGCGCTGGCACGGCTGCGGTTTCGCGGCAGAGGGTTTCTCCTCGCTCTGATTCTGGCCGTATCGATGTTCCCGCAGATCTCGATCGTGCCGCCGCTGTACTTGATGCTTCGCGAGCTTCGGCTGCTCGACACGTACCCGGGCCTCATACTTCCCTACGTGACGTTTTCTGCGCCCCTCGCCGTGTGGCTGCTCACCGCGTTCTTCCGGCACCTGTCACCGGAGCTCGAGGAGGCCGCGATGCTCGACGGGGCATCGCGCGTCCGGGCACTGTGGGACGTGGTGCTCCCGTTGGCCGCGCCCGGCGTTGCATCGGCCACGATCCTCACGTTTCTCTACTGCTGGAACGAATTCCTGTTCGCGCTCTCGTTCACGCTTGGTCCGGAGCGTTACACCGTACCGGTGGCGGTGACACTCTTGCGCGGGCGGTACCAGGTGCCGTGGGGCCAGGTGTTGGCGGCAACAGTGCTGGCGACGATTCCGGTGGCGCTCCTGGTCCTCACGTGCCAGCGGCGTATCGTCGCCGGCCTGACGGCGGGCGCGAGCAAGGGTTGAACGGATGGCCGCCCTTCGACTGGAGGCGATCTCGAAGACGTTTCCCAACGGGCACACCGCGATCCACCACGTCGACCTCGCCATTGACGAGGGGGAATTTCTGGTTCTGGTGGGACCATCGGGGTGCGGCAAGAGCACGCTCCTGCGTCTGATTGCCGGCCTCGAGACACCGAGCGCGGGTCGCATCTTCCTCGGGGCCGTCGACGTGACCGGCGTACCGCCGCAAGCCCGCGACCTGGCGATGGTCTTTCAAAGCTACGCGCTGTATCCCCATATGAGCGTACGTGACAATCTCGGGTACGGATTGAAGGTGCGGCGCACCGCCCCGGCAATCGTGGCGCAACGGGTAGTCGACGTGGCGGCCGCGCTCGACATCGAAGACCTGCTCGATCGTCGTCCCGCCCAACTGTCCGGCGGCCAGCGCCAGCGGGTCGCACTCGGCCGAGCGATGGTGCGGCAGCCGAACGCGTTCCTGCTGGACGAACCACTCTCCAATCTCGATCCCGCGCTCCGCGCCCAGGCGCGCGCGGAACTGCGGCGCCTCCACGGCAGACTCGGCGTCACGGTCGTGTACGTGACGCACGATCAGGAAGAGGCCATGACGCTCGGCGGGCGCGTCGCCGTCATGCGTGACGGTGTCGTCGAGCAGATAGCGCCGCCCCTCGAGGTGTACGCCAGGCCCGTCAACACATTCGTGGCCCGATTCATCGGCGCTCCCGCGATGAACCTCGTTCCCGCGAGCCTCGTGGGAATCGACACGCCGCCCGGCGCGGTGGCCGGCATCCGCCCGCAGGATCTCTCGCTTGCCGGCAGTGGCCAACTGCGCGCAACAGTCGATCTGGTCGAGCCGCGTGGTCACGATTACCTGCTGCACCTGCGCCTCGATCAGCCGGGTCTCGACCCGTTGCTCGCAGTCGTCGCCGGGGCCGTGCCGCCAGCGGTCGGTGCCCGGACGTTCGTGGCCGTCGCACGCGAGCGGCTGCATCTGTTCGACGGAAACAGCGGCACCAGGTTGGCGTGATCGGCCGAAAAGGTCCTGGCGCGCGCGAGGGTCAGGAGCCCAGCCGGGTCCTCCGGCTGAATCCGCCGGCCGCGTGGCCAGTGTCGGCGGGACGCGTCGATGTCCTCATTTGATCAGCACCGTCTCCGGATGCTGAGCGTACCAGCCGAACCAGAATGCCCGATGTGCCGGCACTCTCGGCAGACGAAGGGTGGCGTCGAACGTTGCGCGAAGTTCGTCCTCGCCGGCGACCCACGCGCGACCCGCGGTATCAACGACGCGGCCGTCGAGCTCGGTCCTGCTGAAGCGATGCGATCCCGCCTGATATACGCGGTTCGCGCCGGCTTCCGTTGTGACGACGACGAGATGCTGGCCGGCGGTGTCCACGTGATACACGCGGTTGCGACGCAGGAAATCAGCCGCGATCGCCACTGGTTCAGGTACTCCGGTTGGAGACGCGAGTCGCAGCACCAATACCTCGGCCTTGTTCGCCAGACGCGTGTCGGTCCTCGACACTCGAAACATCAGATCGTCAGTGGCGAAATACTGGCGGTACGCGGCCCCTTCGGAATAGTCCCGCGTGAAGCCTGTGTGGAGCGAGAGCGCGGTCGTGTCGGGATGCGCGCGCTTCCACTCCGCCCACGTGGTCGTGACGACCGGCATGGTAGACAAACGCAGTCCGGACCCGACGAGCTGGCCAATGACTGGCGTTCCGTCCAGGCTCGACCAGAGGCTTTTGGTTTCGGCATCGAACATCAGCTTGTTCGAACGGTACAGGAGCCCGCTGGTGCCGAACACGCGCGCGCTGCCGCCGACGTAGCTGTCGTACGGAATGACGGTCCCGCACAACGTGCAGTAGACGACTGTCAACTCGCGCGCGCCGAACCGGTCACGAGCCAGTTCGTGCCAAGCCAGGATCCGTTTCGGATACGCCCGTGCGATGCCGTCGACATAGACGCCGAACACGATGTTGGCGTCTTCCAGGTATCCGGCCTCCGAGGCAGTGACGTGGCGTGGGTACTCGAGCGGTGGGATGCCATTGACCGCGACCCCGCCCCACTCCACTTCGTCGAGCCGTATCGAGCTTCGTACCGGTGCGCGGAAGAATTCCTCGAAGCGCCGGTCGAGTTGACCATAGAGCCGGCCCTTGAAGGTCCCGTACTCGGGATGGGGATCGTAGGGGAGGCTCCAGACCCAATCGCGCCAGCGCGTCACATCCGTACCGAACCGCTGCCCGGTGCGATCTTCAAGAAAGCGAGCGAGACGACTGATGCGGCCCCACGCCGATGGCGTGCCCAGGTTTGTCCGGCTCATCAGATCGAGGACGTCGATGAACAACGCTGTATAGCCGTTCTTCCACGCGTCCGCGATCTGCGCGAGGGCCGCCTCGGCTTCGCGATCGTCGAGAGCGGCCACGCTGACGAACAAGTCGACATCGATGCCGCCGGGTGGCAGCTGTCGTGCTGAGCCCCCCGGCTGCAGGAGCGCAGGGACGAGGGCCACGCACGCGACGGTGCGCCGTACGGTTGCCGTCATCGAGTGTGTTTCACAGACGTCCGCCAGGGGCGTGCTCACGGACAGGTTGTCGACACCATCTTCAGCGATGTGACCGTCATCTTGGTCTCCGTCATCTTCTGCTGCTTCTCCATCATCGTGGGCCCCATGACGGTGACCTTATGACCGCGGTGCGGGTCGATCTTGACTGCCGTGCCGGACAGGGTGAGCTCTTTCGGTGTCATCTTCGCGGTCGCGGCGTCCGGCTTCTTCATCCCGTCGCCGGCCATTACGTTCGTGAGCATGAACGTCCCCGCCATCTTGCCGGGAGCCACGCACCCGGTGTAGGTCATCTGCTGGTCGGACTTCTGTGCGGCGAACGTACTCGCCCCTCCGGCGATCGCGCACGCCACTGCCAATGAGATCGCTCGCGTCATAACGCCCCTCCGCTCTCTGTGGTCAATGCATTCGGTGGCGCGGGCTCCGCTCACGGGGCCTCAGAGCGAGCGCCAAGATTGAAGAATCCAGTCCCGACGATGCGCCGTGTCGTTTGCTCCTGCACGAACGCGATGAGTTTCACGTTTTCGGACTTCCATTCCGGTCGGACAGCCGCCGACGTCGTGGTCGACCATCGGCGCGTGTCCGGTGACATGATGTCGACGCGGGTCAGCACGCGGACCACTGCGCTGTGCGTCAGGCGGCGGCCACGATTCTCGCCGCGCGCGACATTGCTCGCCAGCCGATCCTCGGTCAGAGCCAGGATCACGTCGGCGGGTTCATGCAAGGTCACCACCGGCGGCACGTTGACGTCGATTTGAATCCGCAGGTTCGGTCCGGCGTCACCCGGCACCACCGCGACGTCAACGGCCGCCTTCGGAGCCTGAGCGGCTTTGGCGATTGCACGCTCGACAGCCTTCGCATCGCTGCCAATCGCCTGGAGGTAACCGTCAATCACGAGCTGGGGCGTGTAGATCTCGCTGCCACGAAACACTCTGGCCTGGTACTCCGACTGGCGGCTGGTGAAGACAGCAGAGGAAAACGGGTCGCGCCAGCCGAGGCGATCCCAGTAATCCACGTGCTCGCTCAGACCAAGCACGGTGACGCCGTTGATCGGTTGCTGCACGAGATTGCTCAGAAGCGCATCGGCCGGAGGGCAGCTCGAGCACCCCTCCGACGTAAACAGCTCAGCCACGACGCGGGCGTTCGCGGCCGGTGAAGGCGTGCCAGGGTGCGACCGCGGACCGCTGATGGCCGCGTAAGAGGCCGCGAGGAGCGTGCCCAAGGCGCCAACCGTCGCGAGCGAGCGTCGAAGAGTCATTTCTTTCTAATCTCCGAAGTGGCGCCGAATATTCCCTCAGGCTCCGGCGAGCCTCCGTGCCAGAGGACCTGCCTGGGTCTCCCCCATCTCTCGGAGCTCCGGTTCACTCAGGTTGCTCACGACGAAGACGCGGTGACCCGACGTCGCGAACGACACCGCGCCAAATCCCTCTGCGCCGTGCCAGGTGAGGCGGGGTCGTCCCTGGCGATCCGTCAGAGCGGGCAGCCAAGGTCTATCCTCCGTTACCAGGAGCGAAACGAGCTGCCCTTGGAATTGCAGCACAACATGGGCGAAGCGACGTCCGTTGAACACGCATGCATGACGCTCGATCACGTGAACCGGCCCGGCACTCAGTGCGAAGTCGGCCAGCGGCGTGTCCAGCAGGCGCCCGTACCACGCCGCATAACGTCTCGCCGCCTCCTCCAGGGGAATCGGCTTCTCGGCCAGACTGAACCGGACCGCGCAATTCCTATGGTCGCCGACCGCATCGAGCGCGATCGCGTCGAGGCTGCCAGGACGAAGAAACACGCCGGCGCCCGCGGCAGCTGCCGCCACCGCAGCCGCCGCGACTGCCCGCCGCCTGGACACGAGGCCCGCACCCGGTCTCGACGCGCGCAACCGCGGCCTGATGTCACGAGCAAAATCTTCGCGCATGCGCAGTGCGTCGGCGTTCAGGAACGCCCGGTGGATGGCCGCCCGCAGCAACCGGCGCCCCTCGAGCTCGGACCGACACTCGGGGCAGCTTTCAAGGTGACGCAGCACGTCGTGGTTGGTTTCCACGAGGAGCTGCTCGCTCAGAAACGATTCAGCAAGATCCCGAACGTCACGGCACTGCATATCAGCCTGCTTTGGACTAGAGTCCCTCGTGGCGTCGTCTGACCGCGTTCGCATACGCCGCCAGCTCCCGTCTCAGCAACGCCCGGCCGCGGTGGAGCCGTGACATCACTGTGCCGACGGGAAGGCTCAGGGCCGCCGCTATCTCCTTGTAGGTGAACTCTTCCACGTCGCAGAGCACAATCACTTCCTGGTAGGGCACCGGAATGCGCCCGAGCGCCGCGAGCACCTCATCGTCGGTGAGCTCTTGTGGAACGGGCGGCGTGAAGGGGACGGCATCCGCTGCTCGTTCCAACGGATCGGCGATGAACGGCGAGCGGCTTCTTGCCCGCCGGCGGTTGCCACGTATGTGCTGCAGGATCGACACCAGCCAGGCGCGGCAGTTCGTCCCGGCCGTGAACCGGTGAAACGAGGCGAGCGCCTCTTTCAGGGTTTCCTGAACGAGATCCTCGGCCTCGTCGCGGTCCCGCTCGAACCACATCGCCAACCGAAACAGGCGGTCCACGTGGGGAAGCGCTTCGGCCTCGAAGGTTGCCCACACGCGCTCGTCATGTTGCCGTGCCCGATCGGATGTCATTCGACGAAGAATTGCCTCCGTGCCGGCGCACCCTCTTCCGTAGATATCCGTAACCAACCGATTTATTCCACGTCAGAGGTTAAAGCGAACGCAGGAACGACAGCAGATGCGCGCGATCCTCGATCGATAACCGCAGAAACCCGCTACGCGCGGTCTCCGCCTCCCTCTCGTGGCGTCGGAGCGCATCGTCGATGGTTGCCGCGCTCCCGTCGTGCAGGAATGGACGCCGGAACCGCAACCCCCACAGCGCTGGCGTGCGAATCTCCTCCGGCTTCGCGGCAGCCTGGGGGATGCCGTCGCCTGTGCCGATGTCGTGCAGGAGCAGATCGGAGAACAGCGGCACCACCCGCCGATTGAAGAGCGGATTCGCGCTCGGTCCGGTCGAGAGCGCGGGCACATGACAGGCGGCGCATCCAATCGCGCCGAAGATCCGCTCGCCGTCACGCACCGCGTCGTCGGCGATCGCGCGCGGGATGGGCGCCAGAAATCGCATGAACGCCTCGAAGTTATCGATTCCGCGGCGTCCGGTTGCCGGGTTCCTTGTGTCCTCCGGATCGTGCCGAACATCGCAGCGCCGCATCTGCTCATCCCCGACATCGTACGCATACTCCTGCGGGAAGAGATCGTTGGTGATGCCCATTTCGTTGCGGTACGCGTCGGCGCCAAATGCCAGCAGCGTCGCCTGCTGCGCTTTCCATCCGAATCGGCCAACGCGTCGCTCACCAGTGGCGACATCGACGACGATCGCTGCGCGGCCCCGGACGCCATCGCGGTTGCGATCGAAGGGATCTTCGAGCGCCAGGAGCGTCTCGTCGGGAACCGCCTCGACCAGACCGGCGCCAAACAGCGGAATCGGCATGCGCCGCCCCAGGACGTTCGCCTCCTCGGGTATCGTCGGCTGACACACGTGGGTCGGAACCGAGAAGAGGTGGATGAGCGTATCGCCTGCCGCATTGAGCGCGCGAATCTCTCCAGACGCGTCACGATGTGCGGCGCGGGTCTCCAGGATCGGACTGATTCCACCGATCGCCGGCACGTTGTGGCACACGGCACAACTCGCGGCGTTGAATGCCGGACCGAGCCCATCCTCGACTGTCTCGACCTCGGTGAAGTCCTCCAGGCCCAGGCGGAATTCCTCGAACTCTGCCGGCGTAATCCCCCGCAGGGGATCGCCGGGCCTGGTTGGCAGCATCTGACCGCGAGCCAGCATTGCGGTCGCCACGAGCGCCGATCCGCTGACCATGCAATAGAGGGCCGCGCGCATCCACCGATCGCTCATTGTTCGCCCGTCCGATCGGCGCGCCCGCGCACGATCAGAACGCCTCGCATGAAGTTGTGACCGGCGCCGCACATGCGCGTGCACTCGAACGTGTAGCGTCCAGGTTCCATTGGACGGAACGTGACCGACAGCTCGCTCCGGCCACGTTTCGGAATCGCAACGTTGATTGCCGTTCCGGCGATCCGAAAACCATGCGCCGTGTCGTCGCTCTTCAGGCGTAACTCGACTTCTTCGCCCGCTTCGAGGACGATCTGCGACGGGGTAAAAGCGAATCGTTCGGCGGTGATGTGAACGACGCGCCGCTCCTCGGACTCGAGCGGCGCAGCGAGCCCCAACAGGCTCAGGAGGAAGACACGTGCCGCCTGGCGCCGCCGTGCGGTCATGACGCGCATCTCAAAACCACCACCCGAGACCGATGTTGAGACTGGCAGGGGCCTTCACGATCGATGATTGATTCCGCTGGACGACGTAATCGATCTTGACCGCCACATCGGGGTCCGGATAGTAGGTCGCGCCGATCACCCATGCCTCGCGGTCGAACTGCTTGAGGGGGACCAATCCAGCAGGCATCCGAAATTGCGTGTCGAAGTTTTCGTACCGCGCGAACCCGACGAGGTCGCGACCCGGTCCTGAATTCCACACACGATAGCCGACCTCGCCATAGAACCCCCGAAGCTCTCGCGCGATATTCGGCGACACGCCGGTCAGCAGGCGAGCCGCGTCGTTCAGCGGCCCGGCATCGCCGATGAATACCTGCGCGAACTGGCCGCGCATTTCGAGACGGTCGTGCTTGTAGCGTGCGTCGATCTCGCCAATCCTCACCTGTGAGTCGAGACGCCGGATCGACACGCTCGACTTGCCGCTCCACACGCTGGCGCCGACGGTCAACCCGCGAAGGCCGATGTATTCGGCGCGGCCGGCAAATGCGACGTTCCGCACGTTGGATTGCGAGCCCTCCTGCCGGCCCTCCCGAATCCCTTCGTCGGCCGAGAACCTCGCGGCATCGAGAGGCGCCATGACGTACGCACGGTAGCGCAGGCCGCTGCCCACTTCACCATGCATGCCGGCTCCGGCCTCGAACCAGGTGGATGGAATGATTACCGTGTCCACGAACGGCCGCTCGACGCCGTTGAACACCGGCGGCTCGTGCCGCTCGTTGACGATCCCCATCGGCACCAGCAGCATGCCGGCACGGAGGTTGAAGCCGCGCGTCAGCAGAAAGTCGATGTACGCCTGCTCGAGCTCGATCGCCCCTTTCTCCTCGAGCCCCTCGACGACGGCATGTTCGAGCTCCAGTTCCGCAACGAACCGTATGCGCGGCGTGAAACCATGGCTGAAGATCAGGACGAACCGGTGGAAATCGAGGACACCGTGGGCATCCGACGGCTTGTTGAAATGAAAGTCCATGTATCCCGACAAGGGTCCCGTCGTCGAATAGGGGCCATCGGCGGATGTCTGCCCCGCGACCGT
>DASYQV010000249.1:0-2242 GCA_036005125.1 Vicinamibacterales bacterium
AGCGCAACGCGGCCGCCGTCATTCGTCATGTCGAGGAAGGCCCACGTGAGCTGTTCGACGGCAAACGGCAGGTTCTCGACCTTCATCGAGATCCGAGCGACATCCTTGTCAGGCGTGTAGTTGTACGCGCCCCAGAGCGCGGTCTTGTTGTTGGGATCGAACTTCGACTGTGCCGCCCAGCTCGACACGATCAATGTCCATTGGGTGGGGCCATTCAAGTCGATGAACAGGCTGTATTCGCCGGCAGGCACGGTCTTGTCCCCGAAGGTGAGTGCGCTCTCGGTTTTCAGCCGTGTCGAGACGTTTGCCCCGGCACGCCACACTGGCGGCGCGGGTAACCGCGCCGACCCGACGTCGTTCACAGCCTTGCCATAGTTTGGGCCCGAGCCGAACAGCTCACGCCCACGCTGCAGCGGGCGCCCGTAGGTGATCTCAATCCATTTGCCGCCGACGTAATTCTCCCTACCGAGTGTGAAGGCTGGACGTTCGCCTTTCGTCCATCTCCCAAGCACCTGCGCCTGGGCCGAGCCGTCCGGACTCAAGGACCTCTCCGTTTGCTGGGCACCGACGACTGCGGTCGTCAGGCCAATTGCCATCAGTCCCGCAACGATGCTCCGATGCATGCTTCCCTCCCCGCGGGTGTTCCGCCGCACATGAGATCCATAACAGTCTACCGGATAGATACCGACCTGGATGTGTGAGCCGGCCATGTGTGGCCGGCTGCGCGCGATGTCCACGCCGACGGTCAGCTGCGACGTCCTGGGGCGTTGCAGGCGTTGCTGCGGACCGTTCGGCATCCGGACGGCGGCGATGTACTACAAGCCCAGCATCGTTCCTTGCTCGACGCAGGAGGTGCTGATGCGGATGCGCAGCGCGCCCCAGAGCGGATTCTCTCGGCTCATTCGACGAATCAGGTCACGGACGTCGTGCGGCATCGCTGGTCGTCGTGGCGGGCCGCGAGGGCTCTTCCACGTCCAGAACAGCCGGAACTCCTTGCGATGCCATGCGATGACGTGTCCGGCTTGACGATGACGGAACGACAGCATGGGGGACGCGACGAGGGCGGCGAACACGCCACGGAGTGCGAATCGATGCAGGGAAGATAACTCCCAGTGTATCAATCAGATCAGGACTTGCGGGAACCACAACCGAGAAGGAGCGTTATCCTGCGGGACGGCCCTAATGATTACTATCCTCCCCTTACGTCGGGCGATGATAGTATCGCCGCTGCGCATGGAAGACTCTGCCCTCGTCGTCGAACTCGCGCCCGCTGTGCCGGTGACCGCAGCGGCTCCCCGGCATTCGGCGGTGGTCCGGGTGACGCACTGGATCACGACGTTGTGCTTCTTTGCCCTGCTCGTCAGCGGCATCGAAATCGTCGTCTCGCATCCGCGGTTCTATTGGGGTGAGGCCGGCAGCGTGTTGACGCCCGCGCTATTCCAGCTTCCGATTCCGAGCTCCCGATCGTCGGTGCCGACCGGCTATGGGTTTGTGCTGACCGATCAGAACGGCTGGAGCCGCTATCTCCACTTTCAGACGGCATGGGTTGCGGTGCTGACCGGCATCTTCTACCTCGTCTCCGGGCTGTTCACCGGCTACTTCCGGCGGGAGCTGCTCCCTGCAAAGCGCGATCTCGCGTGGCGGGCGCTCGCGCAGAGCGTTGGCGGCCATCTCCGCTTCAAACGGCCGGACGAATCCGAGGCGTGGTCGTACAACGTGCTTCAGCGGCTCACGTATCTGCTCGTCATCTTCGGGCTGTTTCCGCTCGTGATTTGGACGGGGCTCGCGATGTCGCCGGCGTTCACGTCCGCCTTCCCCGTGGCCGTCACCGTGTTCGGCGGTCAGCAGTCGGCGCGGACGCTTCATTTTTTCGTCTCCGTGTTTCTCGTCCTTTTTCTTGTCGTCCACGTCATCATGGTCTGTCTGGCCGGATTCAGAAGCCGCATGCGAGCCATGATCACGGGGCGTGCTGGCGGCTAAAGGAAGGCGTATGCGCCATATCTCGCGGCGAAAACTGATCACCACCGGGCTCACGGCAGCAGCAGGCGCATCCGGCCTCGCCGCAGCCGTGCGGATTGCGAATCGCTACGGGTTGATCCCACCGGATTGCGGCGGCGTGTTCGGCGCCGGCGAAACGCTGACGTACGCCTCTCACCGTCTTCTGACGCGCCACTCGATGGCGCGCGAGTTCCCGCGCAGTCAGATCTCGAAGAGCCCGGTCGTCAACGGCCGGACGCCACAG
>DASYQV010000250.1:0-2776 GCA_036005125.1 Vicinamibacterales bacterium
GCAGGCCCAACGTTGTGCTTGTCATCATGGACGACATGGGCTACGGCGACATCGGCAGCTACGGCGTGCCCGACGCGAAGACGCCGCACCTCGATCGACTCGCGCGCGAGGGTGTTCGCCTGACGAATGCGTACGCCAACGGTGCTGTCTGCTCGCCCACGCGCGCCGCGCTCATCAGCGGCCGCTACCAGCAGCGGGTCGGCATCGAGTGGGCGCTCACGAGCACGGCCGATCGCGATCAAGGCCTGCCCGTGACGGGCACGGCGTTGCCTGCTCTCTTGAAGAAGAACGGCTACGCGACGGCCCTCGTCGGCAAATGGCATCTTGGCTTCAAGCCCGAGCTCGGACCGAACGCACACGGCTTCGACGAGTTTTTCGGGTTCCTGAGTGGCGCCGTCGACTACTACACACACCGCCGTGGCGACGGCACGCCGGACCTCTACGAGAACACGATGCCCGTTCAGACACCTGGTTATCTGACGGACGAGATCACGAAGCGCGCGGTAAGCTTCATCGATCGCCGCGCGGCGCGCCCATTCTTTCTCGAAGTGGCGTACAACGCGGTCCACTGGCCGTTCCAGCCGCCCGACTTGTCCGCGTCAGACCCGAGACGCGACGGTCCGTCCCGCCAGAGCGGCACGGGCGACCGCCGGCTTGCGCAGATGCCCGACGATCCGATCCCGGCTACGCGTCAGGATTACGTGCGCATGCTCGAGCGCGCCGACCAGGGCGTGGGAACGATTCTCGCCGCCCTCGACCGGAACCGCATCGCGCAGACCACGCTGGTGATCTTCACCAACGACAACGGCGGCGAGTGGCTGTCGCGCAACGCTCCGCTCCAGCACCGAAAGGGCACGCTGTGGGAAGGCGGCATCCGCGTGCCGCTGATCCTGCGCTGGCCGGGCCGCCTGCCCGCCGGGAAGACGTCCGACCAGGTGGCGATCACAATGGATCTCAACGCATCGATCCTCGCGGCCACCGGAATCGTCCCGCCGGCTGGCTATCGCGGGGATGGCGTCAACATCCTGCCGAGCCTCGCCGGCCAGGCGCCTCCGATCGATCGTCAGCTCTTCTGGCGAATCGTCCGCGCCGAGCGGCAGCAGAAGGCGGTCCGGTCCGGGCGCTGGAAGATGCTGGTGGACGGCGGTCAGTTCCTCCTGTTCGATCTGAGCGATGATCCCGGCGAGCGGCACGATGTCGCGGCGCAGCATACCGATATCGTCGTGAAGCTCAAGGCGCTCCTGATTCAGTGGGAGAACGATGTCGATCGCCGGACAACGAGCGAATGAGGGCCCTATGAACGCATTGTCCAGATGGAGTGTGTCGGCAGTTCTCCTCGGAGCGGCCTTTCTTGTGTTGGGCGCGCGTGCGGCGCTGGCGCAGGGCGCGCGGCCGCCCGATCAGCCGGCCGTGACGGTCCGGGGGCAGACATATACGCCGCGATCGATCCTGTCCCGCAACATGGGCACCGACGAGGACCAGACGACGGCGTTTCCTCCGCACAAGGTGATCGGCAACATTTATTACGTCGGGACCAGAACGCTCAGCTCCTACCTCATCACCACGCCGGAGGGACACATTCTTCTCAACAGCACGTACGAGAGGAACGTGCGCACCATCGAGAAGTCCGTGACGCAGCTCGGGTTCAAGTTCGCGGACGTCCGGATTCTGCTCGGCACGCACGCGCACGGTGATCATCAGGAAGGCGACGCGCTGATCAAGGAGCTGACCGGGGCGCGGGTGATGGCGATGTCGGAAGACGTGCCTGCGCTCGAAGCGATCAGGCCGGGCGGCAAAGCGCACCCCATTGACCGCACGCTGCGTGACGGTGAAGAGGTGACGCTTGGAGGTACCACTCTCGTCGCGCACCTGACGGCGGGCCACACGCGCGGGTGTACTACCTGGACGATGCGGGCACAGGAGGGCGGGAAGAGCTTCAACGTCGTGTTCGCGTGCAGTTATCGCGCCCCGGCGAACGTGACACCCGCGATCGAAAACGAGTTCAATCGCACGTTCAAGGTGATTCGCGCCCTGCCCTGTGACGTGCCGCTCGGCGATCACCCGGCGCAGTACAACATGGTGGCCAAGCACGCCAGACTGAAGAGCGGCGGGCCGAATCCGTTTGTCGATGCCGCCAACTGCTGGGTCGAGGCCGAGATTCAGGAGGCGATGCTCCGCGCGCAGGTCGAGATGCAGAAGGCAGGGCGGCCGTAACGTAGGACTCTCCGTCCACGCCTCGCTCGGGCGTCTCCGATCGCGTTCCCCGCTGCGGCGTGCCGGTTTCGACGTGTGTGAACGTCCCTGTCGAGATCTCTCGGCGAGCTCCGCGTGCTCGGCGTTTGAATCGTCTCCGCGGCCTCCTGCAGGCTCCGCGCGCCTCTCGCGCCGCGGAAGCGGAGAACGCGGAGACGGATTTAAACGCCGAGCGCGCAGAGTACGCCGAGACTTTCAACCATCGGATCGTTTCCGCTTCGTCTTCGTACCGGAGGTCACTCCCAAGGCTCCGATTCGCGAAGATCTCGGAGAGCGCGTCGACCATTGTGGGTATCCGGATGGCAACGTCGTCCTCATCGCGTTCGATCATTCTGGGCGCCTGGGGCTGAGCGGCATTGTTGGACCAATCGTAATTGACCTGAGCGTCTGGACGATGCCATCGTCGTCCGCGCGGAACCTCGAAGATGCACGCTGGGGCCTCGCCCCGCGTAGACGAGTATTTGGTGGTCGTGCCTCGAAGCCGGAATTGTTGGCGAATTGGGAGCGCGCGCGTCAGCGGCAG
>DASYQV010000251.1:0-3118 GCA_036005125.1 Vicinamibacterales bacterium
GCAGCTTTGTCTCGGATTCGGGACGAACGAGACCGCGAACGCGATGACCACGAGCGATGAGCGCCTCGATCAGCGGCCGGCCGAGGTAGCCGGTTCCTCCCGTGACGAAGACATCGTGAGCCGCCACCTCGGCGCATTGTAGCGAAGCTACGCCTCCAGCCGCCGCGGAATTTGCGGGTGGTGGCACTCCGGTTCACCGCCGCTCTTTTCCTGATCCGCCGAGCGCATCACGGCGAGAGCAGCAGCATCATGCGCCGCCGCACCGGCCTCCGATGACGGCCCCATCGTCTATCGATGGGGCTTGACATCGGGCCCCTCCTTCCCGATACTCCCATCGGACAACGATGGGAGTGACGAATCAGCCGCCGGACCTGCTGCCCGGCACACTGGATCTGCTGATCCTCAGGACGCTCGTTCGCGGCCCGACGCACGGGTACGGCATCGCGCAGCACCTGCGCACCGCCTCGGAGGACGTGCTGCAGGTCGGTGAGAGCTCGCTCTATCCGGCGCTTCACCGGCTTCTCCTGAACGGGTGGGTGAAGGCCGAGTGGGGTGTCTCCGAGAACAACCGGCGCGCGCGATATTACGCGTTGACGGCAGCCGGCCGGAGACAACTCTCAGTTGAACGGCACGAATTCGAGCGACTGATTCTCGCTATTCACAAAGTGCTCAACGCCACGTAAGAGGCTGAGATGCGACGGCTGATCCGCCGCCTCCGCTACGCGATCCGACATCGCTGGCTCGAGGCCGACCTCGCTGAGGAGCTCGATTTCCACCGTGAGATGAAGCAGCGGGAGCTCGAGGCGGGCGGCCTCCGTCCGCCCGAGGCCCTCTCTGCCGCACGCCGTGCGCTCGGCAACGTGCAACTCGTCAGGGACGACGTCCGGGACGTCTGGATCTGGCCGTGGCTTCAGGACGTGTGGCAGGATTTCCGGTTTGCAGCTCGCTTCTTCGCGAAGGAACGCGGCCTGGCCTTCGTGGCCATGCTGACGCTCGCCATCGGCATCGGCACCAACACGATGATGTTCACCTTCATCAATGCCATGGTCCTTCGCGGGCTGCCGATCGAGCGTCCCGACCGCGTCGTGTACATCTCGACCCGGGACAGCCGCGACCGCGAGCGCGGAATGTCGTATCTCGATTTCCAGGATGCGACGGGGTGGACCGGGAGCTTTACTCGCCTCGCCGCCTTCGCCACCGCCCCGGCTGCGCTCGGCGGCGACGACCGGGCGGCTGAACGCGTGCTGAACGCCTACGTCTCACACAATCTCTTCGGCCTGCTCGGCGAAGCGCCGGTGCTCGGGCGCGATTTCCGCGCCGATGACGATCGGCCGGGCGCGCCGGCCGTAGTGATCGTCCGCAACGGTCTTTGGCAGTCGCGCTACGCGGGCGATCGAACGGTCCTTGGCCGCACGATCACCGTCAACGGCGTTCCGTCCGTCATCATTGGCGTCGTCCGCAGCCCCTTCAGGTTTCCCGGCGTCGCCGATGTGTGGCAGCCCCTTTCGGCCATGCCCGGGCTCGCGAGCCAGACGCGCAACATCCGGGGGCTGAGCGTCATCGGTCGCCTGTCCGATGGGGTCACGCTGGCGCAGGCGCGTTCGGAGCTCGACCTCGTCGCGATGCGGCTCGCCAGGGATCACCCGGAGACGAACGACGGCATTCAGCCGAAGGTCGTCCCGATCAACGAGCACTACAACAACGGGGGAATTACCAACCCGGCGTGGCTCGCGTTCACCACGGTCAGCGCGCTGATTGTCCTCGTTGCATGCGCCAATGTGGCCAACCTGCTGCTCATGCAGTCGGCGTCCCGGTCGCTCGAGATTGGCATTCGTGCGTCACTGGGCGCCACGCGTGCGCGCGTCATCCGGCAACTGCTCGTCGAAAGCGCCCTGCTCGCGATTCTAGGAGGCCTTGCCGGCATCGGGGTCGCAAAGTCGGGTATCTCGCTCTTCTCGAAAGCGATTCCGGAGAACATGCTGCCCTATTGGATGGAGTACACGATGGATGCGCGCGTGTTCACCGTCCTCGCCGTCGTGTGCCTTGGAACGGTGTTCGTCGTCGGCCTGGTGCCGGCGCTCCACATCTCGAGGATCGAGCCACACGAGGTGGTCAAGGAAGGAAGTCGGAGCAGCAGCGGCGGAGTACGCGCGCGCCGCTGGAGTGTCATCTTCCTCACCGCGGAGATTGCGATCACGCTTTTCATGATCACCGGTGTCGTGGTGGGCCTCGGGCAGTTCCGGGCCGCGCAGGCCGGCGAGGTCGCGATCGACACCTCACGCCTCCTGACGGCATGGGTGTCACTGCCCCCTCAGAAGTACCGGACGTCAGAGGAGCGAATGGCGTTCGTCGACGCGGTCCATGCGCGGCTGCGCGCTCATGGATCGATTGCGGGGACGGCGGTGGCCAGTGCGCTGCCCATCGGCGGCGGCGTGGCACGACAACTTTCGATCGCCGGGCATGAGCCTGCAGGCCGTGAGGGGCTGCCAACGGTCTGGTCGCTCGCGGTTGGCGCAAGCTACTTTGCAACGACGGGCGTGCGACTGCTCAAAGGTCGTCCGTTCACCGAGACCGACGGCATGCCGGGGCACGAGAGCGCCATCGTGAACCAGCGGCTTGCCGACATGTATTTTCCGAACGAAGATCCGATTGGACGACGCATTCAGCTTCGCGCCGATGACGCGGCCGGGACCGCACCGTGGACGACCATCGTTGGCGTGTCCCCGACCGTTCGCCAGCGCACGACCCCGCAGCCGGATCCCGTCGTGTACCTTCCGTTGCGTGCAGGTGCTCCGCCAACCGTTGCGTTCATCGTTCGGACGGTTGACGATCCGAGCGCGGCCGCGCCGGTGCTGCACGAGGAGGTTCGCTCGCTGGATCCCGACCTGCCGTTGTACCGAGTGCTCACGATGGACGATGCGCTCAGTCTGGCAAGATGGAACCCGCGCGTGTCAGCGATGCTGTTCAACACGCTCGCATCCATCGCGTTCGTCATGGCGATGGTAGGCCTCTACACCGTGACGGCTCATGCCATCGCGCTGCGGCGCCGGGAGATTGGCGTACGAATCGCGGTCGGCGCCAGATCCCGCCAGATCCTGTGGCTTGTGATCCGGCGCGC
>DASYQV010000252.1:0-2500 GCA_036005125.1 Vicinamibacterales bacterium
CCATTCCCAGTGCACGAGGCCGAATGGTTCGGGCCGGTCCTCTTCGCCGGGCCGGCCCGTGCGATTGATATTCCATCCACGACAGAACCAGTGGCCGATCGGCGCCGCTGACGACGGATCCCAGTCGAATACTCCGCGGGGGATCGTGCGGTGACGATAGAGATTGCCCTCCACGATGAATGTCGTGCCGCGCTGGTTCAAGAAATCGTTCGGGTCCGCTCCAGGCGCCAGAATGATCGAGAACGTGTTGCCGAGACAGGCTATGTCAAAAATGACTCTGCCCCGGCTGTGCGCTTCGGCTTCGGATGGGAGGCCGCCAGGCCTGCCGCCCCAACAGAGCCAAAGAGAACCCGCATGAGAAGTTGCCGGCGGTCCAGGTTCGCCACGAATGGGTCCAACGCGTGCTCTCTCATGACACTCCTCCTGTCAGTGGGTCAACGGCGAGTCCACGCCGGCAAACAGGCGCTGTGCCTTCTCCCATACCATCGTCGCGACGCGGCGTCCCAGCGCCCGGCCCTCGAGATCGCCGTCCCGAAAGTGAATGCCTCCATACCGACGTGACAGGCCGGCCTGTTCGGCGGCGGCCGAGAACGTCGGCCAGTAGAGGACGACCGGGTATCGCGGGGTGAAGCCCGGCTCGATGCGTGACGAGCCCGGCGCGAGCACGACCCCATGACGGAAGATGTCGCTGCCCGTGAAACGCTTCAGAATCTCCGCCGAGGCCGCGCTGAAGGTGCTGTGGCCCGAGACGTACTCGGCAAAGGGCGGCGTGAGAAAGGTTCCACGCTGATACGGCACCCAGTCCTTGCCGTCGATGATCCGCGTGCCTTGAAACGGCCCTCCCCACGCCTCGACACGCTGACCGCCGAAGAGAAACCGGATGGCCGTAATCGGGCGCACGTAGTCGAAGAACACTTTGCACTCCCAGACCGCCACGCTGGCGTCGAAGAGCGCGTTGTTCAGCAGGAAGAAGAGCTTGACGTTCTCGTCGAGAGAGTGTCGATCGCGCCGCGCGACCACCTGGGCGAGGAGGTTCCAATGGCCCGGCGGGAGCTCCGAGGCCGGGCCATCGGACCAGTATTCCGCGATCATCTTCTGGCGATCCGTCAGGGCCGCGCTGATGCGCAGGATGGCGGCCGCCTGCCGCAAATAGGCTCCTTCGGGATACAGCGCGGGCGGATCGGGCCGCAGCGCATCTCCTGCCGGAAGCACAAATGGCACGACCAACCCCCAGTGGGGCGCAAGGAAGCCGGGTGTGCGACCGTCGGCGAAGGTGATCGGCTGCCAGCGATTCGGATCGTTGAGTTGCGTGGGCGTGTTGACGGGGACATATCCCGTGTAGTCGGAATACGCAGCGCCACCGTTGATGTCACCGAGCTGATTCGACCGGTCGGCGTGTCGAAACGTGAGCACCGCGGCGCACGCCATGTTGCCAACACCGCGTGGGGTCGTCGGATCCGTGGTCGTGTCGAGCGGGTCGTACTCGAGGCGGGCCATCAGGTCGTCGAACAACGCCTGCTGCGCCGGAAACAGGTCGACGAGCGCGCGATAGGCGGCCACGCTGACCGCCTCCCGCTTGTGACTGGGGCTGTGTTCGCGCCGAGGTCGCCGCAAGCTCACGCCGAATCGGGTGCCGCTGCCGACCCGGTCGTACGCCGCCCACGCGTCGTACATGCACGTGTGCACGATCGCCAGCGCGCGGGCCACCATAGGCGGCCCGAGCGTGGAATGGCGGATGGCTTCCAGGGCAACGTCGTTCCATTGGAGGACGACCTCATCGTGTCGCGCGGCCCTGCGATGTTGCGAGGCATCACTGGAGATGGCCGCCGACGCCTCGCCATTCGACGACGGCACGGTTATGAGGAAGATCGCCAGCGCTCCAAGCCGTACGAGCTGCATAAATGACTCCGCTGCGGTCCTCTTGTGCGGTGCAATCCGGTTCTATAGACCTAAGCGTAAAAAGGCGGTGGGTACTAGAATGGGACGCGTGGCGAACACAGGTGCCGGCGAAGTGACGGCCCTTTTGCGCGCCTGGCATGCAGGCGACGAAGACGCTTACCGGCAGGTGTCTTCAATCTTGTACAGCGAGCTTCGACGTCAGGCGGCGCGTTACATGCGCGGCGCGCGCCCTGGCGACACCATCCAGACGACGGCCTTGGTGCACGAAACTTTCATAGGACCGGCCGGCGCCCATCACGTGGGCTGGCAGGACCGGAATCATTTCCTGGCGGTCGCCGGCCGGACGTGCGGCGACTCCTTGTCGATCTCGCCCGCGAGCGGGCGTCGGCAAAGCGCGGTTCGCGAGTCGTCACTGTGCCGCTGGACTCCGGAGTGGCGGCCGTCGGTCCGCCTCCATTGGACGTCGTTGCTCTCGACCAGGCGCTGGAAAGTCTTGCCGCGCTCGACGCGCGCAAGGTGCAGGTGGTCGAGCTCAAGTTCTTTGCCGGGCTGACAGTCGAAGAGACCGCCGACGTTCTCAACGTCTCTCCCGACACCGTTG
>DASYQV010000253.1:0-33760 GCA_036005125.1 Vicinamibacterales bacterium
CTGCGGTCCTGAAAATCGCGGTCGTAGGTGATGTTGATGCCGGTGACGTTGCTGATGAAGTTCAGGATGTCGCGGATGCTGGCGTTGTTGAATCGCAGGTCGAGCGGCTGCCGGGAGGCAGGATTGAGCAGCGGCTCTCCCGAGGCCTGCCTGGCACGTTCACGCATCTGCGTGATACTCGGTTTGGGCTTCGCGGCCTCCACCGCTTCGCGGATGCGGCGCTCCAGTTCGAGCACCTTCGACGCGACCTGGCGGTTGGGCGGATCGAACTGCGAGGCGCGCCGGTACTCGCGCAGCGCCTCGTCGAGCTGGCCGCGCGCCTCGAGGACGCGCGCCTCATCGAGGTGCTGATGCGACGCGTTGATCATCGCGCGCTCGAGCGTGATTTTGTAATCGGTGCGGTCGGGGTTCTGCTGGACCGCGTGCCGGTAATGCTCGACCGCCGTATCCCAATCGCCCGCGCGCGCCGCGTTGTTGCCGCGGCCGTACGAACGGCTCGCGCCGCAGCCTGCCGCGAGCGCAGCCGCGAGCACGAGCCCGAACAGCCGCATCGTCACCTGCGATCCGCGATTAGCGATTCGTGATCGGACCGCAATCCGATCATCGACTAATCCGGGAATCCGCATCATCAGCCCCAATCGACAATTGCAAGTCAGATCAAAGAATCAGGAATCGGAATCGCAAACGGTGTTACTGCCCGGTGAGCCGGATCGTCTGGCGGCCCCGGCCGTCGACGTACGACATCTCCACCGACTCGACGCCGATCTTCAACAGCTTGTACCGGCCTTCGATGATATCGCCTTCTTTTCCATGAAAGACGTTGCCTCGGGTGTCGCTCAGGACAGCCACCTTGAGCGACCGGCCAGGCGCATCGAGAATGCCGATGAACTTCAACGCGATCGGTGGCGGGGGGGGCGGACCGGTCGGCATCGGCATCGGCACCGGCGCCGGCACGCCGGGCGCGATCTCGCCCGGTTTCAGCGGCGCCGCCACCGGACGAGGCGGTGGCGGAGGAGGAGGCTTCGGCTTGAAGCGGAACAGATTCCGCTCCGGCGCTTCAAGCGGATCGTGTTCCGTATGCAGCAGCTCGAGCTTCACATCGACCACCGGAGGCTCGGGCTTCTTGTCGGGCCGAGCGCCTGTTCGATTTGACGGCGCAGGCGCCGCACCGGTCGGAGCCGCACCGCGCGAGTTCACATAACCCACGACGGCCACGACGAGCGCCAACGCGCCGAGAACGAGCAACTGGCGACGGGTCTTCTGGGTCATGCTCCGGGGGTCTGGAAATAGGTCGACAACTCGACGTTGAACTGGAGGGGGCCTTCGCCGCCCCGCTCGCCAACAAGCCCGATATTGTCGATCACCACGAACTCAGGCGCCGTCTCGAGCGCGTAGATGAACGCGCGCACATCGTCGTAGCTGCCTGAGAGCTCCATGTTGATCCTGAGACGTGTCAGCGAGCTGTTTCGCGGGGTCACCGGCTCGACCGCAACGCGTCCGTAGCGGAGGTTCGCCTGCCTTGCCAGCTGTGCCAGGCGCAAATGGGTCAGGCGACGGGCGCCGGCCAGGTCCTGCGGCAGCACGTCCCTGTAAAACCTCGCAAGCTCCGTGGACGCCCGCTCCTTTCCGACCAGCGCGCCCCGCGCGCCGTCGTACTCGCGACGTGCGGCAGCGAGCGTTTGTTCGGCGGCCCGGTCGCGCTGCTCGACGTTGGCCACACGCTGGGCCAGCGGATAGACCGCAAGCGCATAGACGAAGACGTTCACCATGAACGCCACCGCGAGCGGCACCACCACGCGGCGGTGCTCGGAAACAGCTCGCCGCACAAGCGCCATGCCGTGAAGGTGCTCACTCACAGGCACTCTTCTTGGGCACGTCCCGTGGCGGCTGGACGTACGTTCCTTCGATCACGGCCTCTAAAAGCCCTTGCTCGGTGGTTCGCTCCTCAGTAGTGAGGACATCACGGAAGCCGCCGTGCTTTTCAAGCGCCTCCACAAACCTCTCGAGATCTTCGACGCGTCGTGCCTCCGCTTTGACGCCTACGACGAAGATGTTCTTCTCGTTCAGACGCGGCTGTACGCTGGTTATCCGCATGTCGTCTGGTAGCGTCGCCTCGAAGCGGCTCAGGAGCTCGGTCCACGAGAAGGCCCGCCGGTCGATGATGCCGTTCGCCTCGCGGGCCGCCCGCGACACGGCGTCGAGCTCCTTCGTGTCGATTTGCGTCCGGATCCGCGCCGCCTCCGCGCGCAGGCGCTGCGCCTCGCGCTCGGAATCCTCCGCATGCGAGCCGAGCGCGGCCTGGCTCGCGGACAGCCGCGTCAGCTCGACGGCGTTGAAAACCGAGAACCCGAGCACGAGCAGAGCAAATGCGCCGAGCGCGAGCTGCACGATGCGCACGTTGTAGAACGGCCGCGTGGCGAGATTGGTGCGCAACACCATCAGGCTTTCACCGCTTCACGCCGCGTTCGCAGTGCCATGCCGACAAGCGGACCGAGGGCGTCCATCAGATCCGGCGACGCGGCGATTCGATCCGTGAGCGCGGCCACGCGCGTGGGGTCCACGGTCTCCACGCCGACGCCAAGACGGTCCTGAAGACTGTGACGCGCCGCTTCCATCGGGCCCGCATTGCCGCCGCCGCTGCCGGCCAGCAGGACGCGCGCGAACCCCTGACCCGCAAGACGATCCTCGTAGTACATGGCGGTCTGGTGCACCAGATCGGGCAACGTCGCCTCATCGCCTTCCGCGCGGTTCCGGTAGAAGATCAGGTCCGCGCCCCGGGCGATAGCGATTGAGGTGTATTCAGGCCGGACGTGCACCAGCAGCCAGTCGCCGGTCGGCGCCTTCGGAGACGCGAAAAACAGGTTGAGCAGGCTGAGCGTGGCCGCGTCGACCAGGCCGGCATAGCTCCCGACGGACTGGCAGATTCCCTCGTACTCGCGGATGACATCCTCCCGCGCCATCGCGACAATGAATTCGCGCGAGCCATCGGTGCCCCGCGAGCTGGCCGTGTAGCTCACGCACGCCTCCTCGACCGGAAACGGCGCCGACTTGCGAATCTGCCAGCGCACGAGCTGATCGAGGTCATCCCGCCGAGGGGGCACGTGGTCGAAACGGACGAGCGACACCTTCACGGCCGTGTCGGGGATCACGAGCGCGACACGGCGCGGCCGTGTACCGAGACGCTCGATCACCAGGCGCAGTGCGCCGGCGACGACGTTCGGGTCGGTGACGTTGGCGGACGTGAGCGAGGGGACGACGACCCCGTGCGTCAGCGGTTCGCTGGCGTGGCTGCTGACGACCAATTGTCCGCTACGGAGCGCGACAACGGCGGCCGACACGCGCTCGGGCGCGATCTCAATCGCGGCATCGGGCGGAGGGCTGGCCAGCCAGGATGCGAGCAGACTCATTCGACGAAGGTCACCTTATTGATCTCCCGCAGTGTCGACAGGCCGCTGACCACCTTCTCGACGGCCGACTCGCGCAGGAAGCGCATGCCCTCCTCGTGCGCAGCCTTCTTCACCTCGGAGTTGGGTCGCCGCTCGAGGATCATGTCCCGGATCCGATCGGAGAGATCGAGCAGCTCGCAAATCGCCGTCCGTCCTTTGAACCCGGTCCCGCCGCACTCGATGCAGCCGGCCCCCTCGTAGAAGGTGTGCGTCTCGGCCAGAACCGGATCCATCGCGGACTGCTCCAGCTGCGCCTTCGTCACGCGCGTCGGCCGCTTGCAGTGCGCGCAGATCAGCCGCACCAGCCGCTGGGCCATGACGCAGTTGAGCGCCGACACGAACTGGTACGGCTCGACGCCCATGTTCAGGAATCGTCCGAGCACGTCGATGACGTTGTTCGCGTGGACCGTCGTGAACACCAGGTGGCCGGTCAGCGCGGACTGGATGGCGATCTGCGCGGTCTCCGGATCGCGGATCTCGCCGACCATGATCTTGTCAGGATCGTGCCTCAGAATCGACCGCAGGCCCCGCGCGAAGGTGAGCCCCTTTTTCTCGTTGATCGGAATCTGCGTGATGCCGCGGAGCTGGTATTCGACCGGGTCCTCGATCGTGATGATCTTGTCCTCGATCGACTTGATTTCCGACAGCGCCGCATAGAGCGTGGTCGTCTTGCCGCTGCCGGTCGGCCCGGTCACGAGCACCATCCCGTACGGCTCGCGGATGTACTTCCGGAACCGGCGCAACTCCGGGTCCGGGAACCCGAGAATGTCGAGCTTCAGCTCCGTGAATTGTTCGCTGATCGATTCCTTGTCCAGGATACGGATGACAGCATCCTCTCCGTGGACGCTGGGCATGATCGAGACACGGAAGTCGATGGTCTTGCCCGGCATGCGCACCTTGAAGCGTCCGTCCTGCGGCACGCGCTTCTCGGCGATGTCGAGCTCCGCCATGACCTTGATGCGCGAGATGATCGAGCTGTGGAACTGCTTCGCAATCGGCCGCATGGCCGGCTGCAGCACGCCGTCGATCCGGTACTTCACGTGTACCGCATCGTCACCGGTTTCGATGTGGATGTCGCTCGCGCGGCGCTGGATCGCCGTATAGAGTGTCGAGTCGACGAGCCGAATCACCGGGCTGATGTCGCTGGTGAGCCGCTCGACCGTCAGGTTCTCTTCGCCGGTCTCGTCCTCCTTGAGCACCTGCAGCTGAAAACCTTCGGTCGCCTCCTCGAGCACCCGCTGCGAGCTCTCGCTCTTCTTGAGGATTGCCTGGATTGCCGACGGCGCGCCGACCGTCACCTTGATCGGCGTGCCGAGCACGACGCTCAGCTCGTCGATCATCGGCAGGTCGGTTGGATCCGACACGACGATGACGAGAGACTTGCCGTCGCGGCGGTACGGCACGAAGCCGTACCGCAGCATCAGGTCTGCGGGAATCGCCCTGAACAGCTCCTGGTCGATCCGGAACTCGTCCATGTCGACGAATTCCACCCGGTACCGATCCGCCAGCGCACGCGCGCGCGCAACCTCCGCCGAGTACTCCTCGTGAGTCTGTATCAGGTTCGTCGTGTCGAGCGTCTGCGTTGTATCCGCCATTCGTCACTACCTGCTTACAACCGATGTCAGCTCGAACAACGGCATGTACAGCGCGAGCACCACTACCGCGATCACGATCCCCATGACCACGAGGATGGCCGGCTCGACCAGCGTAATGAAGCGGCTCACCTCGGTGTCGATCTCTTCCTCGTAGAAGTCCGCGAGGCTGTTCAGCATTTCCTCGAGCGCACCGGTGGACTCGCCGACCTCCACCATTTTGATGGCAACGTCCGGGAATATCCCCCGGACCCGCAGCGCGGTGCCGAAGCTTTGCCCCTCCCGAACCCGACGGCCCACTTCCTCCAGCTCGCGTGCCATGAACCGATTCGCCATCGACCGGCCGGCGATCTCCAGCGCATTCACGAGAGGGATGCCGCCACCGAGGAGCGTTGCCAGCGTCCGGGCCAGCTGTGAGGTCGCAAACTTCCGCGCCGTCGGACCGACCCAGGGCACGCGCAGGAGCGCCGCATCGAACCGCTCGCGCTGACCCGGCTGACGCGTCCAGGTCACGACGACCGCGACGCCGCTGACGAGCCCCGCGAGTATGAGCCAGAAGTTCGCCACCGCCGCGTTCGACACGGCCATGATGATTCGCGTCGACAGAGGCAGCTGCGCATCGAACGTCTCGTAGAACTCACCGAACGCGGGCACCACTTTCAGCACGATGATGCCCACCAGCACGATCATCATCGTGACCAGGATGGCCGGGTAGATCAGGGCCGACAGCGTGCGACGCTTCACGGCGGTGATGACCTTCTGGTACGCGACGAACCGGCGGATCACTGCGTCAAGATTGCCGCTACGCTCGCCCGCCATCAGCGACGCGGAGTAGACCGCGGGGAACATGTCGTGATGTTCGGCGAACGAGTCGGACAGCGCGGCGCCCGCCTTCACTTTCTCGTGAATACCGTCGAGCACCGCCTTGAACGTCGGGTTCTGAACGCGCTCTCGCAGGATGTCCAGCGACTGCACCAGCGGCATGCCGGCCTTCAGCAGCGTCGCGAGCTCCTGATTGAACACCAGGAATTCCTGCTGGCCCACGCGGCGACGCCCCGCGCCACGGGAGAGGCCTGGAAGCGCGCCCCGCCGCTGCAGCGAGAGGACGAAGAGGCCCTTCTCCTCCAGCTCCCGCCTCAGTCGAGCCTCGCTGTCGGCGACGTAGATGCCTTCGAGGATCTCACCGCCGGCAGTGCCGAGCCTACAGCGGAATTCCATCGTAAAAGTCTGTCGGACAGGACATTAGGGGCTCCGCCGATTATAGCAACTCCGTCCCGTGCTCGAGCGGCTTCCTCTTTAGACCGGGATGATTTGGCGATAGTCGGCCTGGGGCGTTGCTTGCTCGGCAGGTGGATCGCGCGCCGCGAACGTCAGACGCGGTTGAGGAGGCGCAGAATCCTCGAGACGTAGTCGCGGGTCTCCTTGAAGGGCGGAATGCCGCCAAACCGCTCGACCGCGCCTTCGCCGGCGTTGTAGGCCGCCAGCGCCAACGGCAGATCCGCAAACCGGTTCAGCAGCGTTTTCAGGTGACGGACGCCCGCTTCGATATTCGTTTTGGGATCGTAGAGGTTGATCACGCCGTACTGCCGGGCCGTCGATGGCATTAACTGCATCAGCCCCATCGCGCCTTTGGGTGACCGGGCGTTGCTGTGGTACGCAGACTCAACCTCGATAAGGGCGTGTACGAGGCGCGCGTCGACGCCGTGGCGTGCCGCCGCCACCGAAATGATGTCCCGGAATTCCCCCGGGATGGCAGGCGGCTCGATGATGGACAGCGCAGCCGGCCGGGCCACGAGCACGTCCTCGGGATACTCGACCTCGTCCGGCTCGATCCGCGCGATCAGCTCGCCGCTGCAGGAAATCTCCCCGCCGCTGCGCAGGGTGAGCACGAGGTTCTCGCCCTCGAATCGATACTTCTTGACCGAGAGCGCGCGGCCGGATTGAAAGAATACGAGCTCAGCCTGAGCGGCCGTACTCCCAACCAGGCAGGTCAGCAGAACGGCTGCTGCCGAAAACAGTCGTGCTCTTGTCATCTTGTGCGTTCAGGGAATTGTTTCTTCCGGACGGAGCCGCGGTTGCGACCGCTACCCGGTCGGTTGAAAACGGCCCCTAGTTTAACCTGGTTTCCACGTAGGCACGAAATACCCGGATGCCCAGGTCCCTTGGGTCGCTGCTCTTCAACGCCGGGATCGTCGCCGGTACGAAGGTGTGGTCCACGACCAGCCGCATTTCCACCGTATCGCGGGTTCCAAGCTGGCTGGCCGAAATCGGGACTTTTCGCATCTCCGCCTGGCCGGGCCCTACACGGAAGGAATCGACCACACCGTCTCCAATCTTCAATTCAACCCGCTGCGGTTCCGGAAGGGAGGCCACCGGCTGGTCCGCCTGAAGGTAGAAGACGACGTCGCGCTTGGGGTTCCGGAAAGTCAACGTAGCGGCCTGCTTCGACCACTGCCACTCGGTGGCGGAGGCGTTATCGGCCACTTCCGTCGGGTGCCACCCGTCCTTGAACACGACGAACAGGTTATCGGCCTGAAGATGCAGGTCGAACGCAGCAACCTGATAAGACCGCTGACCCTTGGTGGTACCGCCGAGGGGCAGCCTCTGGCCGGTGGGTTGCGAAAACAGTCCGAGCTCCACCGTGGTCCGGCCGACGTACGGGAACTTGGGGACGAACATCGTGCGCGTGTATTCGATGGTTTGTCCCCTGGTCCACTGCCGCGTCGGCACCGGCGGCTGATGATCGTCGGTCCACATCAGCTCGCGGTCGGCGTCCAGAAAGTGGACGAAGACCCAGTAGTCTTCGCCGAACGCCGGCGCATCGGCGGCGACGACGAAGCGGTAGGTGATCTCCATCGGGGCGCCAATGGCAGCATCGCTGCGGCTCAAGACGACGGTCGGCGTCGCCACGGGGGGAGCGGTATCGGGCGCGCGGTGGCACCCGGCGACGAAAGACGTGGCCAGCACGGTCAGCGCGAGCGAATGGATTCGAGACATCGAAGCTGGAATATTACTCCGCAAGTCTGCTAGAGTGCGTCCCCGAACAGCGGCGAGGCTTCCGCTTGAAGTCGGGCTGAAACGTGGGCGGCGAAGCTTCCCCGCGCTGCGCGGAGAACTTGACGTGGCATCTGAAGCGCTCGGCATGGTCGAAACCAAAGGCCTGATCGGATCGATTGAAGCCGCCGATGCGATGGTGAAGGCTGCCAACGTCGTCCTGGTCGGGAAGGAATACATCGGCGCCGGCTACGTCACCGTCCTCGTGCGCGGTGATGTTGGCGCCGTAAAAGCAGCAACCGACGCGGGTGCCGCCGCGGCGCGCCGCGTCGGTGAACTGGTGTCCGTGCACGTCATCCCGAGACCGCACACCGAAGTCGAGCGCATCCTGCCCAGCCCGGGCAAGTAGGGGGCTGCGCATTCCCCGATGGCTCAGGACAGCGCACCTCCGTCGGACAAAGACCTCGCATCGATTCACGAGGCGCGAACCCTCGCCCGGGCCGCCAGGGAGGCTCGAGACGCGCTTGCCGAGTTCTCTCAACAGCAAATCGACGCCGTAGTGACCGCGATGGCCGAGGCGGCCACGCTCCAGGCAGAGCCGCTCGCGCATCTGGCTGTAGAGGAGACTGGCTACGGCGTCGTCGCCGACAAGGTTCAGAAGAATCTGTTCGGCTCGCAGCAGGTTTACGAGTTCATCCGTCCGATGAAAACGGTGGGCGTGGTCAACCGCCTCGAGGACCGGAAGGTTATCGAGATCGCCGAACCGTTTGGCGTCGTCGCGGCGGTCGTGCCGTCGACCAATCCGACCTCGACCGCGATCTACAAGATTCTCATCGCCCTCAAAGCCCGCTGCCCCATCATCATCAGCCCTCATCCGGCAGCGGTTCGGTGTATCACCCGCGTGGCTGAGATCATGGCGGAAGCGGCAACCCGCGCCGGCGCTCCACCCGGCAGTATCGGATGGATGACTTCGGTGACCCTCGAGGGGACACAGGAGTTGATGAGGCACCGCGATGTGGCGGTCATCCTTGCAACGGGCGGTATGGGGTTGGTAAGGGCCGCCTACAGCGCCGGCAAGCCGGCGTACGGCGTCGGCCCGGGTAACGCGCCATGCTACGTCGAGCGGAGCGCCGACCTGAAGAAGGCGGTCAGCGACATTGTCGTTGGCAAAACCTTCGACCACGGTGTTCTGTGCTCGTCGCCGAACTCGGTGGTAGTGGACGAGTCGGTGGCCGAAGAGGTGAGACGGGAGCTTCAAGCGCAGGGCGCCTGTTTTCTCAACGCCGCGGAACAGGAGGCGGTCGCCAAGGGTCTGGTAACGCCACAGCGCCTGCCGAACCCGGCTCTCGTCGGCAAATCGGCAACTTACATCGCCAGCAAGGTCGGCATCACGGTGCCTGAGGCGACGCGGGTGCTCATCGCCCCCCTAGCCGGCGTCGGCCGGGATTATCCGCTATCAATCGAGAAGCTGTGCCCGGTCCTGTCTTACTACGTCGTCAAGGACTGGCGGGAAGGATGTGAGCGCTGCATCCAGATTCTTCGTTACGGCGGCATGGGGCACACCATGTCGATCCACTCGAGGAACGAGGAGGTCATCCTTCAGTTCGGCCTGAAGAAACCGGCATTTCGCATTTGCGTGAACACGCCGACCACCCATGGGTCGATCGGTCTGACGACTGGCCTGGATCCTGCGATGACGCTGGGATGTGGAGGTTGGGGCGGCAACATCACCTCCGACAATATTTCCCCGCGACACCTCCTCAATATCAAGCGGCTCGCCTATGAGATTCGGCCGGCCTTTGTCACACGGGATGCAACTGCCGCCAAGCCGGGCGCCGCGGCCCCGAGTGTCGCGGAACGTCCCCTGCCGAAGGCGCCGGCCCGACCGCGACCGGAGGGTATCCCGGCCCAGACGCTCCTGGCGCGTATCGACCAATTTCTCCAGTCCCGGGGGTATCGTCCGGCCGAGGCGGAGCGCACCGGGACCTCGTCGGTGGCGTCGGTCGAGGGACAAGACTCCGGGCCGCTGGAATTCGTCTGCGAAGAAGACGTTCGAAGCGCTTTGCGGTCCGGCCGCAAACTGATCATCGGCGACAAGACCATCGTGACACCGGCAGCACGCGAGCTCGGAGAGGAGAAGAAGGTATTCATCCAAGGTAGCTGGCCCGGGTAGGCCTATGGAGCTGCCAACTTTGAGTCGATACGTACTCTTAGTCGAACCCCGATTCTGACCGTGGTTCCACTCTGCGGAGACCGCAGTCCGGGGGGTCCCGGGACCTCCGCAGGGCTGAAATCCGACGCCCTCGGACAGGCCTTCGGCAGCGAAAATGCTGCAACTGTTGATGGCGTTGGACTTATAAACTTGACCTCGGTACGTTCGAATGGTAGAGTACCCGGCGATGCTGAGACCGCGTTACGGCCTGACAACGGCGATGCTCGCCTTCGGACTGCTCACGGTTGGATGTGCGACCAAAGTGCAGCCGGCGGTGGCACCCGTCCCGACTACTCCGCAAGTCGTCGTCGCCGCTCCCACGCCACCCGCGCCCCAGCCGCAACCTGATCCGATCACCGAGCTGATTGCGCTCTCGAACGAGCACTTCGAGGCAGGTCAGCACGAGCTGCAGCTTGGCCACCTCGAGCGGGCCAAGACCGAGTTCAATCGTGCCCTTGAAGTCCTCCTGGAATCCCCCTTCGGCGGCCGTACCGAGCCGCAGATTCGGGAACACTTCGACCGTCTGGTCGAGAAAATCAGCGCCTACGAGGTCACGGCGCTGAGGCAGGGAGACGGGTTCGCGGAAAAGAAGTACGAACCGGCGACCATCGATGACCTTCTGGCCATCTCGACGTTCGGGAAGCCCGTCGCGACCCAGGAGACGACTGAAGCGGTGGCGGCGGACCTGCAGGCGACCACACACGACATCGACATTCCATTGAATGAGCGTGTGTTGTCCTATGTCGAGCTGTTCACCGGCCGGCTGAAAACCTATCTCGAGGAGGGGCTCAGTCGGGGGGCTCGATTCCTTCCCATGATTCAGGACGTCTTCCGGGCCGAAGGACTCCCGCTCGACCTGGCTTATATTCCGCTCGTCGAGAGCGCGTTCAAGACCAACGCCCTGTCACACGCGAGCGCCAAAGGCATCTGGCAGTTCATGCGGGGAACCGCCCTCGAGAACGGGCTGAGGCACGACTGGTACATCGACGAGCGCGCCGAACCCGAAAAGGCGACACGGGCGGCGGCCAAGTATCTAAAAACGCTATACAACATGTTCAACGACTGGCACTTGGCGCTCGCCTCCTACAACGGCGGGCCCGGGCGTGTGCAGCGGGCGATGAAGACGGCCGGCCGTGACGACTTCTGGGAGTTGACCAGTTCTACTCGCTTCCTGCCCCGGGAGACCCGGGAGTACGTCCCGCTGATTCTGGCGGCGATCATCATTGCCCGGAATCCGGTGCAGTACGGTCTGAGCGTGGAGCCGGTCGGGACACCGGAGTTCGAGACGGTCACCCTCCCCAAGGCCGTGGATTTGCGGCGCATCGCCGAGTGGACGGGGACGTCGGTCGAAACAATTCAGGACCTCAATCCTGAATTGCGCCGATGGACGACGCCGGTCCGGGCCAAAGACTATACGTTGAAGGTGCCCGAAGGCGCCGCGGACGTCATCCGCGACCGCATGGCCCGAACGGACACGAGTGAGCTCGCGTCATTGCGCTGGCACACCGTCAGGAAGGGTGAAACACTTTTGACGGTCTCTCGCAAGCTGAAGGTAAGCCGCGCGGATCTCGCCGAAGCGAACTACCTGTCGGTGACGTCGAAGCTCAGGCCCGGACAGCAACTGATCATCCCGCGGGCGCCGGCGCTGCTACTGGCAAGGCACGCTGACAACCCCGCGCCGGTTACCGAGTCACGATCGAATCAGACGGTCGTCGCGAGCAACACGGTCGCCCCGAGAGCCCAGAAGTCGGCTCAGGCGAAGTTGATCTATCAGGTCAAGAGCGGCGACACGCTGTCCTCGATCGCCCAGTCATATCAGACCACGGTCGCCTCTCTGAAGCAGTGGAACCGGCTTCAGACGAACTCGATCAAGGTCGGCGACCGCCTGATGGTATATCAGAGCCGGCCTGACGCGAACGACTAGCGATCCTCCAGCACGTCCCGAAGACGCCCGCCAAGGCTCCAGCCTTTCCGGGCGTTTTCTTTTCCGGATTTCGACTTACCAGTACCAGCGGAGCTCGACGCTCGCGGTTCGCGGCGCGACCACGCGCGTGCCGACGAACACCGACTGGAAGTTGAAGAGGGCCGTCCGATTGGTGACGTTGTTGACCTGAAACCTCGCACTCCATCTGCGGCGTCCGTCTCGCATCGCGTCGTAGCCGACCACCGCGTCGACGATCGTGCGCGGTCGGACACGCGGTACCGCGGACGTGAGGTCCACGTACGGCAGCAGGTCGGCAAAATCCGGATCTGCCGCGACGTTCGACGGGTTGGAAGGATTCGCCACCAGGCCGCTGTCGTATCGAATGGATCCTGCGACCCAGGCGCCGCGCGGCATCGTGTAGTTCATCGTGGTGTGCAGGCTCAGTCGCTGATCGTGATCGATCAGGAACGGTCCGGCGCTGAGCAGTTTGATTGCGTCCTGGCCGAGAAAGAGTCCCCCGGTAAACGGCGGGGTGCTGACCGCACGCGACGCCGTCACGCTCAACGTACCCGATACGCGTCGCACGGATGGAACGGTGAGACGGGCCTCGACACCTTTGGCGTGGATTTCCTTGAGCGTGGTCGGGAAGATGATCCCGGTGTCGAAGAAGTTGTTGTTGTCCTGCTGGTCGCGCGAGTGCTTGCGGTAGGCCGACACATCGAGGCTCGCACGTCCGAACAACGCCTGTTGCAGGCCGACTTCAACCACGTCCTGGCGTTCCGGCTGAATGGGCACGTAGCTCCTGCCGAGTGCGTCGCGCACGCTCTGCGGAGCAAGCCGGCTGGCGGCCTCCGAACTGGACAGCAGCAGGTTTTCGTTCGGCGGCGTCTGGTAATTCCGGTTGTACGAGGCGCGCAGTACCGTGTCGCTGGCAGGGAAGAACCAGGCGAGGCCGACGCGGGGCTGCAGCTGGCGACCGGTGACGATGAAACGGTACTCGTCGAAACGCAGACCGAGCGTGGTCGTGAGCCGACGCCAGCGCAGAGAGTCCTGCGCGAATGCGCTCGCCAGCGTTCCGGTGCGGGTGTCGTAAAAGGCGAACGGGGCGCCTCCGCGTGTCAGATCGTACGCGACGAGCGCCGGGTTGAAGGCGTCGGATGCCGGGTGATTGAAGCCCGGGTGCGTGATGCCGAGCGTAAACGATTCGCGCACGGGAAAGCGTTGCACGTCGCCCCCGGCCCGCACGCTGTGACGCCCGGCCACACGCGTGTAGCGCGTGGACAGCGTGATCGTAGAGAGCCGCCGATCCTGGTCGGCCGTCACCGGCGTGTCGCCGGGGCTCGGCAGCAGACGCGCCGTCGTCGTGCGGAACGCCGCTGTCGATTCGAGCGTCGCCTTCCCGCCGACGGTCCCGAGGTGCGAGAGCCACGCCGACCAATCCGCCAGGCCCTGACGCTGGTCCTGCCCGTTGGCCTGCTGCGATCGAAGATTGGCCAGTTGGAACGAAGAGCGCCCGCCCATCGCGTACGCACGCAGCAGATTGCTCCCATCGACCCGCGCGTCCAGGCGGCCGAACGCGCGCCCGAAATACCCGGCATTGTGCAGGTTATCGAGCGACACCTGGTCGAGGAAGCGGTCGGTCCGCATCCCGGTCACGGTGCCGAAGTAGCCCAGTCGGCCGGCCTGACCACCGACGTGCGTGGCACTCTGCGCGGTGTGGAACTGCCCCACGCGAATCGAGGTGTCGCCTGTGAATGCGCGCTCGGAATCGAGCCCGCTGCGTGTGGTGACGACGGCGACCCCGGAGATTTTTGCGCCGAATTCGGCCGGGATGTTGCCGGTCATCAGCTCGACTGTCTGGACCATGCTCGTGTCCAGCGCGTTGGCAAACGCGCCCGTCAGCTGATCGCTGATAGGCAGTCCGTCGACGACGAACGTCATCTGATTGTGCGCGCCGCGTGGATGGATCGCCCCGTTCGCGTTCTGCGCGAAACCGGGAAAGCTGACGAGCACCGACTCGAGCCCGCGGCTGCCGGTCGCGGCCGGCATGTGCTGGATGATCGCCAGACTCACCGCCGTGCGCGTACCGGTGAGCGTCGGATCCACGAGCGTTCCGGGGTCGGCCGCCGACACAGTCACGGTGTCTGTCTGCGCGGCAAGATCCAGCGTGAGCTCCACAGCCACCGGCACGCTCGTCCGGAGATCGACGTTCCGAGTCGCAGGTTTGAAGCCGGGAAATTCGGCCATCAGCCTGTAGGTCTGGAGCGGGATGTTGGTGACCCGGAACGTGGCGTCGGCGCTGGACGTTGAAACAACCTCGAATCCTGTGACCGCATTCGTGAGTCGGATCTCGGCGCCGGCGAGTGCGGCTCCCTGCTGGTCCAGGATGCGGCCGGTCAGCGTTGCCGTGGTTTGTGCGGCCGCCGCTGGCACCCGGACGCAGGCAATCACGAAACATACAATCGCAACCGCGTTCAGCCGGCTGCAGGTTGTCGTATTCATAAAAAGGGAATTTTGATTATTCAAAATAGCAATTTAGATACCACGAAGGCACGCGTCTGTCAAAGCTTTTTGTGACCCCAGGACCGCGATCGGGTCGTGGGTTCTGATCCGGCCCGCACGAAACGTGTGCGTGCGGCAGGTCGCCCGGCGCCGAGACGTTTCAAACGCCGAGCTCGTCGAGCCCGCAGAGTCTTCCTCGAAAGAGCTCCGCGTCCTCCGCGCGCTCGGCGTTTTGAATCGTCTCGGCGGTCTCCCGCTGACTCTGTGCGGCTGGGCGGCCCGGGAGCCGAGAGCGCCGAGACGTTTCAAACGCCGAGCTCGCCGAGCCCGCAGAGTTTTCCTCGAAAAGAGCTCCGGGTCCTCCGCGCGATCGGCGTTTTGAATCGTCTGTGGTCTCCCGCTCTGCGCGGCTGGGCCGAGAAAGCAGAGAGCGCCGAGAAGCTTCAAACGCCGAGCTCGCCGAGCCCGCAGAGTTTTCCTCGAAAGAGCTCAGCGTCCTCCGCGCGCTCGGCGTTTTGAATCGTCTCTGCGGCCTCCCGCTGACTCTGTGCGGCTGGGCGGCCGGGGAGCCGAGAGCGCCGAGACGTTTCAAACGCCGAGCTCGCCGAGCCTGCAGAGTTTTCCTAGAAAGATCGGATCTTCCACGTGCTCGGCGTTTTGAATTCTTTCGGGCGCGCGAAGTGCGCCAAAAATACAAGAGCCCGGCGGGGACCCCGCCGGGCTCTTGGTGTTCAGGCGTTTCCGAACCGGCCTCAGGCTGACGCTGACTTGACGGTGTCTTCCGTTTTGGCCGTCCGCGAGCGGAGTTGCTTGATGCTCTGCTCGATACGCTCGGCGAGCTCGCGCTCGTGCTGCAGCGTGCGCAGCGTGTTCTGCGCCTCCTGCATCATGAAGTCGAGCCGCGCGAGCTTCTCGGAGACGTGGTCGACGACCGCCTTCTGCTCGCCCAGCGTGTCGAGGTTTATGCGGACGTCCTCCAGCAGATTTGAGATCAGACTCGTCTTCGTCTGCACCTCGTCGACGGTTTTGCGTTTGGCCTCGATGGCGGCAATTTTCGCTTCGGTCTCGCTGGCCTTGCCGAGGAGCTCCTGGACTTGGCGTCGCAGCGCCGCGACCTCCTCGCGGTGGTCCGTGACGTATTGCAGGTCGGCCTTGCTCTTGGCGCTGATCTGGTAGACGTTCTCCACTTCGGCCTTCACCGCCGACACCACGGCCTCCCGCTCGGTCAGGACCTTCATCTTCTGGTCGATGTCGTTCGACCTCTGAGCGAGGTCGGACATCTTCGCCTCGACGGCCCCGATCTTCTTCTCGGAGAACGCGAGCTGCGTCCTGCGCTGGTCGAGCTGCTTGAACATCGCCTCGGCGCGCTTGACCTGATCCTCGGCTGCCTCCGCCTGCGTGACGGCGTCCCTCTGCCGGACCTGCACGCGGGCGAGCTCGGCAACCAGCTCGTCCTTGACCGCGGTGGCACGGCCAAGCTCCTCGCCGAGCGCCTGCATCTGCTTCATCCGCTCGGCGGTGTCGGCCGCGAGCGCACGGCTCGCCTCGACGAGCTCCGCCAGACGCGTCTGCTGCTCGTCGATGACCGCGTCCTCGCGCTGGACCTCCTTGAAACTCGCCTCCGCCTTGCCGAGCTGATCCTGCAGCTCGGTGAGGCGGTCGCCGATCGGCAGCACCCTCGCCTGCAGCGAAGCGACGCCCTCTATCTTTTGCTGCGCGTCGAGCATATGCGCGAGTATGCCGTCGCATTCGCTCTTGAGCATGTCGAGCTCTGATCGGCGGGCAAGCTGCTCGCCGAGCTTCCGATCCACGTCGGCGGTCATCACGTGAAGCGTATTCACGCGGCCCTCGAGTTTTTCCACGAATTGCGCACGCGACGAGAGGCGCGTCAACTGGGAGTCCAGCTCCCCGACCACCTCGCCGAGGCGGGTCGCCTTCTTCGTCCCGTCGTCGACGAGCCCGAGCTTGGCGTTGATGGCGTCCATGGTCGCCTCGAGTTGTGGCGTTCGCGTCATGAACGCGGTCATGCGGTCCCCGAACGCTTCCAGCTTCGATCGTTCGGTGCCTATCCGGTCGCGGAGCGAGACGACGTCGGCGTAGGACTTGTGGAATTCGAGAATGTCTTTGCGCAGCGCCTCGAGATCCTGCCGGCTCTGCTTCAAGCTGTCATATTGGGTCGTCGTGCGCTTGCTGAGCTCGTCGATCTGCAGCAGGCGCTCGTGCAGCGTCTCGAGGCTCGCCTGCTTCTTGGTCAGCTCGTCGGCGTGCGCCATCAGATTCTGGAAGTCCTTGTTGAGCCCCTCGACGCGCTGACTGAGCGACGCAAGATGCTTCTCCTTGTTCGTCAGCGCGTCCATGCGCGCTTCGGCCTCGCCGAGCGCGAGCTGTAAAGCGCGAAGCCGCTGGTCGAACGCCTCGAACTCCTTTTTCTCCAGCGCGAGCTTCTCGACGTGGCCGCGCATCGAATCCACGATCGTCTTGCCGTCCTTTTCGAAGCGAGCGGAGTCGCGCGCCAGCTCGTCGCGCATCTTCGCGACCGCCTCGACTTTCGTGTTGGTCTCCTCGACCAGCTTCTCGATTCGCGCGACTGTTTCCTCGCTGCGCGCCGCCTGTTTGAGGCCGTCATTGAGGCGGGTGATCTGGACGTCCATGTTCCAGACCATCTCGTTGAGGCGATTGGCTTCGACGACGGCGCGCTCGACGGCGCTTTTCTGATGTTCGAGCGCCTTGGCCTTGGTGGTGACGTGTTCGGCCAGGACGTTGAGCGCGGTCAGCTTCTCCTCCGTGTTCTTGCTCAGTTCCTGGAGCTGCAGCAGCGGTCCGAGGCGCTTCTCGACGTCCTTGACGGCCTCGCTCGCCGCCTGGGAGTCTTCCTTGGATTCACGTGAGACGTCGCGAAGCTTCGCGTACTCCTTTTCCAGCTTTGCCGCGGTGGCTCGTACCTGATCCAGATCGCCGCGCAGCGAGCCCGCGTGATCGACCGACTGCTTGATCTCGGCCTCCGCCTGCCTCAGCTGCGTCCGCAGCTCCTCGAGTGTCGCGCGTTCGCGGCGCAGCGCATCGATGCTGGCCTGCGTTTCGAGCGCCTGCGATGACAGCTGCTGCACGGACTGTCGATGCTTCTGCAGTTCGCCGTCAGGCGCCATGAGCCTTTCCCCCGCCTGCTGCGCCTGGCTCGCCGCGTCGAGCAACGATTCAATCCTCTTGTCGATTTCGCCGAACGACCGGGCGCGTTCCTCGAGCCCCTCGACCCGCTTCACCAGGCCGTCGAGCTGCTCGGTCGTCGCCGTCGCTTTCAGCGCGACCTGCTCCAGCGTTTTCCCCATCTGGGAGAGCTTGGAGCTGCGCATCGAGATCTGCGTGAGCATCGCGCTGAGCGCGCCGCGTTCTTCTTTGGCCGCCGCGATCAGTCCCTCCAGATCCTCGAATTGCTTCTGTGCCTTTCCGCCACCGGTCAGCCCTTTAAATGCGTCGAGCATGCTGAGACCTCAATCGGCGCGTACGGTTCGGGTTACTGCGGAGAGTCAAGCTGTGTTCAATCAGGATAGCTGCTCAACGAGCTAAACTCAACGCACGCCTGCGGTTGTGACGCCTCACGGTTGTCAGAAACTGCCGCGATCGTCGACCGACGGCCCGGCAGTTTCTGCGTCCCCTTCCAAAACGACTCGCGAGAATCCGCCTCTTCTCGCGTCTTGACTCGATGTATCGGCGCGGGCGCACCCTTGCACCAGAGGTGGGGCATGCTTGCGTGCCTCTGCAGTGCCGCCGTGGTCGGCATCGACGCCTACCCCGTCCACATCGAGGTGGACGTCTCTCACGGTTTCCCCTCGTTCACGATGGTCGGCCTGCCTGACATCACGGTCCGCGAGAGCCGCGACCGTGTTCGCTCGGCGATCCGAAACTCCGGATTCGCGTTTCCGCGACATCGCATTACCGTCAATCTCGCGCCAGCGGACGTTCGGAAGGCCGGCTCCTCCTTCGATCTCCCGATCGCGCTCGGACTCCTCGCCACCGACGGTCAGCTTCAGCGTCGATGTGTCGATGACACGATTGTTCTCGGCGAGCTCTCGCTGGACGGCGGAATCAACTCGATCCGTGGAGTACTCCCGATCGCGATGGCCGCGCGACGCAGCGGCATCCGACGGCTGCTCATTCCCCCGTCGAATGCGGCGGAGGCGTGCATTGTCGACAGTCTCGAAATCTGCACCGTCCGGTCGCTGGCAGAAGCCGTCAACGCGCTCAACCACCCAGACTCGGCCACGATGGTCGCGCGCGATCCAACAATCGTGCCTGCCCCGGTGACTTCCGAGGGCGACTTCTCGGAGGTCCGGGGACAACTTCTGCCACGCCGCGCGGTCGAGGTCGCGGCGGCGGGGGGGCACAATCTGCTGCTCGTCGGTCCGCCCGGCAGTGGAAAGACGATGATGGCTCGTCGGCTCCCGGGGATCCTGCCGCCGCTGACCTTTGACGAAGCGCTCGAGTGCACGGCCATTCACTCCGTTGCCGGCACATTGCGGCCCGGAAGCGGTTTGATCGCTCAACGGCCGTTCCGTGCGCCGCACCACACCATTTCCAACGTGGCCCTCGTGGGCGGCGGCAGCTTTCCGCGTGCCGGCGAAATCAGCCTGGCCCACAACGGGGTGCTGTTCCTCGACGAGATGCCGGAGTTCGACCGCCGCGTGCTCGAGGTGCTTCGGCAGCCGCTCGAGGAGGGAAGCGTGACCGTGGCACGCGCCGCGCGCACGGCGGTCTTCCCCGCCCGCTTCGTGCTGGTCGCCGCCATGAACCCGTGCCCGTGCGGTTATCGCGGCGACGACCGCCGCGCGTGCCGGTGTACACCCCGGGACGTGGAACGCTACAGGAGCCGGTTGTCGGGACCGCTTCGCGATCGCATCGACCTGATAGTGGACGTCCCGGCAGTGCCAGTCGTGTCGCTCACGGCTGCCACGCCGGGCGAATCGTCTTTCGCTATCCGTGCACGGGTACTCGCCGCACGGGCGGCGCAGCACGCACGATACGCTTCCACGGCTCAGCGGACCAACGGCGAGCTTCGCGGTGGTGCCGTCATTCAGCACTGTGGTCCGGACGAGGCGGGCCTCCGTTTGCTGCGCGTTGCGACCGAACGGCTGAGACTCACCGCGCGCGGCTACGACCGGGTTCTAAAGGTCGCGAGAACGATCGCGGATCTCGCGGCATCGGAGCGCGTACGTGAAGAGCATGTTGCGGAGGCGCTGCAATACCGAATGCAGGAATGAGCGTCGACCAGAAAGCAACTCGTGTGTTCGCGACCGATCACCAACGCAAAGCGCGAAAAAAACGTGGACCATGAGTTCTGAATTGCGACAACGATTCGCCTGATGTTCGCCAACGCCCGTGTTTGGCTTTGAAACAATCCAAAAATCTGTGGTAGGCTGCCGGGTCCCCAGACATGCCTTCCAGGCGATACACGATCATCGTCGCGGACCGGACCTCGGGTGCCGTGCGTCGCGTGACGATATCCGTCCGGCCAGTGCTGCTGTCGATATGCGCTGTCATGGCGCTGCCCGTGCTGATCGGGATGGGCGCGGCCTTGAAAGCCAAGAGCGACGTTGCGGGACTCCAGGCCACTCAGGAGACGCTCGAGCTCGAGAACGCGAACTATCATGCGGCGACGGACGCGTTGGCGGGTCAGATCGAGTCGCTCCAGACGGCGATCACCGAGATGGGCGCACAAGCCGCGCTCGATCCAAACGTGGCGCGTGCGATGGAGAAGCTGCCATCGCTCGTCAAGGCGCGAGCGATGGGAGGTGGAACCGAACTTCAGAAAAGCGCGCAGACGACGCTCTCGATGATGACGTCGCCGGAGGATACCTTCGGTTTCCTGAGCACGCTGCTGACCGCGATTGAATCCGGCCTGGACAGCCTCAGGTTGAGCGTTGAACGCCGCAACGCGCTGGCTGCTGCGACGCCGTCGATCTGGCCGGCTCAGGGATGGCTCACCTCGAGACCCGGTGCTCGAACGGATCCCGTCACCGGCGAGACCGAATTTCATGGCGGGCTCGATATTGCCGGCAACAAGGGCCAGCCGGTCTATGCGACCGCAGCAGGGACAGTCGTCAGCGCGGGCTATCAGGGCGCGTACGGCAAGCTCATCGAGATCGACCACGACTTCGGACTGAAGACACGGTACGGCCATCTCCTCGATTTCAAAGTGAAGGTCGGGGAGCGAGTGAAACGGGGCGATGTGATTGGTCGAGTCGGGGCTACGGGACGGGCCACGGGCTACCACCTCCACTACGAGGTCCTCGCCAACGGCAAGCTTCTGAATCCGCTGCAACTCCTCACGCAGGTTCCCCGCACGGCGAACTGAGAGCAAGCCAGCCGCTTCCTCGAATACAGTGCGCCGGGCAGCGGACTTGAGCCCAGGCCTCCGCAACTTGCGCTACAATCGATGGATATCCTCGCTGACAAGCGAAGGACTCTGCGCGTGATGATGCCGGCAAGGCCTTGGCTCGTTAGCTCAGTATCTTTTCTGGCGCGCGTCCCGGGCACGTCGAGGGACGCGTGCCTGGCCCGTTATGCGGTTTCATAACGAGCACAGAGTTTCCGTTTGGATCCGCATAACGGGCGAATGCTCTCCTTAAATGCTCGGTCAACTCCTTGCGAAGGTCATCGGCACCCAGAACGAGCGTGAGCTCAAGCGGCTCCGGCCGCGCGTCGGCGAGATTGGCGCGCTCGAACCGCAGATTCAGGCGCTGACCGACGGGCAGCTCCGCGGCAAGACGGACGAGTTCCGCAGGCGGGTCGCCGACGGCACGCCGCTCGACGACCTGCTCGTCGAGGCATTCGCCGTGGTGCGCGAAGCTGGCCGTCGCGTGCTCAACATGCGGCACTTCGACGTACAGCTCATCGGCGGCATGGTGCTGCACAGCGGCAAGATCGCCGAGATGAAAACGGGCGAAGGCAAAACGCTCGTTGCCACGCTGCCTGCCTATTTGAACGCGCTCGAAGGCAAGGGCGTTCACGTGGTCACCGTCAACGACTATCTGGCGCGGCGTGACTCGGAGTGGATGGGACGCCTCTATCGCTTCCTGGGCATGAGCGTCGGCGTCATCCAGCACGAGCTCACCGACCAGCAGCGGCAGGTGGCCTACGGCGCCGACATCACGTACGGCACCAACAACGAGTTCGGCTTCGACTACCTGCGCGACAACATGAAGTTCGAGCTCGCGTCGATGGTGCAGCGCGGGCACTATTTCGCGATCGTCGACGAGGTCGACAGCATCCTCATCGACGAAGCCCGGACACCGCTCATCATCTCGGGTCCGGCGGAGGAATCCACGGATCTCTACTACGAGGTCGACCGCATCATTCCGCGGTTGAAGGCGGGCGCCGTCACGCGCGGTGACACGAAGGCAGAGGAACGCGAAGCGCTCGAAGCGACCGGCGACTACATCGTCGACGAGAAGCACAAGACGGTCACGCTCACCGAGACCGGCATGGCCAAGGCCGAGCAGATGCTCGGCCACCGCCTCGTCTCGGGCTCCGCGGGTCTCTACGACCCGACGAACATGCCGCTGCTCCATCACATCCACCAGGGGCTGCGAGCGCACACGCTGTTCCGCCTCGACGTCGACTACATGATCAAGGACGGTCAGGTCGTCATCGTGGACGAATTCACCGGCCGCTTGATGCCGGGACGGCGGTGGAGCGATGGCCTGCACCAGGCGGTCGAGGCCAAGGAGAAGGTGAAGATCGAGCGCGAGAACCAGACGCTCGCCACCATCACCTTCCAGAACTACTTCCGCAAGTACAAGAAGCTGTCGGGCATGACGGGCACCGCGGAAACCGAGGCGCCCGAATTCGACAAGATCTACAAGCTCGAGGTCATCGTCGTTCCGACAAACCGCGTGCTGAGGCGGGTGGAGGAGGCGGACCTCGTCTATCGCACCGAGCGCGAGAAGTTCGAGGCGATTCTCGACGACATCACCGAGAAACAGAAATCGGGACGGCCGACGCTGGTCGGAACCGTATCGATCGAGAAGTCAGAGCGGCTCTCGAGCATGCTGCGCAAGCGCGGCATCAAGCACGTCGTCCTGAACGCGAAGTACCACGCGCAGGAGGCCGAGATCGTGGCGCAGGCCGGCCGCAAGAACAACGTGACGATTGCCACGAACATGGCAGGCCGCGGCACCGACATCCTGCTCGGCGGGAACGCCGAGCACATGGCGCGGCAACAGGCGCTCTCCGAGGAGGTGGCCGAGCGGCTGGCGAAGGGCGAGGAGAAATTCGTCGACGACGAGGAGTTCGTCTATTTCTTCCACGTCGACAGTTTCTACCGTGTCCCGCGCCCCGACTGGGAACGGATCTTCGGACATTTCAAGCGCGAGACCGACGCGGAGCACAATGATGTTGTCAGCGTCGGCGGACTGCACATCCTCGGGACCGAGCGCCACGAGGCGCGCCGCATCGACAACCAGTTGCGCGGCCGCGCCGGCCGTCAGGGCGACCCCGGCTCGTCACGCTTCTACCTGTCGCTCGAAGACGACCTCATGCGGATTTTCGGGTCGGACCGCATCTCGGGCCTGATGCAGCGGCTCGGGATGGAAGAAGGCGTTCCGATCGAACACGGCATGGTGTCACGCGCGATCGAGCGCGCGCAGAAGCAGGTCGAGGCGCAGAACTTCTCCGTCCGCAAGCACCTCCTCGAGTACGACGACGTCATGAACAAGCAGCGTGAGAGCGTCTACACGCTGCGGCGCGAAGTCCTCGAGGGCAAGGTTCATATCACCGAGGACGAGCTCGTCGATACGCGCGGCCACATCCTTGCGCTTGCCGAGGAGATCCTCGACGAACAGATCGATCGGTATGCCGGCAAGGAGCTGGACTTTGAGGAGTGGGACCTCGAGGCGTTGAAGCGCGAGGTATCGCGCGTCTTCGGGCTGGAACCCGCCGAGCTCCAGCGTCTCGATCTCTCGGACAAGAGCTCGGACGAGCTCGGTGACACGCTCTGGGACGCAATCAAGGCGAGCTATCAGGCGAAGGAAGATGTGGTCGGTGGCGAGCTGCTCCGGCGCGTCGAACGCGACATCATGCTCCAGATCGTCGATGCGCAGTGGAAAGACCACCTGTACAGCCTCGACCACCTCAAGGAAGGCATCGGGCTGCGCGGCTACGGCCAGCGCGATCCGCTCGTCGAGTACAAGAAGGAGAGCTTTGCGCTCTTCCAGGATATGAAGGCGCGCATCGAGGAAGAGATGGTGCGGTATCTCTTCCACCTCCGTCCGGTGTTGAACGACGAGCCCGTCAGGCCGCGTCCGGCAGCGCGGCGGGCCGCCCCGTTGACGATGAACAATCCCGCCACCGAGCCGGTGCCTGCCTTTGCGGGCGCCTCGCGCGCGGCAGCGCCCGTCATGGGCGGGGCGGCGCCGAAACCGGCGCGCACGGGCGGCGACGATGTCATCAAGACCGTGCGCCACGAGGGGCCGAAGGTCGGCCGCAACGATCCCTGCCCCTGCGGGAGCGGGAAAAAGTACAAGAAGTGCCATGGGGCAGCCGCGTAACTTAGCCGGCAGCGGGCAGCCGGCAGCACGCAGCGGTTGTATCTGCCAGCTGCCTGCTGCCGGCTCAGGATCACCTGATGATGGATCTGAAGACCGGAACGATTGCACTCGCATCGACTGAAACGGGCCTCGCCACCGCCCTGACGTTCGACGACGTGCTGCTCGTGCCGCAGCACTCGACGGTCCTTCCGACCCAGGTCGACGTCACGACGCGGCTCACGCGCAACATCCGTCTGAACGTTCCGCTGGTGAGCGCCGCCATGGACACGGTGACCGAGTCCGGCCTGGCTATCGCCATTGCACAGCAGGGCGGTCTCGGCGTGATCCATAAAAACCTCTCGATCGAGGAGCAGGCGTCGGAGGTGGATCGCGTGAAGCGATCGGAGAGCGGCATGATCGTGAACCCGATCACGCTCTCGCCCGAGCACCGCATCTACGAGGCGCTCGACCTGATGAAGAAGTACCGGATCTCCGGCGTGCCGATCACGCAGGACGGCAGCAAGGAGGGCCGGCTCGTCGGGATCCTGACCAATCGCGACCTCCGGTTCGAAACCAACGTGAACCGGCCGATTGTCGACATCATGACGAAGGAGAATCTCATTACGGTGCCGGTGGGCACCACGCTCGACGAAGCGCGCGAGATCCTCCACCGGCACAAGGTCGAGAAGCTCCTGGTGGTCGACAAGGACTACCGGTTGAAGGGGCTCATCACGGTCAAAGACATCCAGAAGATAATCACGTACCCCGTCGCGTGCAAGGACGCACTGGGGCGTCTGCGGTGCGGCGCGGCGATTGGTGTGGCCAGGGACTCGCTCGAGCGCGCGCACGCGCTCGTCGCGGCAGGCGTCGACGTGCTCGTGGTCGACACGGCGCACGGTCACTCGCAGGCCGTGATCGACGTCGTCGCCCGGCTGCGCCGCGAGTTTCCCAATATCGATCTCGTCGCGGGCAACGTGGCAACGGGCGAAGCCACGGAGGCGCTCATCGACGTCGGCGTGGACGCGGTGAAGGTGGGCATCGGCGCCGGCTCGATCTGCACGACGCGCGTCATCGCCGGCATCGGGGTGCCGATGGTCAGCGCCATCATGGAGTGCGCGCGCGCGGCTTCCCCCCGGAACGTTCCGATCATCGCCGATGGAGGCATTCGGTACTCGGGCGATGTCGTCAAGGCCATTGCCGTCGGCGCGAGCTGCACGATGATCGGAAACCTGTTCGCGGGCACCGATGAGAGCCCTGGCGAGCTGATCCTGTTCCAGGGACGCAGCTACAAGGAGTACCGCGGGATGGGATCGATCGGCGCCATGCGCCGCGGCAGCCGCGACCGGTACTTTCAGGACGAATTCGATCTCGAGACCGGCCGCGGAAGCGACAAGCTCGTACCGGAGGGCATCGAAGGGCGTGTCGCGCACAAGGGCAGCGTTGCCGCGATGATCCACCAGCTCGTGGGCGGACTGCGCGCCGGCATGGGCTACACCGGCTGCGCCACGATTCCCGAGCTGCAGCGGAAGGCGAAGCTCGTTCGCATCACGGCGGCCGGCGCCCGCGAGAGCCACGTCCACGACGTCCAGATCACGAAGGAAGCACCGAACTATCGGATGGAGTAGGTCCGCGTAGGCCGCATCAGCGTACGTCGGCCGCATCTTTAGATGCGGCTCACCCTGCCAGTGTCTTTTTGGCGCCTCGCCCGTTATGCGGTCGCACAACGAGTACAAAATTCGCGTGTGTGGCCGCATAACGGGCTAAGACCCGGCCTGCGTACGTTCGGTTCCCGGCCTACGTACGCGTGGTTTCGCCAATCGCGATTCGCCGCGTGGTGTCGTCGACGAGCTGAATCCGAACGTCGGTGGCTCCGGCCATCGTGTGCGTGAGGCGATCTGCCCACTCGACGGCAAGGACGCCGTCCTTCACGCCCATTTCTTCCAGGCCGAGGTCATCGGTGGCCGCGCGCTCGAGGCGATAGAGATCTGCGTGGTAAAGCGTGAGGCGCCCGCCGCGATACTCGTGCACGAGCGTGAACGTCGGGCTGCTCACCTCGCCCGGATCGATGCCGAGCCCCTCGGCGAGGCCGCGCACGAACGCCGTCTTTCCTGCGCCCAGATGACCGCTGAGGAGCACCACGTCGCCCGGTCGTAAATCCCGGGCGAGTTGCCGCGCAAGCGCGATGGTCTCCTCTTCTGAATGGGTGACGTGAGCCACACGCGTCTAAGACTGTTTCTCCGGTTTCTGACGCCCTGTGAGCTCGCCGAGCGCGTCTCCGACGTGCGCGAGCACGTCCGACGCAATCATCGACACCTCGCCTTCGCTCGCCTCGGCGCGATCACCGGCGGCGCCGTGAAGGAACACCGCGAGGCGGCAGGCGGCTTCGGCGTCGAGCAACTGGCCCAGCCATGCCGCAATCATGCCCGTGAGCACGTCGCCCGTCCCTCCGGTGGCCATCCCGGCATTGCCCGTCGGGTTGATGAAAACGCGTCCCTCGGGCGTGGCAATCACGGTCCGGTGTCCTTTGAGCACCACGTAGACGTGGTGTGTAGTCGCGAAGTCCATAGCCACCTCAATCCGGTTCGCCTGGACCTCGTCGGAGCTGCTGCCGATGAGGCGCGCCATCTCCCCCGGATGCGGTGTGATGATGACGCGCCGCTCCTCGCGGCCGACGAGCCGGCCGGGGTCCTCGGCCAGCACCGTGAGCGCGTCGGCATCGAGCACGAGCGGGACCTCGGACCGGTCGAGCAGCGTGCGCACGAACTCCTTCACGCTCGCGCCGCGGCCGAGTCCCGGACCGCATGCGATCACGTCCTGCTCGAACTCGAGCACCCGCTCGACGGCCGCGGCCGCCACCTGGCCGTCGCTGGTATCCTCGAGCGGCTCGGTCATGAATTCCGGGGCGAGTGACGCAACGATCGGCAGACACGAGGCGGGCGTGGCGACCGTGACCAGTCCGGCCCCGGACCGCAGCGCGCCGAGCGCGGCCAGGTATGCCGCGCCGGTCTTTCCCCGCGAGCCCGCAATGACGAGCACGCGTCCGAAGTCGCCCTTGTGCGAGTCGGCGGAGCGCGGCTCGATGAGCGCGCGAACGTCCTCGCGTGTCAGCAGCTCGATGTACGGCCCCTCCAGGCCGTCGATCACATCCCCTGGAATACCGATGTCGGCAATGACGACATCGCCCGCGCGGGCCTCGGCAGGCGGCAGGACGAGCGGCAGCTTCGGCGCGGCGAGCGTGACGGTCATCGAGGCGTCGATGCAGTCGCCGATCAGGTGCGGCGTATCCGCCGACATGCCGCTCGGCAGGTCGATCGCCACGACGGGAATGCCCGACGTGTTGACGTCGGCGACCACGGTTTCGAGCATGCCCGCGAGCGCCGATTTGAGGCCGGTGCCGAAGATCGCGTCGACGATCAGCGTGCAGCGGGAGACCTCGGAGGAGTGAAGCTCCCAGGCCTGTTCGTCGTTGATCTCGACGACGGTGACGCCGAGACGGCCCAGGACGTCGAGGTTGGCGCGGGCGTCGCCGCGAACGTCCGACACGGCGCCGATGACGAAGACGGCGCACTCGATGCCACGCTGCAGGAGCGTGCGCGCCACGACGAAGCCGTCGCCCCCGTTGTTGCCGCGGCCGCAGAGCACGGCGACGCGGCCCTTGAGGCACTCCTCATAGCCCGCCTCGATCGCCGCGACGACCTGGCGTCCGGCATTCTCCATCAGGACGAGCGACGGGATGCCGATCTCTTCAATGGTGTAGCGATCGGCCTCGCGCATCTGCGCGGCGTTGAGGATTCGCACGGGTTGCGAAAGTGTACTACAAAGGGTACGCTGCCCTACCGAGGTGTCCGGCTCTCAATTCTTGATTCGTGATTCTTGATTCTCGATTCTTGATTTTTGGGGTCCGATCTGAAATCAAGAATCATGAATCACGAATCATGAATGGTCCGGGTTAACCAGCGATGGCCACGGTCTTGTCGATGACAGCGACGGTGAATGTCAACGGCCGCATCTCGGGCGAGAAGGATGCGCTCATCTCGGTCTTCGATCATGGGTTCTTGTACGGCGAGGGCGTCTACGAGACGCTGCGGACGTACAGCGGCAGGCCGTTTCTGTACGACCGTCACATGCGGCGGCTGCGGCGTTCCGCGGAGATGATCGAGCTCGCCGTGCCGTTGACGGACGAACAGTTCGCGGAGCGGGTCCGGGAGACGATGGCTGCAGCCAATCTCGACGGCGCGGAGGCTTACATACGAATCCTGCTCACACGCGGCATCGGCGAGCTCACCTACGATGTGAAGGCGACGCCCACGCCGTCAGTTGTCATCATCGTCAAGCTGCATCAGAACCCGCCGGCCGAAACCTACGACCGGGGTGTCACCGTCTGCCTGTCGCCGATCCTGCGCAATCATCCGGGCTCGGTCAACCCGATGATCAAGAGCAACAACCTGATGAACAACGCCCTGGCCATGCAGGACGCGATGCGCCGGGGCGCCTTCGAAGCCGTCATGCGGAACTACCGGGGCGAGCTCAGCGAGTGCACCACGTCGAACCTGTTCGTGGTGAAGAACGGCGTGGCGCTGACGCCTCCACTCGACGCCGGCCTCCTGCCGGGAATTACGCGCGAGTTCTTCTTCGAGGTCGGCAAGGAGTTGGGCATCGACGTCCGCGAGCAGGTCTTACGGGACGAGGACCTGCTCGGCGCCGACGAAGCGTTCCTGACGAGCACCACGAGGGAAGCGATTCCGATCGTGAAGGTAGACGATCGAAGAATCGGCGCGGGTGTGCCCGGTCCCGTCACGAAGACGTTGCTCGAGGGGTTCCGCCGACGAGCGCACGCCAGCTAGGAGATGGGCCATTCGATTGTCTACGCGAAGGTCTCGAGCGGGGGGCACGAGCAGAAGAGGTTCCGGTCGCCGTACGGGTTGTCAATGCGTCCCACGGGAGGCCAGAACTTGTTCGCGCGCACGAACGGCAGCGGGAACGCCGCTTCCTCGCGCGAATAGGGGTGCGTCCACTCGCTCGCCGACACGACGTCCGCCGTGTGCGGCGCATTCTTCAGCACGTTGTCCTGCCGGTCGGCCTTGCCCGACACCACCGCGTCGATCTCCGCCCGGATCCGAATCAACGCATCGCAGAACCGATCGAGCTCCGCCTTGTCCTCGCTCTCCGTCGGCTCGACCATGATGGTGCCGGGCACGGGGAACGAGACGGTGGGGGCGTGGAATCCATAGTCCATGAGCCGCTTGGCGACATCCGCTTCATCGATGCCCGCAGCCTTGAACGCCCGGAGGTCGAAGATCAGCTCATGCGCCACCCTGCCATTCGCCCGTGCGTAAAGCACCGGATAGTGCTTTTCCAGACGCGCTTTGACGTAGTTGGCATTCAGGATGGCGTAGCGGGTTGCATCCCGGAGTCCCTCGCGCCCGAGGAGGCGGATATACGCGTAAGAAATCAGAAGGATGCTGGCGCTGCCCCATGGCGCCGCCGAGACCGCGTGAATGGCACGCTCGCCGCCAGTCTTGACGAGCGGATGCCCCGGCAGGTACGGCGCCAGGTGTGCGGCCACGCCAATCGGTCCCATCCCGGGACCTCCTCCCCCATGGGGAATCGCGAACGTCTTGTGCAGGTTGAGGTGACAGACGTCGGCGCCGATGATCGCGGGGCTCGTCAGGCCCACCTGCGCGTTCATGTTCGCCCCATCCATGTAAACCTGGCCGCCGTGCTCGTGGACGATGCGGCAGATCTCAGTGATGTCGTCTTCGAACACGCCATGCGTGGACGGATAGGTGATCATCAGGCACGAAAGCCTGTCCCGGTGCTCCGCGGCCTTCTTCCGCAGGTCGGCGACGTCCACGTTGCCGTTTGGCGCCGTGGCCACGACGACCACGCGCATACCAGCCATCGCGGCACTGGCCGGGTTCGTGCCGTGCGCCGAGGCGGGAATGAGCACGACGTCGCGATGACCTTCCCCTCGATCGCGGTGGTACGCGCGGATGGCCATGAGACCCGCGAACTCGCCCTGCGCGCCGGAATTCGGCTGCAGCGACACGGCCGCAAAACCGGTGATTTCGCACAGGGCCGCTTCGAGCTCGCGGCACACCTGCATGTAGCCGTCGGCCTGCTCGACGGGCGTGAACGGGTGCACGCGGCTGAAGTGCTCCCATGTCACCGGAATCATCTCGGTTGCCGCATTCAGCTTCATCGTGCAGGAGCCGAGCGGAATCATCGACGTGTCGAGACCGATGTCTTTCCGCTCGAGGCTCCGGATGTATCGCATCATCTCGGTTTCCGAGCGATGCGTGTTGAAGACGGGGTGGGTCAGGTACCGGCTCGTCCGACGGAGTGACGACGGATACCCGTCGTCGGACACCTCGAAGTCGATTGCAGGCGCTTCCTTCCCGATTGCGCCGGCGAACACGGCCACGACGTCGCGCACGTCGTGTGTCGTGACGGTCTCGTTCAGCGCGACGGAGACCGTGCGGTCGTCGATGTAGCGGAAATTGATGCCGGCCGCGAGCGCGCGTTCGCGCACGGCCGCGACGCCCGACGGGACATCGATGCGCAGCGTATCGAAGTAGGACGAATTGCCCTGCGGGAGGCCCAGCGTTCGAAGCGCCCGCTCGAGCACACGGGCGAGCGCGTGCACCCGCGAGGCGATCGCTCTCAGCCCCTCGGGACCGTGATACACGGCGTACATCGCGGCCATGTTCGCGAGCAGGGCCTGTGCGGTGCAGATGTTCGACGTGGCCCGTTCGCGGCGGATGTGCTGTTCGCGTGTCGCGAGCGCCATTCGATACGCCTTGCGGCCGTGCGCGTCCACCGAGACGCCGATGATGCGCCCCGGCATCTGCCGCACAAAGGCGTTCCGCGTCGCGAAGAACGCGGCATGCGGCCCACCATACCCGAGCGGCACGCCGAAGCGCTGAGAGCTTCCGAACACGACGTCCGCGCCCATCTCCCCGGGCGGTGTGACCAGAGCCAGCGACAGCAGATCGGCTCCGACGGCCGCCAGAACCCCAGCCTCGTGCGCTCGCGCGATAAGTGCGCTAAGGTCCTCGACCGCGCCGGATTCGTCCGGATACTGCAGCATCATGCCGAAGACACGCGCGTCAAACTGCATCGAGTCGGTCGGTCCGACGTGGAGGTCGATCTCGAGAGGCTCGGCCCGTGTCTTGAGGACGTCGATCGTCTGTGGCAGGCAGCGATCGCTCACCAGGAACAGGCCACGTTCGCCGGAACCGGGCTTGTTCGTGCGGACACGATGCAGGAGCGTCATCGCCTCGGCCGCCGCCGTCGCCTCGTCCAGCAGCGACGCGTTCGCCACCTCCATGCCCGTCAGGTCGGCGACCATCGTCTGGAAGTTGAGCAGCGACTCGAGCCGGCCCTGCGCAATTTCGGCCTGGTACGGCGTATAAGGCGTATACCAGCCTGGATTCTCCATCACCATGCGCAGGATCACCGACGGTGTGATGGTGTCGTGGTACCCGAGGCCGATGTACGAGCGGAACGTCCTGTTCTTGCGAGCAATGCGCGTCAGCCGGCGCAGGTACTCGTGTTCGCTCTCGGCCGGCGGCAGATTGAGCGGCCGCTTCAGACGGATGGACGCAGGGATTGCCTCATGAATCAGCGCCTCGAGCGACGCCGCGCCAACCTCGCGAAGCATCGCGTCGCGTTCGTCGGGGGACGGACCGATGTGACGGGACGGGAAGTAATCCGAAGCGTCCAGTATGTTCATGGAATTCTGGTTGCCGACGACGGAGGGTGCCCGCGCGGGCTCAGGGCCTTCCTACCGGGTCAACTCCTGGTACTGCGCGCTGTCGAGAAGCGAACGAGTCTCGCCGGGGTTCGCGAGACGCACCTTGATCATCCATGTCCCGTGCGGATTGCTGTTGACCACTTCGGGGTGGCTCTTGAGCTCGGCGTTCACCTCGACGATGTCGCCGCTCATCGGGGCAAAGAGCTCCGAGACCGCCTTCACCGATTCAATCGATCCGAACGAGTCGCCCGCGGTGATTCTCTTGCCGGCATCCGGCAGATCGACGTAGACGACGTCGCCGAGCTGCTTCTGCGCGTAATCCGTGATTCCGATCTCTGCCGTATCGCCGGAAATCCGAATCCACTCGTGGTCCTTCGTGTATCTGAGATCCGCGGGATACATGTCCTCTCCTGGGCGACCCGGGCTCGAGCGCTCACATGTTGATTGCGCAAACCGGGGCCGCGCCTACTTTGCCCGCTTGTAGAACGGCAGTGGCACAACCTTCGCCCGACTGGCGCGCCCGCGTACGTCGATGTCGAATTCCGTGCCGGGCTCCGTGAGAGCGGTCGGCAGGTACGCCATGCCGATCGCCTTTTTCACGTACGGCGTTTGTGTGCCGCTCGTCACGATGCCAATCCGTTCGCCGTTGCGCACCACCGGGTAACCATGTCGCGCGATGCCCCGATCGATCAACTCGAATCCCACGAGCTTCCGGCCGACCCCCCGCTCCTTCTGCTCGCGCAGCCGCTCGTGCCCGATGAACCGATCTTTCTTCCAGCCGACAATCCATCCCAGGTCCGCTTCGAGCACCGACGTTGTTTCGTCGATGTCGTTGCCATAGAGGCGCATGGCCGCCTCGAGACGCAGCGTGTCGCGCGCCGCGAGGCCACATGGAATGACGTCGGCCGAGCGTCCCGACTCCATGACAGCCCGCCACACCTGGTCCGCCTGGTTGGGACGACAGAAAATCTCGAATCCGTCCTCGCCCGTGTAACCGGTACGGGAAATCGTCGCCAATGCGGAGGCAACTTCGCCGCTCGCGAACCAGTAGTACTTGATCTCATCCAGGTCGACGCCGGTCAACGGCTTGAGGACCTCGCGCGCGGCGGGTCCCTGGATCGCGATCAGCGCATATCGACTGCTCGCGTCGACCACCGCGACCTCGCCCATGTCCGCGATCTGTGAGGCGATCCACTGGTAGTCCTTGACGATGTTCGAGGCGTTGACGACGAGCATGAAATGATTCGGCGCCATGCGGTAGACGAGCATGTCATCGACGAAAGTCCCCTCGGGTGTCGTCAGCGCGCTGTAGTGCGCCTGGCCGACCTGAAGCCGGCTGGCGTCGTTGCTCGAGATGCGCTGGACCGCGGCCAGCGCGTTCCTGCCCGCGATCTCGAGCTCACCCATGTGGCTCACGTCGAACAGGCCGGCCCGCGTGCGCACCGCCATGTGCTCGTTGGCGACGCCGGAATACTCGACGGGCATGTCCCAGCCCGCAAAGGGCACCATCCGGGCGTCAGACGCGCGGTGACGAGCGTGGAGCGGAGTTTTCTTCAGAGGAGCCGCGGCCGTGTCGGTCATGAACGGTGTTCGGGGCGGGGCCAGACCCACCAGGGCCTCTCAGCAGAGTGCCTTCGCTGGTCGGCGCAGCGCACAACCGTTTAACGGTACTATGCGCTAGAACGCAGGGTCAAGGAATGGCAGCCTCGTCGCGCCGCGCCGGCGAACGAGTCACGGGCTCTGCCTTTGGGTGGGAGCCGCATAACGGACTAATCAAGGGCTCTGCCCCTGATATCTCGGCAGAGCCCTTGAT
>DASYQV010000254.1:0-7155 GCA_036005125.1 Vicinamibacterales bacterium
CCCGCGAGGCCGGTCGTGAGGTTGCGAGGTTCCCCCAGCCGCCCGTATACTTCGGCTCCCTGAGGATTCGACCCAGGCGGCCGCATCGGCAGTCCTGGCCAGGGATGTTGACGCCGACATGACCGCGCAAGGCCTTGTGTCAGGAGAGCTCACATGAATCGATGGCTTCCCGTCGTTGGTGGCGTGTGCATGAATCTCGCGCTCGGGTCGCTCTACGGCTGGAGCGTCTTCGTGTTGCCGCTCGAGAAAGAGTTTGGCTGGACGCGAGCGAACACGTCGTGGGTCTTCACGATCGCGATTGTCTGCTTCGCGGCCTCATTTGTATATGCCGGTCGTCTGCAGGACAAGCGGGGCCCTCGAATCTGCGCGGCCCTGGGCGGCACGCTGGTCGGACTCGGGTTCATCCTCTCGAGCTGGACCGCGTCGCTCACCTATCTCTACCTCATTTTCGGCGTCATCGTCGGCGTCGGGAACGGCTTCGGATACGCGACGCCGACGCCGGTCGCCTCGAAGTGGTTCCCGGACAAACGCGGTCTGGTGGTCGGGTTGATGGTTGGCGGCTACGGCGCCGGCTCGGCGATTTTCGGCCCGGTCGCGACCGCGCTCATCGACTCGGTCGGCTGGCGCCCGACGTTTCAGATTCTGGGGCTGTTGTTCTTTGCGATGGGGATGGTGGGCACGTGGCTGCTGAAGAATCCCCCGGCCGGCTATCGGCCACCGGGATGGACACCGGCGCAAACGGGCGCGGCAGCACAGCGTACCACTCGCGATTACTCGACCGCCGAAATGCTTCGCACTCCGACGTTCTACGCCTTGTGGATCGCGTACTGTCTGGGAACCACCGCCGGCTTGATGACTATCAGTCAGCTCGTGCCGTTCGCGCGTGAGGCCGGCCTTGGTGCGGCCGCGGCCACGTTCGCCATCACGATTGGCGCGGTGGGGAATGCGGGCGGCCGTATTCTCTCCGGATGGTTGTCGGACGCGCTCGGACGGCTGACGACGCTGCGGACAATGGTTCTGTTGTCAGCGGTCGCCATGCCCGCGCTGTATGCGTGGCGCACGGAGCTGGTCCTCTTCTATCTGCTCGTGATCGCAGTCTACTGGTGCTACGGCACGCAACTCTCGGTCTTCGCCTCCACGACCGCCGATTTCTACGGCACGCGGAACCTCGGACTGAACTACGGCGTGCTGTTCACGGCGTGGGGCGTGGCAGGCGTTCTCGGCCCGATGATCGCGGCGCAGGTGCATGACGCGTCGGGCAATTACCGGTATGCCTTTTACGCGGCCGCCGGCTTGGCGCTCGTCGCGTTCGCCTCGCTCATGTCGGCCCGCGTGCCAGGCGTGTCGCCCGCGCCGGCGGGTATCCCCGCGGCGACAACGGCGCGTTCCACGTAGTAGCGACGGACTTCGCATAAAATTGCTGATTTGCGAGGGCTATTGCCGAGAGAACAATAAAGGAGATTCGAATCATGGCCACTGAGCGCACCGCCGAGGCAACCGAGGCGCAGATCGCCGTCCACTGGAAGGAGGAAGAATATATCCAGCCTCCGCCAAAGTTCGTCGCGCAGGCGAACTTGAAGGACGCCGCGGCCTCTGAGCGGTTCAGGGAAGAACGGTTTCCCGAGTGCTTCAACGAGTACGCGGATCTATTGACGTGGTTCGAACGCTGGCACACGACGCTTGACACGAGCAACCCGCCGTTCTGGAAATGGTTCACGGGCGGAAAGCTCAATGCCTGTTACAACTGTGTGGACCGGCACCTCCCCCAGTACAACAACAAGGCGGCGATCATCTTTGTTCCCGAGTCCGAGGACGAACCCATTGTCGCGATCACCTATCAGGAGCTGTACGCGCGCGTCAACGAAGTGGCGGCCGTGCTGCGCGGGTTCTGCGGGCTGAAAAAAGGCGATCGCGTCACGATCCACATGCCGATGATCCCCGAGCTCCCGATCACGATGCTCGCCTGCGCGCGGCTGGGCGTCGTCCACTCGGTGGTGTTCGGAGGATTCAGCGGTGAAGCCGCCGGGCTGCGGGCAGCCGATTCAGGCAGCCGCGTGATAATTTACGCCGACGGCTACTATCGCAATGGGAAGCTCGTCGATCACAAGGCGGGCGCCGATATCGCGGTTAATCATGCACGGCAGGAAGGCGAGACGGTCGAGAAGGTTCTCATCTGGCGGCGCCACTTCGGCCAGTACCTGTCGGCGAAGCCTCTCGTGCCCGGTCGCGACTACTTCATGGACGACCTGTTGAAGGACATGAGGAACGCGATCGTCGAACCCGTTCCGATGGATGCGGAAGACCCGTTGTTCCTGATGTACACGAGCGGGACCACGGGGCGCCCCAAGGGCTGCCAGCACCGTACCGGCGGCTATCTGGCCTACGTGGCGGGAACGGCCAAGTACTATCAGGACATCCATCCCGACGATGTCTACTGGTGCATGGCGGATATCGGCTGGATCACGGGGCACTCGTACATCGTGTATGGTCCACTCGCCCTGGCCGCCACGAGCGTCATTTACGAGGGCGTTCCCAACTGTCCCGACGCAGGGCGGCCGTGGCGAATCGCCGAACGCCTTGGCGTCAACATCTTCCACACCTCGCCAACGGCGATCCGACTGCTGAGGAAGGCCGGCCCGAACGAGCCAAGGAAGTACAACTACCATTTCAAGCACATGACCACGGTCGGCGAGCCGATCGAGCCGGAGGCGTGGCGCTGGTATTACGAAGAGGTCGGCAAGCGCGAGGCCGCGATCGTCGATACCTGGTGGCAGACCGAAACCGGCGGGTTCCTGTGTACGACGAAGCCCGCGCTCGATCCCATGAAGCCCGGAAGCGCCGGACCGCCCGCTCTCGGGATCTATCCAATCATCTATGACGAGGAGGGCAAGGAGCTTCCGGCCGGTTCGGGGAGAGCCGGCAATATCTGTATTCGGAATCCGTGGCCCGGGATCATGCAGACGATTTGGAAGGACGGCGATCGCTTCGTGAGACAGTACTATTCGAAGTACTGCAAGAACAAGGAGAGCAAGGATTGGCGCGATTGGCCGTACTTTGCCGCAGACGGGGCTGTCCTGCCGTCGGATGGCTATTATCGGATTCTGGGCCGAATCGACGACGTGATTAATGTCGCCGGCCACCGGTTGGGCACCAAGGAGCTCGAGTCAGCTTCTCTTACCGTTCCCGAGGTGGCCGAGGCGGCCGTCGTGCCGGTCGTCGACGATCTCCGGGGCCGGATGCCTGTCATGTATGTGTCCCTGAAGCCCGGCGTCACCGACCGGAAGAAGGTCACCGAGGAGATCATCACGGCAATCGAAACGATGATTGGAAAGATCGCTCGGCCCAAAATGGTCCACATCGTGCCCGACCTCCCGAAGACACGCTCCGGCAAGATCATGCGGCGCGTTCTCGCGGCAATCTCGAACACGATGGACACGGGCGACGTCACAACGCTGGCCAACCCCGACATCGTCGAACAGATTCGGCTGCAGGTACAAGGAGAAGGCCCTGTGGTCATGAAGGAAGGGCCGGAAGACGTGAAGCGATTCGGCGAAATCGAGTAGAGAGAATCGGGGCAGTGAGCGCAGTGTCGGCCGGACGCAGCGCTCACCCGCTTGTCAGCGCACCCCGTCGAGCCCGCCTTCGTCTTACCGTCGACTCCGTGTGATCGTCGCCTCCAGGTACTCCTGAATCCGTCGCCGCGTGTCCGGATGCGACCACCGCCGCACCACATCGTCCCGCGTCGTGTCCCCGTGCATCCGCTCGAGCGCGTCACGACGCAACGCCTGCTTGGTTACCGCGAAGACCTCGGCTGGAATCTGCGCCATGCGTCTTGCGATCTCGAGAGCACGCGATTGCAGGCGCTCGGCCGGCACGACCTCGTCGACGAGGCCGCGATCGCGCGCCTCGCCCGGGACACACAGATGTCCTGTGTAGATCAGCGCGTGGAGCTCGTGTGCGGCCACGCTGTGCCGCATGATTTCGAGCGCAACGGTCGGGAACTCGACGCCGACGGCGAGCTCGGGCACGCCAATGGTTCCCTTGCCCTCGGCCATCAGCCGGTAGTCGCAGGCGTTGGCGAGAATGCAGCCGCCGGCGATGGCATGACCGTTCACTGCCGCGACGACGGGCAGCGGGCATTCGAACAGTTCGAGAAACGTCGCGGCCATCGCGGGAATGAATTGCGACGCGTAAGCCTCGGCGCCGGCGATGATGCGGAACAGGTCGACGCCCGCGGAAAAAATGGAGCCCGTGCCCGTCAGGACGGCCGCCTGGACGCCGCTGTCGCGCACGCGTCGGATCGTGTCGCTCAGCTCCCCGAGCAACTCCAGGTCGAGGGCGTTGGCCTTCCCGTGCTCGAGACGGATCACAACAATCGTGTCGTGCCCTTCGACATGAACCACGCTGGTGCTCCTGGCAACGCGTGAGTATAGTTCACGACCGACGCGGTATAAATGACCCGATGAGCATCTCGCCGGCCCGGCCCGCATCGACGGTCGTGCTCCTCCGTCCGTCCAGCGCTCGATTTGATGTCTTCCTCGTCAGGCGTCATGACAACGTCGCCTTCATGGGCGGCGCGCATGTCTTCCCGGGCGGGCGTGTTGACGACGCAGACCGTTTGCACCAGGCCGAAGCGATCTGCGACGGCGTGGCCGGTGCGCTGGCGAGGATGGACGGCGTTCCCGCGGCCGACGCCATCGGCCATCACGTTGCCGGCATCCGCGAGCTGTTCGAGGAGGCCGGCGTGCTGTTCGCGCGTCGGGCCGATGGTCGGATCATCGGGTTTCGCGACGCCGAGGAATCCGAGCGGTTTCGCGCCTACCGTACGGCGCTGGCGTCCGGCGGCGTGACGCTGCGTGCGCTTGCGGAACGCGAGCGGCTTCGGCTTGCGCTCGACGAGCTGTCACTCTTCGCGCACTGGCGCACGCCCGAGATCGAGACCAAGCGTTTCGACGCGCGGTTCTTCGTCGCTGTGCTGCCGGACGATCAGCATCCGGTCCATGACGACAGCGAAACGACCGACAGCGAGTGGCTCGATCCAGTGGAAGCTCTCGCACGCTGTCGTCGCGACGACATCATGCTTCCCCCGCCCACCTGGACGACGCTGCAGATGCTGGCTGAATTCAGAACCGTGGACGAGGTGATGCGGTGGGCGCGCCACCGCCGCGTGGTGCGCGTCGAGCCTGGATTTCTCACGATAGATGGCCGGACGCTGCTCACGCTACCGGGGGATCCGCTGCACCCGCCGCTCGACGGGTTCGAGACGCCCGGTGAGACCAGGTTCGAGCTTGATAACGGCCGGTGGCGCGCCGTCCGTACGTAGGCCGGGTCTGTAGCCCGTTATGCGGACCCGAAACGCGAATTTTGTACTCGTTGTGCGACCGCATAACGGGCTGGACCCGGCGCGGCGCTGGGCCGCATCTAACGATGCGGCCTATGTTATAGGCAATGCGCGTCCGGTCTGGTAACGGCGCACCGTTTTCAGCACGACATCCGCCATCATCTCGATGAAGCGCGGGTCGGCGTTGGCCGCCTCGGCGCGCACCATGCCGACTCCGATTTCCCGACAGAGCGCCGCCGCCTCCTGGTCGAGGTCCCAGAGCACCTCGATGTGATCGCAGACGAATCCGATCGGGCACAGGACCGCGGCACGCAGACCGTTCGCGCCTTCCTGACGAAGATAGTCGCAGATGTCGGGCTCGAGCCATGGATCCTCGGGCCGTCCGCTGCGGCTCTGATACACGAGCGCCCAATCATGCATTCCGGTCCGCGCGGCCACCTGCGCAGCGGCAGCCAGAAGCTGCTCGCGGTAGCGGGATTGGTCGGCCATCGAGGTCGGGATACTGTGCGCCGTGAAGACAAGCCGCGCCTGAGGACGCAACGACGCGGGAAGCCTGGCCCGGGCGTCGCGCACGTGCGTGGCATTCACCTCGATGAACAGGTCGTGGTCGAACCAGCTCTCGACGTACGTCACCTCGACGTCGGGCCGGCCGGCGGCGCGCAGCGCGGCGCGCGCGTCGGCGACATTCTCCTTGTATTGCCCGCAGCTCGAGTACGAGTGCTGAGCCGCGGCGATCAGACCAATTGCGTGCCGCACGCCGGCGTCGCTCATCTCTCGCAGCGTGTCGCGGAGATAGGGATGCCAGTTCCGCATCCCGACGTACACCGGGAGCGGCACGCCCCTCTCCGCCAGCCGGGCCCGGAGCCCCTCCGCCTGCCGCCTGGTCAGCTCGGTAATCGGGGAAATGCCGCCAAAGTGCTCGTAATGTGCCGCCACCGCGTCAACGCGGTGCGGCGGGACACGGCGGCCGCGGAGGACGTTCGCCAGAAACGGCCGGACGTCGGCCGGACCCTGAGGACCGCCAAAGGAAACGACGAGCACGGCGTCGAAGGTCATGGGCTCTCTCATCGTAACCGCATGAACGCTGCTGTCATCCAGGAGGGCGATCGGCACGTAGTGGGAGATGGAGCAGGTTCGAGGAGGATGAGATGAAGCAGAGTGTTGTTCGGAAGCTGGTTCGAACCCTATCGACAGGCGCCCTCGCAGTCGCGCTTGCCTCCGCGGTGGCCCCTACGCTGAGCGCGCAGTCGGTGGCCCATGGCGAAACGAAGGCGGCAATCGAGCGGGCGCTGCGCCGGCTCCCGCATTACGGCGTGTTTGACTTCCTGTCTTATGGCGTCGAGCGCGGCACCGCGACCCTGGCTGGCTACGTCTATCGTGGGAACCTGAGAACCGACGCCAGTCGCGCGGTCAAGAAGGTTTCCGGCGTTGATGAGGTGGCGAACAAAATCGAAATCCTGCCGGCCTCGCAAGAGGATGATCGAATCAGGTGGGCGACGTTTTCCAACATTTACACGGACGAGTTCCTGTCGCGCTATGCCCCGGGCGGGGTGATGGGCGCGCGGCGCGAAGTGCTTTCAGCCGCGCAGTATCCTGGAATGCAGCCCTTCGGAACGTATCCAATTCACATCATCGTGAAAAAGGGTCGGACGACGCTCGTCGGTGTCGTGGACAACGAGAGCGACAAGATCCTCGCCGGTGTCAGGGCGCGTGAGGTGCCGCTCGTCTTCGGCGTCGAGAACCAGCTGGAGGTCCGGAAGAAGTAGAACGGTCCTGACGAAGAAGAGCCGCACGAGCGGCGGCCGGATGCCGGG
>DASYQV010000255.1:0-11742 GCA_036005125.1 Vicinamibacterales bacterium
TGCGGCGCGAACCCGCATTCTGGTCGGTGGTCGTCCTCACGCTTGTGATCGGCGTTGCGACGAGCACAAGCATCTTTGCGATCGTCAACGGCGTGCTCCTGCGGCCGCTGCCGTATCGCGACCCCGCTCGCCTCGTGAGCATCACTGACGTCGGTTATCGCGGCGTGTATGTCGAGCTGCGCCAGCGGAGCCGGATGATGCAGATCGGCGCGTTCATGGACAGAGCGCCGATGTCGCTCACCGGCCGTGGCGAACCGCTGCGTCTGGAGGCGGCGCTGGCCGATGCGGACTTCTTCGAGGTGCTTGGCGCCGAGGCAAGGCTCGGCCGCAGGTTCTTCCCGGAGGACACACGGCCAGGCGCGGCGCCCCTCGTGATTCTGGCGTATGGCTTGTGGCAACAGCGCTTTGGCAGCGACCCGGCGATTGTGGGACAGCAACTGACTCTTGACGGGACGCCGCATACAGTCATCGGTGTCATGGCAGGGGGTTTCCGATTCCTGCCGAACGTCAACATCTGGCTTCCGCTCGTCATCAATCCCGCCAATCAAATCGAACTGTGGGCCAGCGGCGCGAATATGGTCGCGCGCCTGCGCTCTGGCGTGCGCCTGGAGCAGGCGCAAGAAGAGGTGCGCGCGCTCGTCCCACCGCTTCGCGAACGGTTTCCGTGGAGCATGTCGGCCGATTTCGGACGAACCGCCACCGCTGTTCCACTGTTGGAGCGGGCTATCGGTAACGTCCGGCCAACCCTGCTGGTCCTGTTGGCATCAGTCGTCGCAGTTCTCCTCATCGTGTCCGTGAACGTGGCGAACCTGTTGCTCACACGCGGTCTGTCGAGGCACCGTGAGCTGGCGATTCGCGCTGCGATTGGTGCCACGCGCGCACGTCTGGTCCGGCAGTTGGCATTGGAAAGTCTCACCGTCGCGGTGCTAGCGGGAGTGCTCGGTGTCGCCGCATCGTTTGGCCTGCTCAGGCTGACCATCCAGCTCCTCCCCGCCGATATGCCCCGCATCAATGACATCGTGATCGACACGCGGGTTCTCGCGTTCGCGCTTGGCATGTCGATGCTGACGGGCCTGCTCTTCGGGATTGTCCCCGCGATTCTCGCATCGAAATCGTGTATCCGCTCGCCGCTCGGCGTCGGCGCTGCCGTGCAGCGTCAGGGCTCCGAGCGACGGACGTCGCGGCTCCTCGCGATGGCGGAGCTTGCGCTGGCTGTCATGCTCGTCGTGTCGGCGGCGCTGCTTGGCAGAAGTGTGTTCAATCTCATGGCCGTCGATCCTGGATTCCGCCCGGAGCAGCTGGTGACGGCCAATGTCGCGCCACCCCGACCCCGCTATAGTCGGCCTGACGTGCAGCTGCGGTTTGTTGAGGATCTCCTCGCGCGGCTCCGAGCCGCGCCTGGCGTGCGGGCGGCCGCCGCAGGGTACGCCGTGCCGTTTGCCGGACGTCAATTCGGCAGTGTGTTTTCCATCGAGGGGCGCCCCGACCCAAGCACAAAGGCCGGTGACTGGGCGACCGCTGACGTTCGCGCGTTCGTTACAGCGGACTATCTATCCGTACTCGGTGTGTCCATGCTGGAGGGTCGTCCGTTTGCCGAGACCGATCGCGGCGACACCGAACGGGTGGCGATCGTCAGCCGCAGCCTCGCACGTGCATATTGGGGAACCACCAGTCCGGTGGGTGCGCGCATCAGATTCCCGGGGGGTCCGAAGGCGCCGTGGATCACGATTGTAGGCGTGGCGGCTGATATCAAATGGAACAACCTCGGACAAGAGCGAAACTGGGCAACCGGCGCTCCGACGCCCGACTTTCTGCGGACCGTGTACGTGCCGCTCGCTCAGACACCGTTCGTGGACAACAACGGCGTTCGACTGTTGCTGCGTACGGACGCCGCCCCTCAACAGGTCGCAGCCAGTCTGCGCGCCCTCGTGACCTCGTTGGATAAGGACACGGCCGTAAGCGACATCAGATCCGGTGAAGCCTCCATCGCCGAGTCCGCAGCGCGTCCGCGGTTTACCGCCTTTCTGGTGGCGCTCTTCGCCGGCGTCGCGTTGCTACTCGGTGCGATCGGCGTCTACGGTGTGCTGGCGTACGCGGTCGGCAGGCGAACACAGGAATTTGCTGTCCGTCTAGCGCTTGGCGCCTCTCATCGAGACCTTCTCGCTGGCGTGATTGGAGAAGGGGCGCGGCTGACGCTCGCAGGTGTCATGCTCGGACTTGCGGGTTCGTTCATCGCAACTCGGGCGCTGTCACGACTCCTGTTCGGCGTGGGACCGACGGATCCGGCCACTTTCACGGGTGTCGCACTGGTGCTTATCGTGACCGGTCTGCTCGCGTCCTACCTTCCAGCCCGCCGAGCAATGCGCATCGACCCGGCCAGGGCATTGCAAGTGGAATAATCCCACCGCGTGTGACTGACCGTCGCGGTCCGTGCGGACTTTGTTCGGTTCCAATCCCGCTCACTGACGGGGATAGGTCCTGGGTAACGCCGCAGTGTGGACAATCCCGCGAACAGAGACGAACTTCGGCTGGGGATCAAGCACGCTCGACAAGTGCCCCGCACGGCGGTCTGCATCGGCTGTCGGACGATTGTGATCGTCAAACGTACCGCCTTACCGGACGAGGACATCACCACATCGCTGTATCACTGGCGCCTTGATGAAACGGAATGGTTCGCGGATGATCAATCGGTGAACACCAGACACAACGCGCGCCTCGTGTATTCGACCGATACGGCGGGCAAGTGCGCTGTATGCGGCTGGCCGCAGCGAGACTGCCAGTGCAGCGGCCGGCGCGACGCGAACGATCCAGTCCCGGCACGCGTCGTCGCGAAGCTGCGAACAGAAAAGAAGGGGCGCGGAGGCAAGACAGTCACGATGGTGTACGGTCTGCCACAGAACGATGAGTACCTGAAAGAGCTGAGCCAGGAGCTGAAGCGCGCGTGCGGTACGGGAGGCAAGATTGTCGAAGGCGGAGTGGAGCTACAGGGCGATGTACGCGAGCGCGTGCGCGACGTCCTGGTGAAACGTGGATATGGCGTCAAAGGTTGAACGCTCGATGCGTCCGGTCACGTTTTATGAACCGTTCATGACCCGCTCGTGCCCTTCGGCCCTGCCTTCATGGCCTCCAGCGTCGTAGTCGGTGCCGGCGCCGCAGGACTGGTGGCCGCGATATTTGCCTCGGAGCGATCCTCGGTGACCGTCATCGAGCGTACGAGCGACGGCGGGCGCAAGATCCTGATCAGTGGCGGCGGCCGGTGCAACATTCTCCCTGCGGCGCTCGAACCCGATCGATTCGTCACCGATTCGCCTGCCCATCTCCTCCGCGGGATGCTGCGGGCGTGGCCCCTCGTCGCACAGCGCGAGTTCTTCGAACGCGAGGTGGGCATTCCGCTCACGGTCGAGGGAGAGACAGGAAAGTTGTTTCCTCGCTCCGGTCGCGCGAGGGACGTGCGCGACGGGCTCATCGAACTGGCCCGGCAGAGGGGAGTTCGCTTTCAATGGGACACATCGCTCACGGGCCTGGCTCGAACATCACAGGGCTGGCGCGTCGCCACAACACGCGGCGAGATCGACACGCAGGCCGTGGTCCTGGCAACGGGTGGGCTGTCGGTGCCGAAAACCGGCAGCGACGGCACGGGCATCCACGTGGCGGTGGGGCTTGGCCACCTGCTGCACGACACCTATCCGGCGCTCACGCCGCTCATTGCCGAACCCGCGGTGCATGGGTCGCTCTCGGGAGTGTCCCTCGCCGTGCGATTGCGCGCGAGATGGCGTGGCAGGTCGGCCGAGGCGGCCGGCGGTTTTCTGTTCACGCATCGCGGCTACAGCGGCCCCTCGGTGCTCGACCTGTCGCACATCGCCGTGCGCAGTCGGATGGGTGGAGACGATCCGGCGCGGGCCGCCGTGCTTCGCATCGCATGGTCGGCGAAAGACGCCGCCGAGTGGCAGCGGGAGCTCACGACATCGGCGGCGCTCGTGGTCACGACAGTCGCCCGACATGTGCCACAGCGTCTGGCGGTTCAACTGCTCAAGGAAGCCGGCATCCCTCCCGATCGATCAGCCGCCGAGTTGCGCCGCGGCGAACGGGCGGCACTGCTCGACGCGCTGACCTCGTTCGTCCTGCCATGGACCGGCGACGAGGGGTACAAGAAGGCCGAGGTCACGGGTGGTGGCATCGCACTCGACGAGGTGAATCCGCGAACGCTCGAGAGCCGGCGCCACGCCGCCCTGTTTCTGTGTGGTGAAATGCTCGACGCGTTTGGCCCCATCGGTGGCCACAACTTCGCCTGGGCCTGGTCGACTGGCCGTGCGGCCGGACGTGGAGTCGCACCGCACGACGAAACTCGATTACGAGCAACGAAGTCGAGGCGTTGAGATAATCAGACTCGCATTCACAATTGCCGTTCGCTATCCCGCAGTTTTGAGCGGTCGCTCGATCCACACTGCGGCGTTACTCAAGGACCGAGTCACGGTTGGCGGCAAGGCGTTCGCAGCCGCGGGCGGTGACAGCCTCTGCCGCCTGGGCGGTTGATCGGTCCGGATAGAACCATTGGAGACGAGACGGGCTTGTGGGCTAGGATCGCCGCGTTCGTCGCTCGGCGGCTGGTCGTCTAAGGCGACGTTGCAACCCAACGATCGGGTGGACGTGAAGACCATCCGAATGATGAGACCGATGGGCTATGCCGGCCGACGCGGCACTGTTAGCGGCTGGAATGCAGCAGCGTCGGAGTACGCCGTCGCCTTCGAGGAGCCGATACTTGGATGGGTTGCTTCGAACACGCTCGAACCGTTCGTGAAGCGCAGTTGACCGTCGGTCGGCCGGACGTTAGCGTACCTGTTCCTGGTCGATGGCACACGTTCGTGAAGGTAATTGTGCCGTTTACAAACCACGGCTATGCCACTTCACCGTCGTAAACCCGCCGAGCGGATGCGAGGAGTGCGTCCAGCGCCTGCCCCGGGGTGCTTCCGCGGTACTCGCTGATGAGCACCGAAGTCTTCACCGTCACGTCGTCCTTCTGAACCACGGCGCCTAGAGTCGCGGTGAAGAGACCGTTGTTCCCTTTCGGTGCGATGTACGCGATGTACCCCATGCCGCCTACGTGAACGGTCGCTTTAGTGCTGGTCATCGCTTCTCACAACCCAGCGCTACCGCCGACGCTTCCACGGCGGCGGTCCCCCATCCTTCGGCCAGACCCACCAGCCGCCCAGTACCACGGCGACCATTGCGATTAGCGGCATAAGTGCGAGCAGCACTTGACCAAACGTCGTCATTGCTTCTTCGCCGCCTTCCTGTTGCGCACCTTTCCACGACAGCCTCGCGTACGTGCATCGGCGTCAGGATGGGCGAGTCGTCTACCGCGATCTTCAGCTCGCCGAAAAGCGAACGGCCGCGACCAAAGCTCCTGCAATGAGATCAGGTTAGAAGCATGGGGTTATCCCCACATGAGCTCCCGCGAAGATCGTCACGCACAGGTCTTCGTAGGAGATTCCCACGGCCTTCGCCGCCATCGGCACGAGCGAGTGGCCGGTCATACCCGGCGAGGTATTTACTTCCAGGAGCCACGGCCGGCCCTTTCGGTCGAGCATCAGGTCGATGCGCCCCCATCCCGCGCAGCCGACGAGCCTGAAGGCGCGCAGGGCGAGGTCCTGCAGCGCCTGTTCCTTCTTTTTCGGCAGCCCGCTCGGGCAATGGTACTTCGTGTCCTCGGTGAAGTACTTGTTCTGGTAGTCGTAGTTGCCCTGCGGCGCCTGGATTCGGATAAGCGGCAGCGGCGCGTCGCCGACGATGCTGGCCGTGTACTCTGGGCCGTCGATGAATTGCTCCGCCAGCGCGATGTCGCGGAACTTGCCCGCCGCGACCTCGTAGGCCGCAGGGAGCTGCGCCGCCTTCGTCACCTTGGTGAGCCCGAGCGTCGAGCCCTCGTTAGCCGGCTTGACGATGAGCGGCAGGCCGAGCTCGCGCGCCACGGCGCCCCATTTGTCGCCCGCCTCCAGGATACGGTAGCGCGGCGTAGGCAGGTCGCTCGCGATCCAGACCATCTTCGTGCGCCATTCATCCATCGCCATCGCCGAGCCCATCACACCGCTGCCGGTGTCCGGGATGCGCAGTACCTCGAGCGCGCCCTGCACGGTGCCGTCCTCCCCGCCGCGTCCGTGCAGCGCGATGAAACAGCGGGCAAAGCCGTCCTTGCGCAGCTCGTACAGGTCGCGCTCGGCTGGATCGAACGCGTGCGCGTCCACACCCTTCGAGCGCAGCGCCCTTAGCACGCCATTCCCGCTCATGAGCGAGATCTCACGCTCCGCGGAGCGCCCGCCCATCAGGACGGCGACCTTGCCGAAGTTCATGCGGCCTCACCGACGATGCGCTTTTCGGGAATGAGGTCCACGCCTTTCTTTTCCAGAACCGTCTCTTGACCACGGTAGCACACCTGGTTTCGCCCGCTCGGCATGAGAAGATTCCACGATGTGATTGCGAAACGCGGGGCAGATTGGACTGGCACGCGAGGCGCGGGCACGTCACACGGCATCCAGGCCCAGCGCAGACGCCGTGCCGCTCCGACGTGTCAGGATGGGCTCAAGGTCTGGTCGGGGCCTTGTCGTCTCCAGCCGTCCGGGCATTTCCCGCACGAGTTCACGTGCGTAAGTGCTCGCTTGGCAGCCGCGAGCTCGACGCAGCCGTTCTCCAGCAACGTCGTCCGCATCCCGCCGGCAGGGCCATGAGGATCCCGACATCGACCCGCTCGACCTGGCTGTAGAGTACGTCGTCTGCATCCTTCGGCTCGAAGTAGACGCGGAACTCGGTGCCAGCGCGATACCAGTACAGCGCGGCGGTGACGATGCGCCGCGAGCCCTGCAGGGTGACCGTCCATCATGCGAAATGAGTTCGATAGCTCGCCATCAACGCCGCAGTGTGGACTAATCAGCGTCCTAGACTAACAGCCAGGCGGGCGGTGTCCCGCAAACCCGTAAATACGGAAAATGCAGAATGTCGCTGCAGATAGCTGGGTTGTCTCGCCGAGCCCCGTAGGGGCGAAGACGGACCCCGGGGGCCTGTCGAACGCCGACACGATTTCATCGATGCCGGTGATCCCGATCTTCTCGGACGGGAAGACGTAATCCGCGGCCCTCCCGTCCGCGAACTGTGCCGCCCCCGCCTTGAGCGTTTCGAGTGCGCGCTCGCTCAGCGGGATCGCGCGGCCGCCGCCGTGCGGTGTCTTGCCCTTGCCGACCTTCATGGGCCTTGTTCGCGAAGTCAATTGACGCTAAGGCAAGATACGCCGGTTTCGGCCGGCCCCGCACGTCGAGAAGCCCGAACGAATGCCAGGGAGTGATGGGTTCCTGCCAGTTGTACCAGATCGTGAGCGGGATGCCTGACCTGCGGTTCGTTTCGAGAGCGCGCAGAAGGTATTGTGCCTGTTCCTCGCTGCCCAGGCCCTCCACCGCATATCCCCATTCGCTGACGACCACTGGGATGTCACGGTCGGGCGCGTGGCGCGCAATGCGGCGTCGCACGTCGTCGTAGAACGCCGCGGCCGCTTCCGGATACGCCGCGCCGTACGGATGCACCGACACCGCATCGACGATGTCGAGGAGCCCGAGAGCGAAGGTCGCGTCCAGGTACTTGAAATCGAACGTCCCGCCGCCGAGGGACGGGCCCAGAATCCACGCTCGGCGATCCTCCCGGCGAATCTCGGCCGCCGCCGCTCGAGCGAGCGCGACGTACGCCGCCGGGTCGGGCGACCCCGCCCAGAACTGCGGCAGGTTTGGCTCGTTCCAGATCTCCCACGCCGCACGCCCGCGAAAATGCCGGGCCGCCGCGCCGGCAAACGCGGCAAACGCTGCGCGTCCGCTCTCGGTCGAGGGGGGGAATCCGTCCTCGTACAGCCTGTTGCCGTAGTCCAGGATAAAAAGGGTCCGTATACCAAGTGGCTCGAACGAATCGAGGAAGCGATCCCATGTCCGGAACTCGTACCGCCCGGGCTCCGGCTCCGCGGCGCTCCAGGCGAGGTCGATGCGAACCCAGCGGACCCCCGCTGCCGCCATCATCTCCGCCTGCCTGTGCGCGTCTCGATAGAACTCGATCGTGACGCCGAAATCGTTGCTGGCGCTCACGGGCACGGCCGCGAGGATGGCCAGGAACGGCACAATAATAGGCACCGCGAGCGTGCGTCTCATGATCACCCCTTCAGAATCGGCTGCAGTTCCCGATTTCCTTGTCGTTCATCGCCGGGGCTGGTCTTGAGGCCACCCGCGGGGCTGCAGCCTCCGCTCTCCGTCAACATTCGATCCGTGACGTAACCCGGCCGCCAGATGCTGATTGACGATGGTTTACGCTCCCTCTGTCCCAGAACTCGGTCGACATGCGGAAGGCCATATCGTGGTCATGATATAACCTCGCGCCTCGCGATCGACCGCTCGCCGCTCCAGATGGTGTTGATGATCCTGACCGGCTGGTTGGAACGCCGCGAGGGGTCGGCACTTGCGTATCTGATCGAAGGGAACGTCAGTATGCACGTTCACGGCGGTCTGATCGCTCAGCCGGTTGTCAACGATCCGTAGACCCCGATGATGGAGATGGTGTTCCCGGCCGACTCACCGCATCCCCTATAACCTCTGGTGGCGTAAACAACTCGCCCGGTAAGACGTGCCGTCCCATTCCGGACACGGACGATCGGCCGTCGAATCACGATCGTTGGCCGAATCGTCGCCAATCATCGAGATGCATGGCGTGGAACATCTGGACAATCAGAACCCTGAGAAGTCTTGCCTTCTGTCCTTCGGAAGACGATGCCTTGGCGCACGACGTTCCGAAGAACCGTACTCAGGTCAATCGATATCACCTGGACAAGCGGTGATCCGATGCCTACACGTCTCGAATCCGGACGCGATTCTGTGGTACCGCGAACGTCTCGCGTCAGGTGCGGAGCGTGACGGCGGCGCCGATTTTATAAATCTGATGAAGGACCCTGAATTCGAGCGTGCGCTCCGATACGAGATCTTCTACAGACTGAATTTCGATGAACCGTTTCAATTCCGGCGCCGGTCGGTCATGTTCGGCTACCGGCCTCGAACCGTCGCAGGTCGTCCGAGCAACGAGTTCATGATCGTCCGGTTTCCAGAGGAGCTGGCGCGGACACTGCGATTTCGGCGCGTACGAGCCTCTGAGGATAACCTCCAGGCCACCAGAACAGCGCCAGGCGCTTCGGCGGGCGCCCTGACACGCGCGGCTCTCGACCTGTGTCGGTCAATCGGCGAGCTCTTGCCCGATGTCGTGGATCCCGATAACCCATCTGCCAAGGCGGAAACATTGGTCGCCAGATCGGCGTTTGATCGCGACCTATCGACACCGTGAGCCGACGGCGCTAGGTGCACAGGGCCTACAGTCAACTCCTCGATAAGGGCTTCTGAGCGAAGCTCCCGATGCGACGACGAAGTGGAAATTGGACGCGTTTCGTTGCGCCAAACTCTTGGCTTCGGCTCTGCTGGCGTCTCTCCCAAACGCCGGATAAACCACGCACCTGGAACGTACAGGTCACCTTCAAATTCCGCCGTACCAGGTGCCGCTTTTTTTTCGGTAAAAGTCCCTGCGGTCTGTGACGACGATTCGAGAAAGATATTTCGTGTTTTTCCAGCCCATTTGACGCCCCAGGCGAAGGCGGACGGGAGCGCCAAAGTCAGCGGGCAAGGCCTCACCATTCATGCCATACGCGAGCAGCGTCTGCGGATGAAGAGCGTCAGCCATGTCGATGCTATCCCACAATGTACGCGCCACTGTTCGGGCTTGATTGGGATTCGGAAATGGCTCGAAGACGACGTATCGCGACTCCGGATGCGCTCCGACAAGATCCAACACAGTCGCCAGCCGCACGCCGGTCCATTCGGCAATATAGGACCAACCCTGCTCGCAGGCGTGCAACGTTATATGACTTTCGGCCGGCAGTCGTTTGAGCTCTTCGAGCGAAAAAGATATGGGACGAAGAACGAAGCCCTCGACGGACAGGCGCCAGTTCTTGAAACCGTCCGCGAGAAGAGCCAGGTATTTTTCGTCCGTAGGATGCGGGCCGTTCACCGTCGGGATCTTCGAAACGTCACTGCGTTTGAATTCGCGAGCCAAGGAGTGTCCCGAGGTCAGGAGACGTTGAGCGGCATAGGTAAGCGTTTCCCCGACCCCTAAAATGCCGGCGTGATCCGGTGGGATCAAACCGTAACGGTCGGCGAGGTAAACGGCGGCGCCAAGTCCCGAAGCGCCCGCCGCCGCTGCCAATCCTGCGGCGACAAACGAACGCCGTGCGAGAATCTTGCTCATCGAGTCTTCCCTCCTTGCGGCACATATCCCGTTATCATCGCCAGCACACTGCGCCAGAATCCGGCAAGATAGACCATCAGGATGTGCACAATGACAAAAAGCAGCAGCAGAACCACACAGACGAAGTGGAGTGTTCGAGCGGATTGATGGCCGCCCAGTGCTGTCGCCAATATCGGAAACACCGACGTAACTCCGAACGACATCGCCAGGCCGGTCCAGAGGATGGCCGGAAAGAGCCCGAACACGACGGCCAGATAGGTCAGCCGTTGCACCAAATTGTAAGTTGAGGCGGCGTCGGCGTCCGGCCGCTTCCACAAATGCTCCGACACGACGTCGACGATGCGGTTCCAACGCAGGTCGGCTTTTGCCGGTAGCAGATCGTTGCGGAAGTGTCGCGTGATGAAGCCGCCTGCCACATAAGTCAGGCCTGTCAAGACCAGAATCCAGGCAAAAAGGAAATGATAAGGCCGCATCCACACCGAGGGGCCGTTGATAAACGGAATGGGAAGGTCAATGAGGGACGAGGTTTCGAGACTGCCGGTTTCGCCCCAGTACAGGCGCGGGTGAGATACGAGAATGCCTATACCGCTGATGAGCAGCCCAAGTACGCCGAGCACGTTAATCCAGTGCGTTATACGAACGAGCGCGACATGTCGCGGCGCGAGTCTCGTCCCCACTGCTGCTTCAACGCTAGCTTCGCTAATCATGACTTTATCCACCAAAAGGTTCTGTCATCGTCTATCAAAAAAAGAGCCACAGCAATACAAATTCGAGCGTGCAAAATTTGCGGACGATAGGAAGGATGAAGGCCCTTTCACCCATGCTTCGCCGCGTGACGGAACCTTCTCGTATGCGACAGCCTGTGGTTCTCGAAAACTCAATCCGGCGGTTCATGGCGAGCTCCGAGTAAACCGATTCCGGTCAAGGGCGACGATAACCGCGCATTCGGCGACGTATGAACTCGGTGACGGACATCGCAGCTGCGCCCGTTTTTTGATGCGTTGTTCGAACGATCGCGAAGGCCGAGCAATCGCGCACGATCAGTCGCAGCGAAGAGCGGCGACAGAAGCGCCGCACGCCAGCCCCGAAGAGGAGATCTCGACTTCTTTAGGCTGCTGGGCGTTCGTATCGATGGTGCAGACCTCCTACCTCCGGAAGCGCGACGATCCGACCAGTTTGTGGTCCCTGCACTGGCCTCGGCACTGGAGCATCCTTCTGCAGCCCGAGATGCGTTCGGCTTCGGTGATAGTAGGCGACGAAGGAATTCAGGTGGCGACGCAGGGTGCGTTCGTCGACAACGATCATATGATCCAGGCATTCGCGCCGGACGGTGCCGATCACGCGTTCAATGAACGCCCGCTGCCAGGGCGCACCGCGCGTCGATAAGACTTCTGACATCCCCAACGCTGCGACCTGCTCAACGAAGTCGCGGCC
>DASYQV010000256.1:0-6726 GCA_036005125.1 Vicinamibacterales bacterium
CGACACGCTGGATCTGCACCTGGTGTCCACGATGGACGAGGTGCTGAGGATCGCGCTCGCCGAACCGCTGCCGGGGCGGATTCCCGCCGCGCCGGTTGTCAGCGAGGTCAGTGACTCGACCGACACGATCACGCATTGAAGACGGCATCAGAGGAATCAGGCCTGAGGGATCAGGGCTGTCTCAGGCCCCAGTCCTGAGGCCTTGGACGGCCCTGAGGCCTGAGCCCTGAGGCCTTCAGTTTCAGCCGAGTTCGTCACCAGCGCCACGGGCGCCGGCGATTTTCCGCGGGACGGGCTGGCCGAGATTGCGCTGGTCGGCCGGTCCAATGTGGGTAAATCGAGCCTGATTAATGCGCTCGTGCGCGGGCCCGTGGCCCGTACGAGCGCGGCGCCCGGCAAGACGCGCCTGGCGAACTTCTATCGCGTGCAGCCTGCGCGCGGCCCGGCCTTTTATCTGGTCGATCTTCCCGGCTACGGCTACGCGCGGGGCGGCGATGCGGCCGGCCGGGAATTCCGCCAACTGGCGGAGGCGTACTTCGCCCGGGGGCTGTATCTACCGGAACGGCTTGGCGCCGTTCCTCCGGCCGGTCTACCGGAACGGCTTGGCGCCGTTCCTCCGGCCGCCGGGCGAGGCGTCCCGCGCAAAGAGTTGGCTGCCGTGTTGCTAGTTGATGCGCGGCATCCCGGACTCGAAGCGGATCTGTCCGCGTGGGAGTGGCTCCAGGCGCAGCCGATCCCGACAGCGGTCGTCGCCACGAAAGTTGACAAGCTGAGGCGCGCCGAACGGGTCCGTCATTCCCGTGAACTCGATTCGTTGTTCGCCGGCCCGGTGCGACTGGTTTCGTCGCACACGGGCGAAGGACTGGAAGAACTGTGGAAGCTGATCGTCACACTGCCAAACCCAACGGCAACGGCGGAACCGGAGCCGCCACCGCCACCCCGTCGACCCCGACCGCTCAAGCCGCATCGATGATCTCGCTGTCAGCGCTCAAGGAGATGAGCATCTCCGCGCTGACCAAGATTGCCAAGGATCTGGAGATCGCCGGCGCGACCGGCATGCGGAAACAGGAGCTCATCTTCGAGATCCTGAGGGTCCGGGCCGAGAAGAGCGGGAACATCTTCTCCGAAGGCGTCCTCGAGACGCTGCCCGACGGCTTCGGCTTCCTGCGCGCGCCCGACTACAACTATCTCCCCGGCCCGGACGACATCTACGTGTCGCCGTCGCAGATCCGCAAGTTCGACCTCCACACGGGTGATACGGTTTCCGGCGTCATCCGCCCCCCCAAGGACAGCGAACGCTATTTCGCATTAATCAAGGTCGAGGCCATCAACTTCGAGCCGCCCGAGAAGATCAAGGAAAAGATTTTCTTCGAGAACCTGACGCCGCTGTATCCCCAGGAGAAGCTGTCGCTCGAGACCGAAGGTGACAACCTCTCGGGCCGTGTCATGGACCTGCTCACGCCGATCGGCAAGGGCCAGCGCGGCCTGATCGTCGCGGCGCCGCGCACCGGCAAAACGATGCTCCTCCAGAGTCTGGCGAACAGCATCGCGAAGAACCACCCCGAGGTGTACTTGATCGTGCTCCTCATCGACGAGCGTCCGGAAGAAGTCACGGACATGCAGCGCTCGGTCCACGGCGAAGTGATCTCGTCCACGTTCGACGAGCCCGCGCAGCGCCACGTACAGGTGGCGGAAATGGTCATCGAGAAGGCCAAGCGCCTCGTCGAGCACAAGAAGGACGTCGTCATCCTCCTCGATTCGATCACGCGCCTGGCGCGCGCCTACAACACGATCGTGCCGGCCTCCGGCAAGGTGCTGTCGGGCGGCGTCGACTCCAATGCGCTCCAGCGTCCGAAGCGGTTCTTTGGCGCGGCCCGCAATATCGAGTCGGGCGGCTCGCTGACGATCGTCGCGACGGCGCTCGTCGATACCGGCTCGCGGATGGACGACGTCATCTTCGAGGAGTTCAAGGGCACCGGCAACATGGAGATTCACCTCGATCGCAAGCTCGCCGACCGGCGCGTCTTCCCCGCGATCGACATTCAGAAGAGCGGCACGCGAAAGGAAGAGCTGCTGCTGCCCAAGGAGGATCTCAACCGCGTCTGGGTGCTCCGCAAAGTGCTCACGCCGCTCTCCCCCGCCGAGGGCATGGAGCTTCTGCTGTCGAAGATGGGCAAGGCCCGAAACAATGCCGAGTTCCTCGGCGCGATGGCCAGCGGGAAATCGTAACGGGCTGGGCTTCCGGCTCCCGGCCGCGCCAAAACCTGCATGCTATAATTCCTTTTTTGTCGAGGCGTCTAAGGCCTCTGCAGGAGACTACCCCGTGAAGGAAGGCATCCACCCGAAGTATCAGGAGGTCGAGGTCCGCTGCGCTTGCGGGAATACCTTCAAGACACGCTCGACGAAGCCTGAATTGCATCTCGAGATCTGCTCAGCCTGCCATCCGTTCTTCACCGGCCGTCAGAAGCTCGTCGACACCGAAGGGCGCGTCGAGCGGTTCACGAAGAAGTTCGGCGCCCAGACGTCCGAACAGCGGAAGGTTGCGGCCAAGGCCAAGAAGACCACCAAGAAAACGGCCGCGACCGCTTAAGCTGCGGCTGGTCCGTCTTCGGCTGGATTGGGCCGTCAGATCTCGTGCAAGGGCGCCCATGTACGATCGACGGGTGCCCGCCCCCCACCACAAGGGATCCCGACCGACTCACCTATTGCGCGCCATCTTGCCGACAATTGTCAGCGGCAGGGCCCACTAACCAGTCACGGGCTCCGCCCTTGATATCCCAGCGGAGCCCGCGACTGGTTGCCAGTGTCTTTTTGGCGCGCTCTGCGCGCCTAGCCCGTTATGCGGTCGTACAACGCGAGTACAAAATTCGCGTTTCGGGCCGCCTAAGGGCCTAGAGTCGCGGGAGTGGACCTCAGGACGGAAGAGACGACCGCAGGGCTTCGGAAAGCCCGGCATCACCGACGAAGGCCGCGCCGTTTCTGTGGGCTTCGCGTCGCAGCACAGGGTCGTCGTGGCTGGTGTAGATGATTTTTGCGGTGCGCGGACACTGGGCGTTCGCGCGCAGGACCAGTGAAAGTCCGTTGTATTCCTGCAGGCGCACGTCGGCAACCAGGATATCGGGCCGGAGGCGGTCGAGCACGTCACGTCCCTGTTCGAAACGGGAGCACGCATAGACGATGCAGTCCGCGCCGGCCAGCTCGCGGGCTACCCGCTCGCGGATGTCGGACTCGCCTATCACGATCAACGCCAGGGTCTGGTTGGACACGGTCGGTTGAACGTCCTTTCAAAACTCAGACCGGCCGACAGACCGGGAACAGCCCGGTTTCCTTAGAAATTTCGAGGGTCCAGCGGGGCATGGCGCAGGTACGTGCTGAACGGGCACCATACTGGTCCGCCAGCGCACGCGCCTCCGCACGGACCCGTGCTCAACTGGCACCCCATTTGCGAAAGTGACAGTCCTCCGTCGTCGCAGCCGATAACGCGACGCAGGGCGCTGGGCGGTCGGACAGCCGTGCGCGACGCTCGCACCACCCAGGCCGCGTCTGCATTTCCCAAGGGGGCGAGTCCGTGTCGGTGGTCATAGTCAATCCTGATGAGGCGACGGCTGCGGAGCACGCCCATGAGCTGTATCTAGCCGGCTATAGCACGATCGCGGCAACCTCGTTTCCCGAGATCCGCGAGCTGCTTTCCGTCTATCAGCCGAAGGCACTGATCTCGACCGTCCGGCTCGGCGACTACAACGGGGTTCATCTCGCCATCGTCACCCGGATGAAGCACGGCCCTGTGCCGACAATACTCCTCGGGGAGGCAGACCATGTGCTCGAACAGGAGGCCGCGCGGGCCGGAGCGCACTACCTGCGGTTACCCGTCAGTGTGGGCGAGCTCGTCCAGGCAGTTCGGGAACGCGTCGAACAGACCCGACCACTCCGCCGCTGCACTCGACAGCAGCCAGCGGAATCGATTCCCGTTCTCGCGGGCGGCATTGCCGGTCGCCTCGTCGATCTCAGCGAACTCGGGATAGGAGTGGCGCTCCCGCTCGGCGCCGCCGGAGCAATGGTCGACGAAGTCGACGTCTCGATGACCGTGTGCGGGATGACGCTGAGCGGCCGCCGCATCTGGCACCGCGCAACGGACAACGAGATCCGGTGCGGCATCGCGCTCGTGCTGCCGACCCCGGACGACATCTTCCGCTGGCGGGTGGTGATCGATCAGATGGGGACCTCGCGCGGGACGCTCTCTACGTGAGGAGCGTTCCCCGCGTCAGATGCGCACGCGGGGCCTGGACGTGGCGCGCCGCATCTGAACACGTGGCACGCGCCGCATCTGAAGATGCGGCCTACGCGAACCCGCCTCTTAACCAGCCGCGATTCGCTTCGTGCCCGTGGATGGAGTCGAAGACCGGGCCGGCAGCGCACGGAAGCGCTGAAACGGCATGTGGCACTCGTATTTGCGAAGGAAATTCAAAAACCGGCGGTAGTCCTCCGCGTTCATGTTGAAGGTGCGCACGAGCGACTTGTAGCTGCCGCGGGTTCGTTCGAGTCCGCTCAGCACGAGCTGACGCATGTCCTCGCGTGTCAAGTCGCGCGTCATGAACGGTGCGTACGCGACGTCCCAGAACGACTCGCCGTTATGCACCATCCTGTCCATCAGCGTGGAGGCAACCTGCGCACGCGTGACGCTCGGGGCCACGCGTTTCGGCGGCGGCAGCGAATTGGTGATCTCCTCGGGGAGCACCGTCGACGTGACGAACGGCACCGCGCGATAGCACAAACGCTCGGCAACGTTGCGAAGCTCCCGCACGTTACCCGGCCAGTCGTACCGCTCCAGCAGGTGGCGCGCCTCGGCGGCGATCTCAGGCACTGCGAGCTGCTGCCGCTGGCAGATGATGCCGAGATAGTGCGCAAGCAGCGGCATGATGTCTTCGCGCCGCTCGCGAAGCGGCGGAATGGTGAGGTGAATCACGTTGAGGCGGTAGAAGAGATCTTCGCGGAACTCGCCAGCCGTCATGCGTTCGGTCAGGTTCCGATTGGTGGCCGCGACCACGCGGACGTTCGAGGCCACCTGCTGACGCTCCGCACCCACACGCTGGATTTCGCCGGTCTCGAGGAATCGCAGCAGAAGCGCCTGCATGCGCGCGCTCATCTCGGCGACTTCGTCCATGAAGATCGTTCCGCCCTGTGCGCTCTCCAGCAGGCCGCTCTTGTCCCGAATGGCGCTCGTAAAGCTGCCACGCACGTGGCCGAACAATTCGGACTCGAGGAGCGAGTCAGGCAAGGCGGCGCAATTGATCGCGACCAGCGGACCTTGACGGCGTCGGCTCTGCAGGTGGACCAGACGGGCCACAAGCTCCTTTCCGGCGCCACTCGGGCCAGTAATCAGGACTTTCGCGTCACATCCCGCTGCGTAGTCAATCTCTTCCCGCAGCAGCTGCATTGCCGGACTCGTGCCTACAAGCGTTGGAGTGTCCATAAAAGCCCGCTCTAACAAACAACTCACATCACCGCGCAGGGGCGCCCCTACGCGTCCAGGACGACGACTGATTTGTATGTGGGATGTACCCTTGGCCTTATACCCTGGAGTTCGATTGAGGTCAACAAGAACCATAAAGGGTTGCACAGAGTCCTAAGGTTTGCACGGTTTTTCACACCTCGACGCGGTCGTCCGGCCCCTGAACCCTCATCCGGCGCCGCCGTCTCCGCACCGGAGGACACGATCCGTCTGCCGCCCGCCGGATAAGGGGATCCGGAATGCGCACGCGCATTGCTACGGTTGAGCGAATGCTTTCCGGTTCCCCCCAACCCCCCGGTCCCACCATTCTGCTCGTGGCCAATCCTCCAGATCTGGCCGCGTTCCTGCCTATCTTTAAATCGGCCGGATTTGGCGTTATTGGAGGCCTCGGCCTCCCCGTGGCGCGAGCCCTCCTGGGTCGGTTCAGGCCCGACGTGCTGGTCATCTCCCTCCGTCTTGGCGAGTACAACGGTCTCCATTTGGGCATGATGGTGCGCCAGGAACACGGCCCGTTGCCGACATTTGTCGTCGGCGAGGCAGACCTGCTCACGGAGGCGCAGGCGGAGCGGGCGGGAACACAGCTGATCACGGAAACCCCGGCGCCACCGGAACTGTCAGCCCTCATCATGCGGGCTGTTCGATCCGAAGCACCCCGCCGCTGGCGCCGGATCCGGCCGAATCATCCGGTCGTGGCCGAAGTCAGCGCTGGCAGCGGTCAGACTGCGGGCACGGGAACCGTCGTGGATATCGGATTCGGTGGAATGGGACTGAAGCTAGCTGCGGAAATCGCAGAGGGTCTTCCGCGGAGCTTCGAAGTGACCCTGCCTGCGCATCACATCACTGTTGTGGCAGAGCGCGTATGGCGCCGCCAGCAGGACGGCGAGGCTCGGTGTGGTGTCGTCGTGCCGCTCTCCACGCCGGGCTCGAGCGGCACGTGGGAAACACTGGTCGATCACTTCCGGCGCGCCGAACGGCGGCGGCGCGCGCCGTCTGAACCGGCTCTCGGTCGCTTATCCGGGCTTCCGGCGGAATTGTAGCGGGCGCGGGGGGGCCGAGGCCGCCAGAGACGATTTCAACGCCGAGCTCGCCGAGGGTCTTCCCGAAAATTTCTCGGCGTTCTCTGCGCGCTCGTCTCGAAGGCATCAGGGATCAGGCATCAGGCATCAGGGCTGCCTCAGGCATCAGTTGTTACCGCTGATCCCTGAGACAGCCCTGAT
>DASYQV010000257.1:0-13665 GCA_036005125.1 Vicinamibacterales bacterium
TTCAGGCTGCCCGCCCCAGTCTGAAGCAGCCCGGATGTCCCGACGCGCGAAGCCGTTTTCTGCAGCCTCCGCCGCAGCTCCGACTGGCTCGTTGCCGGGGCCGCCTCGAGCACCAGCGCCGCCGCGCCGCTTACGACCGCGGCCGCCATGCTGGTTCCCGAGAGCTCCAGCTGTGGCGTCCGGCCGGTGTCGATCACCAGCTCCGGGTGCGCCCGACCGAGCGTGGAATCGGGCGCCAGCAGGCTCCGGATCCGGGTTCCCGGCGCGACGAGATCCGGCTTGATCAGCCGGTCGAACCGCGTTGGACCGGTTGAGCTGTAGCTGGCAACCTCATCGTCCGACCGGAACGCGGTCCCGTGCGTGTTCAGTGCGCCGACGGTAATCGCGAACGGGGAGTTTCCGGGCGACGTGATGCCGCCAGCCACTCGACGTCCGTCAGGCAGCCTGCCTAGGTTTCCCGCCGAGGCCACCACCACGAGACCCGCCCGATACGCCCGTTCCACCGCCTGGCACAGGGGATCGTCCTGCCACGATTCCGCCACCGGGTGCCCGAGCGACAGGTTGATGACCCGCAATCGATACTGGTCCGTATGCTCGATTGCCCAGTCGATCGCCTCGATTACATCGCTCGTCTGGCCCGAGCCGTCCGCCCGCAGCACCTTCAGGCTGACGATGTGCGCCCGGGGCGCGACCCCGGTCAGGTTCGGCGACGAGGCCGCGATGATGCCGGCCACGTGCGTCCCGTGCCCGTACTCGTCGTCGACCTGCCCCCGGCCGATACGGCCTTCGGGCGTGAAGTCGAGCCGGGCGACCAGTCGACCCCCCAAGGCAGGAACGTTCGCCACCCCCGAGTCGATAACCGCTACCCCGACCCGATCGCCGGTCACGCCGGCCATGCCGGCCGCCACGTCGCCCGCCCACGCCTGATCGGCGCCAATTGCGGCGGTTGCCACCTCCAGCGTGGCTCTCACAGGATGGTCGCCCGAGAGCTGGTCGACCTCGGGATCCTCGGCCAGCGTGGACAGACGGCCGGCCGGGACTTCCACGACCGCACCGGTCTTGAGATGCCTGCGGACCCGCAGACCGTGCCGAGCCGCAATCGCCTCCACGCCGGCATGCGTCCCGGTCAGGATGACGTCGATATCAGTCGGGTTGCCGGCGGCCAGCTGGCCCCGGAGATCGTCGGAGATATGCGCGCGCCGGCCAGCGGCCTGCGCATTGGAGGTGGAAAGAACAACTGCCGCAACGGCCGCGGCGACACAACAAACCACGCGCCCTCGAACAGCTCGAGGTGCGGTGGCGGGACGTACAATTTCCAAACAGGGCTCCCAGAGGTAACAGGACCCCTGCGGGCCGAAGGCGGATTGCCCCGGGCCGCAGAGGGTATCGGGTTGCGGCTAGTTCCGCGTCACGGGACGCGGTTCGAACGAGGCGGCCGACGCGGAGGTCGGATATGCCTGCGGTCTGAATCCGAGGTCGTAGAGTGATTCCACGAGCACGCGCTGCGACCCTCCAAGCGTGCGAATCGTCTGCAGCCGCCCATCGCGAATCCGGTTGTAGATTGTGCGGCGCGAAACATTCAACAACTGCGCGGCTTGGTCTATCGAGACGCTGCGACCCAGTCGTGGCTCAAAGTTCGCCGCGGGCTCCACTCGGGAATCCATAGGGGTGCTCCTCCGCCATCTGTAATGGCACAGCCAGTGCCAGCCCGGCCGGCTTGTGAGGATCCACGTAAGTCGCTGGATTCACAAGCGTTTGGACATTACGATCAATGGGGTACGTTCTGCCGGAGCGGCCAGCCTATTAACCGGCGGGGGTTCGAGCCGGAGCAGGTGGCAGAAACTGCGTGCAAAGTGGCTGAAACTGCACGGTTCTCGACCTCCGGCCAATTTCTTAGCCGAATGGGTGAAATTCCACCGCACACGAAAGTCCATGTCGTACTGAGCGGTCGTGCGGCCCCCAGGCAGCATCCGGGCCGATAAAGGCTACGTTGTGAAACTCTCGCGGATCATCGTCTCAGTCCTGACGGTTGCGCTCCTGATTGGCCTGACCACACTCTGGCGTCGGGGTCCCGCGGCGCCGCCCGCCGCCCCTCAGCGGGGCGGCCAGATTATTGTCTCCGCGCGTGCCGAGCCCCGGTCCTTCAACCGTCTCGTCGCCCGGGACCAGTTCACCGAAATGATTGCGCTCCTGACTCAGGGCCGCCTGGTGCGCGTCAATCGAGCCACTCAGGAGATAGAGCCCTGGCTCGCGGAGCGCTGGGAGACCTCGTCCGACGGCCGGAGCTACACGATGCACCTGAGGCCTGGCGCCACCTGGTCCGACGGCGAACCGCTGACGTCGGCCGATGTGGTGTTTTCGCTCGAGGCGATTCTCGATCCGAGGAATCAGTCGCCCCTGGCGACCGTGATGACGGTCTCCGGACAACCGATTCAAGCCACGGCCGTTGATCCCCAGACGGTGGTCATCACGTACCCTGCGCCGCTCGGACCCGGCCTGCGGCTGCTCGATAGCTTCTGGATTTTTCCCAAACACAAGCTGGAGCCGGCCGCAGGCGCTGGCAAACTGGCCAGTGTGTGGGCGACGACGACGCCGCCGTCCGAGATCGTCGGCACCGGCCCGTTCGTGATCAGCGCCTATACCCCGGGGCAACGCCTGGTCCTCGAACGCAATCAGCGCTACTGGCGCAAGGCGGCCGACGGCAGCGCCCTGCCGTATCTCGACCGCGTGGTCATCGAGATCGTGCCCGACCAGAATGCCGAGCTGCTGCGGCTCACGTCGGGAAACATCGATCTCACCCAGACCGAGCTCCGGCCCGAAGACTACGTCGTCGTCAAGCGGGCTGCCGACCAGGGGCGCCTCAAGTTACTCAACCTCGGGGTCGGCACCGATACCGACGCGTTCTGGTTCTGCCTCAAGCCCGAGGTCAAGAAGCAGGATCCACGATTTGCTTTCGTCCAGAAGCCGGAGTTCCGCCGCGCCATCTCGCACGCGGTGGACCGCAAGCAGTTTGCCGACACGGTATTCCTCGGCGCCGGTGTGCCGGTGTGGGGACCGATCACACCGGGCAACAAGCTGTGGTATTGGCCGGACCTGCCGAAGTACGAGCACGACACCGCGAAAGCCACGGAACTGCTCCGAAGCATCGGTCTCGAGGACCGCAACGGCAACGGGGTCGTCGAGGATGCCAAAGGGACCGAAGCGAGGTTCACAATCATCACGCAGCGCGGCATCAGCTCGTACGAGCGGGGCGCCGCCATCCTGCGCGACGACGCGGCGAAAATCGGCGTGGTCTTTGAAATCGCCCCGCTCGAATTCAACGCCGTCATCGAGCGTCTGCAGACGTCGCGGTACGACGCGCTGTTCTTCCGATTCCTGATGAGCGATCTCGACCCGGCGCTCAGCAAGGACCTGTGGCTCAGTTCCGGCTCGGCGCACGTCTGGAATCTGGACCAGAAGACACCGGCGACCGAGTGGGAGCGACGGATCGACGAGCTCATGGCCGAGCAGGCCTCCACGGCCGATCCTGTGCGAAGGCGCGAACTGTTCAACGAGGTGCAACGCATTGTCGCCGAACAAGCGCCGATCCTGTACTTCGCCGCGCCGACGTTCTACTATGCGCATAACACGCGTGTCCGCGGCGTCGAGGCGACGGTCTTCCGGCCGCCGGCGCTCTGGAACGCTGATACCATCAGCGTGGTCGGTCCGCCGTCTGGGACGTAACCGCGCGCCGCGAAGGTCGCGAAGAGTCAGCCACGAGGAATTCAGCCACGAAGGGCACGAAGGAAACACGCCACGAAGGGCACAAAGGGAATTAGCCACGAAGGGCACGAAGGATACGAAGGGTTTGCGGTTTGGTATCGGGGAGGAACGCTTCCGCCTCCAAACGGATTCTTCGTACTCTTCGTGACCTTCGTGATCTTCGTGGCTAGATTCCTTCGTGGCCGTCGTGGCTGCTCGTGCGGCCGGAGGCCGACGCCACGATGGCCAGATATCTCGCCCGACGACTGTTCTTTGCGCTGCTCCTCGTGTTCGTCGTCTCCTCATCCGCGTTGCTGCTCACGCGGCTGGCGCCTGGAGATCTCACCTCGCAGCTTGGAATCACCGCCACGCGCGAGGAAATTGCCCGCACGCGAGAGCGGTTCGGGCTCGACCGCAGCATGCCCGCGCAGTGGGCGATCTGGGTCCGCCACACCGCGCAACTCGACTTCGGCGAGTCCTTTCTCTACAACCGCCCGGTCCGCAACCTGATCGCGCACGCGTCGGCGAGCACGGCGGCGCTGGCCGCTGTGGCGCTCGTTCTCGCGACGCTTCTCGGCATCCCGCTCGGCATCTTCACCGGCAGCCGTCGAGACGGAATCGCCACCGCGTTCGTACGCGGCGCGTCGGTCCTCTGCCTGTCGGTGCCTCCGCTGCTCACGTCGCTGGTCTTTGTCTGGATTGCAGCGCGAACCGGATGGTTTCCGGTGGGCGGCATGACTTCGGTTGGCGCCGCCGACCTGTCCTGGGCCGCATGGATGTCCGATCTCGCGCTGCACCTGCCGCTGCCGGCGCTGGCGCTCGCGCTTCCAATCGCGGCGACGATCGAGCGGCTGCAATCGCAGTCGATGAGCGAAACGGTTCACGAGCCGTTCGTGCTGGCAGCGCTCGCCCGCGGCTTGTCACATCGGGATCTGGTGCTGCGCCATGCCTGGCGCGTGTCGCTCCGCCCGGTTCTCGCTGTGTACGGCATCGTGATCGGAGCGCTGCTCTCGGGATCGTTTGCCGTCGAGTATGTGACGTCGTGGCCCGGCCTCGGTCGACTCATGTTCGAGGCTCTGAGGGCGCGCGACATTTATCTCGTGTCGGGCTGTGCCGCGGCTGGCGCGCTGTTCCTCGCGCTGGGCAGCCTCATTTCCGACCTTCTGCTGGCCGCTGCCGATCCACGACTTCGGGAAGGGGACCCCGCCCGATGAAAGGCGTCGGTTTCGCGCTGCTCGTGCTCATGGCGCTCGTTGCGGTCGCGGCGCCATGGCTTGCCCCGAACCCGCCGGACCGCCGCTTTCCAGATCAGCTGTTCGCCCCGCCAACGCCGGTGCACGTCGTGAGGCCTGATGGCACATTGGGCGGCCCCTACATTCATCCCGGGGTCCTCGTCAGCCGCCTGGAGCGAAGATTCGAGCCGGACCAGTCGCGGATCGTGGAGGTACGGTGGTTCGAGAACGGCAGGTTGCTGAGCGTGGCGGATGCGAACGCGCCGTTGCTCCTCATGGGAGCCGACGGCTTCGGGCGCGACATCTTCTCGCGTCTGCTCTTCGGTGCCCGACTGTCGTTGACGCTCGCGGTGGTGTCGACCATTGGCGCCATGGTCATCGGGTTGTTGATTGGCGGCGCGGGGGGCTACATCGGCGGTGCGATCGACGAGCTCCTTTCCCGCGTTTCCGATTTCGTACTGGTCCTGCCTGCCATCTACGTTGTGCTGGCGCTGCGCGCGGTGATGCCGCTCGTCATGCCGGAGCGCACGGTGTTCGTGCTGATGACCGTCATCCTGGCGGTCGTTGGCTGGCCGTCGATCGCGCGCGGCGTGCGCGCCATCGTCGCCTCGGAACTTCAGCGCGAGTACGCGCAGGCGGCGCGCGCGGTTGGAGCGGGCCACACGCGCACGCTGCTTTTCCATCTCCTGCCGGCGACCAGCGGATTCCTTGGCGTGCAGGCGACGCTCCTCCTGCCGGCGTTCATCCTCTCCGAAGCGACGATGTCGTTTGTGGGGCTCGGCTTTCCGGATCAGACGCCGAGCTGGGGCACGATGCTGCGAGACGCCGCGAATGTTGCCGTGCTTGGAGATGTGCCGTGGGCACTCGCCCCGGCGGCGGCTATTTTCGTGGTCGTGCTTGCGGTCAACCTCGTCGTTCAAGGCCCAGGGTCCGCTGCCGGCGTTCCCGTTCGACCTGCAGGCTAGAATGAGGCATGAAGCCTTTCGCGGGCATCTTCACGCCGATTGTCACCCCATTCAAAGACGATGAGCTCGACGAGACCGGGCTGAGACGCAACGTCTCGCAGTGGATGCGCACGTCGCTGACCGGTCTCGTGGTGCTGGGCTCCAACGGAGAAGCGCCACAGCTCGATGAGGCCGAAGCGGAACGCGCGATCGCAATCGTGCGCGACGGCGTGCCGCGGGACCGCGTGCTCATCGCGGGCACCGGCCGTGAGTCGACGAAAGCCACGATCGCCGCTACGCGGCGCGCGGCCGCAATCGGTGCGGACGCGGCGCTCGTGCGTACGCCGTCTTTCTTCAAGCCACAGATGACGAGCGATCTGTTCGTCCGTCACTACACCGAAGTTGCCGACGCGTCGCCGATCCCGGTCCTGCTCTACAACGTGACGATGTTCACGGGCGTCAACCTGCTGCCGGATGCGGTCGAGCGGCTGTCGTCGCATCCGAACATCGTGGGCATGAAGGAATCGGGCAACGACCTCGCGCAGATCTCGGAGTACATTGCGCGGACGCCGGATGATTTCACGGTCCTCGCCGGCGCGGCCTCGACGGTGTTCCATTCGCTGTGTGCCGGCTGCGACGGCGCGATTCTGGCCGTGGCCGGTGTTCTGCCCGATTCGTGCGTTCAGTTGTGGACGCTCGTGCGCGACGGGCGCATCGGCGAAGCGCGCGCGCTGCAGCAGCGCATCACGCCGCTTGCACGGTCGGTCGGCAGCTCGTACGGCGTGGCGGGACTCAAAGCGGCCCTCGACCTCGTGGGCTACATCGGCGGCGTACCGCGTCCGCCGCTCCGTCCGGCGCCCCCGCACGTGGTCGAGATCATTCGCGGTCAGCTCGAGGCGTTGGGTGTGTCTCTTGCGCGCGTCTGAACACCCGCGCCTAGATCCTCGGTCGTAGGCCGCATCTTTAGATGCGGCGGGCCCGCTGGCATTTACGCCGCCGCCCATCGGTACACACGTTGCACAAAGGGCGCTCATGAATTCCAAGTTCAGCCGCATCGGCCCTGTGGCGCTCCTGGCCTTCATCGTCGCGTGCGCGACGAATCCCGTGACTGGCAGACGTGAGTTGTCGTTGATGAGCGAGGCGCAGGAGATCTCGATCGGTCAGGAAAATCACCCGCAGATCCTGAAGGAGATGGGGTCGTACGACCACGGGGGCCTGCAGGGTTACGTGGGCGATGTCGGTGTGCGTCTGGCGAAGTCGTCGGAGCGTCCTCAGCTCCCGTGGCACTTCACGATCGTGGATCAGCCGGTCGTCAACGCGTTCGCGGTTCCCGGCGGCTTTATCTACATTACTCGTGGCATTCTGGCATACCTCGACAGCGAAGCGCAGCTTGTGGGCGTGGTGGGACATGAAATCGGGCACGTCACCGCGCGCCACTCAGCGCAACAGTACACACGCGCTATCGGCGGCACGGTCGGTCTGGCCGCCCTCAGCATCTTCGTCCCCGCGGCACGTCCGTTCGGACAGCTCACGCAGCAGGCGCTCGGTGTGCTCTTCCTGAAATACGGACGTAACGACGAGCTGCAGGCCGATTCACTGGGGGCGAAGTACGCCGCGACCAACGGCTGGGACCCGCATGCCGTGCCGCAGTTCCTTGCGACGCTCGGTCGTCTCAGCGAGGGATCGGAAAAGGGGATCCCGAACTGGTTGTCGACGCATCCCGACCCCGCATCGCGCGTGGACGAGGTGACCGCGCTCGTCCAGAAACTCGCGGCCGGGCGCTCCGACTTCATCATCAATCGCGACGAGTACCTCCAGCGTATTGATGGCATCATCTACGGCGACAATCCGGAGCAAGGGATTGTACGCGGCAACGTGTTCCTGCATCCAGGGCTCCGTTTCCGCGTCGAGTACCCGAAAGGCTGGGAGATCCAGAACACGCCGCAACAGGTCGTCGCCAAGGCGCCCAATGCCGACGTGTACCTGCTGCTGCAGCTCGTGCTGAAGCTGCAGGGCCGCAACGTGCAGGAGATCGCGCTCAACAGCATGAAGGGGTTCCGGGTGGTTGACGGCCAGCGCACCACGATCAACGGGCTGGATGCGTTCATCGGCGTGTACCAGGGCGCGCTCGAGGGCCTTGGCAACGTCACCCTGCGCGCGGCACACATCGCTCACAACAACCAGGTATATATGCTGGCGGGACTCGCGCCGCCGCAGGCATTCGACCAGGCGGAGGGCACGTTCATGCAGGCGATCCGGTCGTTCCGATCCATGTCGGCCGCCGAGGCAGAGAACATCCATCCGAATCGCATCGATCTGTACGTTGTTCGACAGGGCGACACGTGGGAGTCGATCGCCGAACGGTCCGGTGGTGTCGTGACCGCGCAGACGCTCTCGATCATGAACAACTCCCAGCCGAGAGATCGGCCGACTCCGGGCGCGCGCATCAAAATCGTGGTGGGTGGCTAGATACTCCAGGTGTGCAGCTCAAGACGTCAAATGCCGATTAAGGGAAATGGGCCCGCAGGTCGGTAGGTCGAATATGCGCCTTGTCATGAGATGGCTCGCGGCGATCGGAGCGGCCGGGTTTGCGTTGACCGCTTACGTTTACCTCACCCTGCCAGACGTCCGTCCGCTCGCGACGACGAATCCGACCACGACGGCATTCATGGAATTGCGCGCGCGGGAAGCCGCACGCGAAGGCCGTCAGTTGCGGCAGGTGCAACGCTGGCTCCCGTACACGCGCATTTCGCCACATCTCGCGCGCGCGGTGCTCGTCGCCGAGGACAGCGGCTTCTGGGATCATGAAGGCGTCGACGTCGAGCAGATTCGCGCGTCCTTCGAGGTCAACCTCGTACGGGGACGCGCGGTCCGCGGCGCCAGCACGATCACGCAGCAGCTTGCGAAGAATCTGTATCTGTCCCCATCACGGAATCCGATTCGCAAGCTCAAGGAGCTGATCATCGCGCGGCGCCTCGAGGCGGCGCTTCCGAAAGCGCGCATCCTCGAGCTCTATCTCAACGTTATCGAATGGGGAGACGGCATCTGGGGAGCCGAGGCAGCGGCCCAGCGCTACTTCGGGACGTCTGCGTCGGCGATCGGCCCGACGGAGGCAGCACTCCTGGCGGGCGCCATCATCAACCCCCGGCTGCTCAACCCGGCGCGTCCAAACGCGCGCCTGCTGCGGCGTCAGGACATCATCCTCCGCCGGATGGGCAAGATAACACCGCCCGCGCCCACGCTGGTCGCCGCCGAGGCGGCCCAGCCGCCGGCTGTTTCCGAGGCTCCCGTGCCGACCACGCCGGCCGTGACGGAAACGGTCGAAGAACCGTCGCCATCTCCGGGTCAGCCGCCAACAGATCAACCGCAGCCCGAAGATCCGACCGCGGCGGTACCGAGGCCGTGTCCGGTTCCCCCGTGTTCGCCCACCCCGCAGTGATCGATTTCGATACGGCTCAGTGAAGCCTCACTCTCGGGCCGCCGATATTTGGGGGAGGAGAGTAGTCGCTGGAATGCCGAGATTGGCGCTTCAGCTTGACACTCAATAAGTTAGCGCCGTATATTCGGCGCGGCTCGACCCGTTGCTCACAACTGCATAGCGGAGAGACTACATGCGCGCGCCAGATGTGTGCGTGCGTGTAGGCGGCCTCGATGATTCATTACACGGAGCGCATTTCGCTGCTGATGGAGGACGTGGTGGCCCGCGTGCCCACGCTGTCCTTCATCGACATGGGAAAGGTCCTGGTGTTCGGGCGGTCGGGTCGCAGCGACGCGGAAGGCGCGTTCGCGACCTGCCACTGCGTGAGCCTGCCAGCCAGCGAACCGGGATATTACTTCTGGCGCGACCGCAGCACCGGTCGCCTCACGCGCCGCTCCGAGTGGTTCGTCACCAAGTCGCCCACCGTCAAGGTGGGCACCGAGAACATCGATTACCTGTTCTCGTTCGCGCTGCCCCGCTTCACTGACCAGACGTTGTCGCGATCGCGGAAGGGACCGCACTATCCGGGACAGCCGGACTGGGTCGCCAAGCTCGACACGATCGTCCACGAGCTGTACCACATCGATCCGGAGCGGCCCGGCATCCGCCGCATGGAGCGCGAAGACGGCACGTACTCGGCGAACTGCCACGGCGCACGCTTCTTCGAAGACGTGGTCGAAATGGTCCAGCAGTATCTGGCCACCGGGCCCGATCCGCAGATCTACGACTTCCTTCAGCACAACTTCTCGGAGCTCACCAGCCGCTTCGGCGGCGTCGTGGGCACCACGTTCCGCAACTTTCCGTCCTATCCCCAACGGTACACGGAAGTCCTCGATCCGCAGCCGGCGAGCCCGCCCGACGTCACCTGTCGTGTCGAGCCGATGAAAGTGCCACGCGTGATGACCGGATACACGGAAGACGATCTGGTGATGCGGGAGTTCCTGCCACAAGCATCTCGGCAGCTCATTCGCAAGGGCAAGCTCTGCGCGGCTTGAACTTACGCTGTAGGCGTCCTGATCCCTGAGACGGCCCTGATCCCTGATGCCTGATCCCTGATGCCTTCCCTATCGCATTCGCCGAACGCCTACGAGTCGAGTCGCCCAGTAACCACCTGACAAGCGTTCCACGCGCACGCGGCCGCGCGAGCTCGGGGCGTGGACGAATTCGTCTCCCCCAATGGCCACGCCGACGTGGGATGCGCCGTGCGAGGCCGTCGCGAAGAACACGAGGTCGCCGGGCTGAATGCGCCGCGGATCGACACCCTCGCCGAACTGGAACTGCTCCCGTACTTCGCGCGGCAGTCCCACCCCGTGCTGCGCGAACACATACTGCACGAACCCGCTGCAGTCGAATCCCGACGGATCGCTGCCGCCATCGCGATAGGGCACGCCCCGGAACCCGAGCGCCGTCCGAACGACCGCGTCCGGGTCGAACGCTCCCGGCGACGATGGTTCGGTGGCGTGCGGCGCGGATGGCGGCACGCCGGCGCCGGGAAATGGACGCGGCACCGCGCCGGAGGTGGCGCAGCCGGCGGCAGCCCCCAGTGAGATGACGAGGAGCAGCAGTCGCACCTGGAACTCTCAATGAGTGTATCGGCAGAATAGGCCCGAAGCTCCTGTCGCCGCTGTCGCGCGTTCGGCGCGCACGGGGGTGCGGGACCGGGTCTCCGAGCCCGTTAAGCGGGCACACAGCGAGTACAAAATTCGCGTCTGTCGCCGCATAACGGGCTAACTGCCTGTGTTAACTAATGTTTACGGACGGCCTTCCTTGACAGCTCAGGCAGGGACCGGGCATCATTAGGAGCACGATGGAGCAGACGCTTCTCCTGAACGCGTCATACGAGCCGCTCAAGGTGGTTCACTGGCGGAAGGCCATTACGCTCTTCTGCCAGGGGAAGGTTGAGGTAATCGCGGAATACGAACGCGAGATCAGGGCGGTGTCCGTAACCTTCAAGCTCCCCTCGGTCATCCGGCTCCTCCGGTTCGTCAAGATAAAACGCAGGTTCGATTACGTCCCTTTCTCGCGGGCGAACATCTACGCCCGTGACGACTATGCCTGCCAATACTGCAACGGGGTTTTCTCCACCGCGGATCTGACATTCGATCACGTGGTGCCCGTCGCGAAGGGCGGCAAAAAGGACTGGGAGAACATCGTCACGTGCTGCGTGCCCTGCAACCGTCGCAAAGGAGGGCGCACGCCGCACGAGGCGGGTATGAAGCTCGTGCGGACGCCGCGGCGACCCCATTCGGCTCCCGCCATCCGCATCACGGTCGGGCTACGCAACGCGCCTGAGAGTTGGCGCGACTATCTGTACTGGAACGTCGAGCTCGACGATACCTAGCGGGTGCCAGCGGAGGCCTGAAGGCCTCCCGCTGCCCCAACTGCAGTCTGGTGGCCGGAGAGGCCCTCAGGCCTCCGGATCGTTCGGCGACAAGCCTCTCAGTCGTGTCTGCGTCCCGGCTCTCTCTCGCGTCGATTGAACCGCTCCGGGCGTGTGAAGGCGGCCGCATTGTCCTGCACGGCGGCAGCTTCCCGGTCGACGTGGGCCTCCCTCGCGTGACGCTCGGCGGCGTGTCCGCGCGCGTCGCGTTCGCATCGCCGCGACGGCTCGTCGTCATCGTGCCGGCGGAGCTCGAAGGCGGATCCACCCCGATTCGTTTCGACAATCATCCCGGTGAAACGGCGTTCGTGACCATTGGTGCACCCTGGGCCACCGGTCTGCACCAGGTTGACAATCCCGTTTTCGATCGCGACGGCAACCTGTATGTGACCTACAGCGGATCGCGCGGCCAGGAGGCGCCGGTGTCCATCTTCCGCGTCACGCGGCAGGGCACGCGCGAACCGTTTGCGTCGGGCATCGTGAACGCGACATCAATGGTTATGGGACCCGATGGCCATTTGTACGTCTCGAGCCGCTTCGAGGGCGCGGTCTATCGCGTCAACAGCGATGGATCGCACGAGATTGTGGCCAGCGACCTCGGTGTCGCGTGCGGCCTCGCATTCGACCGCGACGGGTGGCTCTACGTCGGCGATCGCTCCGGTACCGTCTTTCGAGTGCGCGACGGAAAGGCATCGGCGTTCGCGACGCTGCCGGCGAGCATCGCCGCGTTTCATCTGGCGATGAGCCCCAACGACGAGCTGTTCGTGGCCGCGCCCACGCTGGGCGCGTACGACGCTGTGTACCGGATCGATCGCCACGGCGAGGTCACCACGCTGCCATACGTATTTGGACGGCCGCAGGGAATTGCCTTCGATCCCGGCGGAACGCCGTACGTCGTCGATGCGCTCGCCGGGGCCAGTGGTCTGTATCGTCTGGGAGGCGGATCTCCGGAGCTGACGGCGGCCGGCGCCACGCTCGTCGGCGTGGCGTTCGGTCCGCAGGGCGAGCTCGTCATCGCGTCGAACGAGACGGCGTACCGCTTCGATTAAGATAGACGCCTCGCTTGCAGACGCACGGACACTCTTTCCAGATGCACCTTTTCCGTACGAAATCGCTCGACGCGCTCGTCTCCGACACGGAACATCCGCAGACACAACTCAAACGCGCGCTGGGATGGGTGCAGCTCACCTCGCTCGGCATCGGCGCGATCATCGGGGCGGGCATTTTCTCAACCGTTGGCTCGGCGGCGGCAGGTGGATCTTCGCATCTCGGCGCGGGGCCTGCGCTCGTGCTGTCGTTCGTGCTCGTGGCCATCGCCTGCGCGCTCTCGGCGTTCTGCTACGCGGAGTTTGCCGCGATGGTTCCGCTCTCGGGCTCGGCGTATACCTATGCGTACGCCACGCTCGGCGAGCTCGTCGCGTGGATCATCGGCTGGGACCTCATCATCGAGTACGCGGTGGGCAACGTCGCGGTGGCTATCTCCTGGTCAGGTTATTTCCAGGAACTGCTGAGGGGACTTGGCGTGCCGTTCCCGGCCTGGCTCGGAATCGACTACCGGTCCGCTGCGCAGGCGGCGGCGCAGGTGGCCGGGGCACAGGCCGGCGGGGTCGACCTCGCGAGCCTCGGCGTCAGCGTGACGCGGGCTGCTCAGGCGCTGGCCGAGGCGCCACACGTGGCCGGGATCCCGCTCGTCTTCAACCTCCCGGCATTCGTCATCGTGATGCTGATCACATGGGTCCTCGTGCGCGGCATCTCCGAGAGCGCGTGGCTCAACACGTCGATGGTGGCGCTCAAGCTCGTCATCATCGCGTTTTTCATCGTGGTGGGAGCGTTCTACGTCCGGCCGGAACAGTGGCATCCGTTCGCGCCGAACGGTTTCGCCGGGATCTC
>DASYQV010000258.1:0-6547 GCA_036005125.1 Vicinamibacterales bacterium
CACACGTGGTCCAGAAAGTCCGGGTCCCGCAGCTCGATGGCGGAGATATTGACCGCGACAGCCATCGGCCGGCCGGCGTCGTTCCAGGCCCGCGCCTGCCGACACGCTTCGCGCAGCACCCATCGGCCGATCTGCACGATAAGGCCCGAGTCTTCGGCGATCGGCACGAACTGCGTGGGAAGGATGAGTCCCCGCTCGGGATGGCGCCATCGGATCAACGCCTCGGCGCCTGACATCGCGCCGGTCTCGAGATTCATCTTCGGCTGGTAGTGCAACACGAACTGCTGCCGGTCCAGGGCGCGACGCAGCCCGGTCTCGATCCATTGTCGCTCCACGGCCCGCGCGTTCATCTCGGGCGTGAAGAACCGGTAACCGTTGCGCCCGCCGTCCTTCGCGCAGTACATCGCGGTGTCCGCGCTCTTAATCAGCGTTCCCGCATCCGGTCCGTCATCGGGAAAAATGCTGATGCCGATGCTGGTCGTGACGTGGAGATCGTGGTCGGCTACCACATGCGGCGCCGCGACGGCCGTGATCACCTTTTGCGCAACCGCGGCCGCATCGTCGGCACGTTCGACCTCTGACAGCAGGATCACGAATTCGTCCCCTCCCTGGCGGCTGACCGTGTCAGAGCGGCGCACACACGTTGGCAGCCGCGCCGCCACGGACTGAAGCAGCCTGTCCCCGATCTCATGGCCCAGGGAGTCGTTGACGTGTTTGAACCGATCCAGATCCAGGAACAGCACGGCGAGGTGGTGACCGTGACGACGGGCCGACGCGATCGCCTGGGTGAGGCGGTCATGCAGGAGCATGCGATTGGGCAGGTCGGTCAGACAGTCGTGCGCGGCCAGGTGCGACATCTGGAGCGACATCGCGCGCGTCGCGCTCACATCGCGGAACACCATCACGGCGCCGGTCACGTGCCCTTGCCGGTCGTGGATGGGCGCGGCCGAATCCTCGATGGGCACCTCGAATCCGTCACGCCGGATGAGGAGGCACTTCGTGGTCAGGCCCACGGTCTTGTCCAGGTGAATTGCCAGATCCATCGGATTCCGGACGGTTTCGCGAGTCGTGTCATCGACGATGCGGAATACATGCTCGAGCGGCCGGCCGGCGGCGTCCGCCCGGCCCCAGCCGGTCATGCGTTCCGCGACGATATTGAGATAGGTCACGTTGCCCGAGAGATCGGTGCTGAGCACCGCGTCGCCGATGGAATTGAGGGTGACTTCGGCGCGCTCCATCCCCTCGAAGAGCGCCGCCTCCGCCGCCTTGCGCTCGATGATGGCACGGAGCGCTCGCGGCAGGACATGGCGGTCGATATGATCCCGGAGCAGATAATCCTGAGCGCCGAGCTGCACGGCCTGCCGGGCGAGGTCCTCATTGTCGAGCGAACCGAGGACCAGGATTGGTAGATCGGGTGCGACCCGCAGGACCTGTTCGACGCTCACGAGGCCGAAGCTGTCGGCCAAGCCGAGATCGACCAGGACGGCCGCGACGCCGCTTCTGCTCAACCGGTCGAGACCAGTGGAGAGCTGAGTCACCCATTCGACGGTGAAGGGGCCGTCTCTTGCGTCGGCGAGCGCCTCCCGCACCATGTTGGCGTCAGCGGGGTCATGGGCGACGAGCAGGAGATGATAGCTTCCGTCCTTCGCGTTCAACATGATCGGTCAGGCCGCCTCAATCGTTCGCGTTTCCATCGGCGCGCGGTGTCTGCGCACGGGGCGCCGGCAGCGTGTCACCGGCGAGCCTTTCGAACCCTGTCGCCGAACGAGCTGCTGGCACCATAGCGCTCGAACGGACCCGGCTCGATCGTGCGACGAGCATATTCCGCCGCGGCCTGGAACCAATCGTCATCTGCATGTCCGTCGGCGCGGTGGCGCGATTCGTAGATCTCGTAGGCCCGCCTCGCGATTCGCTCGTCGTCGATCTGACGTTCGAGGACTCCGTCGCTCCCAGCGGAGGGTGTTCCCATCGGCACGTGATAACGATCGTTCCACGCGCGAGTGTTGTTGTCGGTCATCTGCACTCCTCGGCGCCCACGCGGCGCACGTTTGTGTGTCAGCGCGTCAACGCGTCGCATTGTCGCCACGCACAACGTCGATAATTCTGTGCCGCCTCGGCTGCGCGAGCGTTCGCGCTTTGATCGAGTTGGCCCGCCAGGCGCTGCGCTTCGTCTATCCGCGTGAACGCGGGCCGCAGCTGATTTACATCGTCTTCCCGACCGGGGCTCTTGAGTTGTCCTTCGGCGCGGGAGTTATGCTCGAGCGCTCTCCAGGTGACGGTTCGCCTCGCCGAAATTGACACTATAGAGATCGACAGGAGGTCAGTGTATCCGCGGCGCAAGACGGCGGATGTACCGAAGGGCACATGTTAATCACTCAGCTATCGCCCCGGCGGGGTCTGTTCGCTTATGAACAGCGCGAAGGCGTCTTTCCGGCGATGATGTGGCCATGGGAGCAGGCCCGACGCAACAGCTCTACAGGGAAGTCAGATGAGAAGGATCCTCTGGAGCGCAGCCGTAAGCGGCCTTACATAGGGGTTGAGCGATGGCTTCATATCGTGCTCGGTGGGTGTTGACGTCGGCGTGGCTGTTCTTGGTACTTGGGACTTTCTGGGCTGCCGGCACCGGCCCTCTGACGAGTGGCGTCCTTGTGGCGGTCGTCGGACTGCTGCCCGCGATGCTGCTGTTCGCGTTATTCACCGAAGGGCCCTCGCCCAGGCACGAGGAGGTCCTTCACAGGGTCAAGGTCAGGCCATGACACCGTCACACACGATCGCACCGGAGCCTCCGCTCGTCGGGTCGCCAATAAGCTGCCCGCTGTGCCATACAGTCAATCCGACCATGACGGACGACGCCCTCGCGACAGGCGCCTACTGGTTGTGCACCAGATGCGGCCAGACATGGGATGCGCATCGCTTGGCGGCAGTCGCCGCCTATGCTCGCTACTGCGCGGAATCGTCCCCGAAGGCTCGACGTGACGAAGGGCTCAGGCGTACGGCTCGGGTCTGACGTGGGCCATAACGCCACAGGCCGCATATATGGAGATTGATGACAAATCCGCGGGTGAGCACTGGGCGCATCTCGAACGACTCGTGGAGGAATACCGCGCAACGCGAAAGCGTGCGCTCGTAGACTACGCGCGGAAGGTGTGGCTCCACATGGAAAGATGCCGTGCGCGCGTGCAGTGCGACGAACTGCCGCCGAAGATTCACTGACACGAGCGACGACGCTCAGTCGAGCGCGCCATGATTCCAGCCCGAGAACCAAGGCTAGTTGGAGTCGAGCTTGTTCACGTCCCGTATGTCGCGGAGGGTCCGCCGCATCTCCTCCACGACCTTCATGTGTTCGAGCGTGGCTCGGAGCGTTTCGGCGGTTGCGTGCACAGCGTCCATCGCTGCGTGACGGGCAGCCTCGGCTGCGGCTCGTGCCTCCTCACCGGCGGTTCGCGCCATCTCGCCGGCTTCCCGCAGGCGCTCCCGCTCCTCCCGGACTGTCTCGAGCGCCTCGCGATGCTGGTCGCGGACCTCGCGCGCTTCCTCGGCCAATCGCCTGAACCGTTCCGCCTCATTCCTGGCAGACTCGGCTGAAATGCGGTGTCCTTCGGTGAACCCACGGTCCTGCTCTGCATCCTGACGGCCGTCCTCGGCCCTCTCGCGCACACCCTCTGCCTGCTGCCGGTGGTGCTCCGGCGCAATGTGATCGTTCGGCATATGGCTTCCTTACTCTCGAAGACCCGCCCCGAAAGCGGATCGCTGCCCAGCCTGAGTGGATCAGTCGTGCAGGACGATGCTGAGGAGCGAGCTGTTGACCTTGAGGCCGCCGTTGTACTCGATGAGCCCGAGCTTCCTGAACTTGTTCATGAAGAAGTTCACGCGTGAACGGGTCGCGCCGATCATTTCCGCGAGCGTCTCCTGCGAGATCTTCGGCAGTGTTTGCTGGGGATTGACCTGGCCGTAGCGCGCCATCAGCAGCAGCGTCCGGGCGAGCCGCTTTTCGCTGGAGTTGAAGAGCTGATCGACGAGGTCCGCTTCGATCCGTAGGTTCCGGGTCAGCATGTAGGAGATGAAGCGGTCCGAGAACGCGTGCTCCTCGTGGAGCAGCCGGACCATCGCCTCCTTCTCGATGATCAGCACGCTGCTCGCGACCACCGCCGTCGCAGTGCCGATGCGAATCGATTGACCAGCCAGGGCGCCTTCACCGAAAAAGTCGCCGGGCACCAGCATCGCGACGACCGCCTCTTTGCCGATGCGGGAGAGCACCGAGAGCTTGATCGCGCCCTTCTGGAGGTACCTGACGTCGTTGCTGGGGTCGCCCTGTGAGAACACGATCTCTCCCCGTCGATACTTCACAACCTTTCGTGCCGGGCCTGTCGCTTCGAGATACCCCTCCACATCGAACTGGCCCGGTGTCTTCGGTTCGACGGGTCGTGTCTTTGATTTCATGATGTGGCGCTGATTATCTCACCGGTTGGACTCGCCATGCCATGCGGCCATTGTATCCGCGCGCGCCACGCTGCCTCCTCCCGCACCGGAGGAATGATCACGCGGTGTCCAAAATTTGACAGCTTTGATGCCCACGACGTGTCAACGTTCGAGCTCAACTGGCGAAATGAGTTCGTATGGAGAGATCAAAGAGCGACGTGGTTGAGCTGCCCGATCCGCCGCACCGCCGCGAACTGGCGAAAACCCCCACCGGAATCCGCGGCCTCGACGAGATCACGCGCGGTGGCCTGCCGAAAGGCCGGCCGACGCTCGTCTGCGGCGGGCCTGGATCCGGCAAGACGCTGCTGGCCCTGACCTTTCTGGTGAACGGCGCCCTTCAATTCGACGAACCCGGCGTGCTCGTGACGTTCGAGGAGAACGGCGAGGAGATGGCCAGCGATGTCGCGTCGCTCGGCTTCGATCTGCCCGAGTTAATCAAGGCGAAGAAACTGGCCGTCGACTACGTGCGAGTGGAACGCGGCGAGATCGAGGAAACGGGCGAGTACGATCTCGAAGGGCTATTCGTCCGGCTCGATTACGCGATTCGGACGGTGGGAGCCACACGCCTCGTCCTCGACACCATCGAATCGCTGTTTGCCGGCCTGAAGAACGACGCGATCCTCAGGGCGGAGCTGCGACGGCTGTTCCGGTGGCTGAAGGACCAGGGCGTCACCGCCGTCGTCACCGGCGAGCGTGGCGAGGGTTTCCTGACCCGGCAAGGACTCGAGGAGTACGTGTCGGATGCGGTGATCCTGCTCGACCACCGCGTCCACGATCAGGTGTCGACGCGCCGCCTGCGTGTGGTCAAGTACCGTGGCTCGTACCATGGCACGAACGAGTACCCGTTCCTCATCAATGCCGATGGCATCGGCGTGTTGCCGGTGTCCTCCCTGGCCCTTCAGCACGAAGCACCGCTGGAGCGCGTTTCGTCGGGCATCGCGCGTCTCGACGAGATGCTCAGCGGCAAGGGGTACTTCCGGGGAAGCACGATCCTCATCTCCGGCACCGCGGGTACGGGGAAGACGAGCCTGGCGGCCCACTTTCTCGACGCGGCGTGTCGCCGGGGCGAACGCTGCCTGTGCTTTCTCTTCGAGGAGTCGCCGCAGCAGCTCCTCCGGAACATGCGATCCATCGGCATCGACCTAGAGCCGTGGGTGGCGAGCGGACTGCTGCACTTTCATGCGGACCGGCCGTCGCGGTACGGGCTCGAGACCCATCTCGTCACGATGCACCACGTCGTGGCGGACTTCAAGCCAACCGTGGCGGTCCTCGATCCGGTGACCAACCTGATGACGGTGGGGACGTACGCCGACGTCCAGGCGATGCTCACGCGCCTGATCGATCATTTGAAGACCGAGAACATCACCGCCGTGCTGGCGAGCCTCGTCCCCGGGCAGACCGACATCGAGCGGACCGAGACGACCATCTCGTCGCTGATGGACACCTGGATCGTGCTGACCAACAGCGAGGCGGGCGGCCACTACCGCCGCCGGCTGTACGTGCTCAAGTCCCGCGGCATGGCGCACTCGAACGAGCTGCGCCAGTTCGTGCTGACGGATCACGGATTGAACATGCTCGACGCGGCCAGTGGACCGCACGACACTTCGGACGCGGGATACGGTCCGTGGAAAGGACAGAATCGCCATGCAACTGTCTAAGGACGATGTCTCCGCGCCATCGGCCGGGGCCGAAGCCTACTGGTTGCGCCTCTACGTCGCGGGACAGACGCCGAAGTCGGTCCTGGCGTTCAGGAACCTGACGCAGATCTGCGAGACGCATCTGCGGGGGCGCTACGAGATCGAGATCATCGATCTCCTGGAAAATCCGCAGCTCGCACGCGGCGACCAGATCCTGGCCGTACCGACGCTCGTGCGCCGGCTGCCGGCACCGATCAAGAAGATCATCGGCGATCTGTCGAACACGGAACGCGTCCTCGTCGGGCTGGATTTGCGCGAGCGTCCATAAATGGCCAAGACGCCCAGCGAGTGCTACGTGCTCCGCCTCTACGTGACCGGCCTGACGCCGCGCTCGGCACGCGCCATCAAGAACCTGCAGGTGATCTGCGACG
>DASYQV010000259.1:0-13733 GCA_036005125.1 Vicinamibacterales bacterium
ACGTACGAAGTCGCGGCGACGCGCGTCTCGGCCCGGGGGACTTTACTTCTTCTCTTTCTCTGTCGGATCCCGTCCGTCCTTCGGAGCGCCCGTGCCGGACGAACCAAGGAACAGCTTGCTGCCGTTCGCAAAGGTGACGTCCCGTCCGTTCCCCTTATTCGACTTGTCCTTCGCGCGGAAGCCCTCGACGGAAATCTCGGTTCCGGGCAGCAGCGACGCCTTCGTGAAACCACGCCTCAGCAGGCTGTTCGGGGGACCGCCTTCGATCATCCACCGTTCGACCTTGCCGTCCGGCTTCTTGACGTCCATGTGAATCCAGGTGTGCGGATTCACCCACTCCATCTTGACGACGGTGCCTTTCAACTCGATTGGGCTATTCGCGTCGAATTCGGCCGAGAATGCATGATGCGCCCGCAGCGGACCTGCGGTGACCAGCAGCAAACCGACGCCGACACCCCAAACGATTAGCTTCGATCGCATCGGCACTTACCTCCTACGAATGAATGTGACTCCAATGATTCTAATGCCGCGCGGCGCCCATCAGCGGCCGCCCTTGTTTGATTCCTCCCACTTCTTCAACAACTCCCACTTTGCCTGACGCTCTTTCGTGCGCAGGGTGTTCTCACGGGAAGCCTCGTCCACCGCCCCTTTGCGGTCGGCGCGGGCTCCCCGGATGGCGTTCACCATGCCGTAGTTGTGCTCGTGGCATGCGTACTCGAACAGGCGGTCCTGCTTGCCCTGGCCGGCCCAGCTATCGAGATTCCAATACGTGACCGCCGTCCACGGCCTCACGAACACCCTGGGATCCTCCACCGTGAAGCGGTACTCGAGCGTCTGGGCGTCGGTGCGCGTGAAGCGTTCTGTCAGACGCAGAGTCTCGCCGGTCCCGAGGTAGTAATGCACGTGATTGGATCCGCCGAACGGCCCGCCATGACCCGGGACGACGTTCTTGACGGTGTTCTTGAAGTTCGTGGTCTCGACGACGAGCGTGTTGCCCTCCCAGCGACCACGCGGGTCCCCGTTCCACTCGCGGATACGTGATCCGATGTGCTGGGCATTCTGGAGCGGGATGATGCGAATGTATCCGTACGGCATGACAACCGATACGGTCCCGGGCGACTGCACGATCTCCTTCAACGGCTGCTGCGTGTCACCGCTCATCTCGCCCGGCAGACCGTTGCGGACGATGCAACGCTCGGACAGACCACGGTCCTCCCAGTCGTCAGCCTGAGTACGCCCTTTCCTGGCTTTTTCGTTCGCCTCCCACTTGTTCATCGCCTCGCGCGTCAACGCAGGCATTCTCCCGTCCGGCGGATCGATGATCTGCGACGTCCGCAGCGACACTTTCGGCCGGGTCGGGTCGGCGCTCCAGAAAGCGTTGTACTCAGCGCCCGCGATCCGGTATCCCGGCCGGCCATCGTCGGCCTTATCGGCGTTGGCGTATCGCCGCGCATCCTGTTCGGCGAGCTCGTTCGAGTTTTCGTCCTCGTCTCCGCTCTGGACGCGTGCCAGACCGAGCCGCTCCCGTTCAGCCGCTTCCTTCTCGGTCATGAACTCCCGGGTTCCAAACACCGTCGGCCGCTCCATCGGCGTGACGGTGCGGGTGTCCCAGAGCCCCTGCATGTCCGGATCGCCCCATGGCGTCCGAGGAGGCTGGTAGTTGCTCTTGGCCGCGCCAGGAGCCTGGCCCGCGACCGGCGCCGGCGCCAGCGACGCTACCGCGATCGCGATGGCCAGAACACCTGTTGCCGCGAGAATTCGATGTCTCACCTTGCACCTCCGTCATTCTTGATTCTTGATTCTTGATTCTCGATTCGTGATTCGAGACGTAAATCAGAAATCATGAATCATGAATCATGAATCATGAATGGGATCTACTGGCTCGATCGCTTGACGAGACCGCCATAGACATATTCTTCAGCGAGATCGACGCACTTGAATTCCAGGTACTGGGCGTTGTTCTCCATGCGGCGATAGAGGGGGAAGCTCATCTTCCACGAACGGGTGAAGACCTTCGGATCCTCGATCGTCGCCTCGTACATCATGTGGTAGGGCGTGATTGGGGTGTATCGCTCGACGACGTGAAGCGCGTCGCTGTGATAATTCCCTGCCCGGTCGAACCAGGTCATGTCGTTGAAGCCCTTCACGTCGACGACGAGCGTATCGCCATCCCAGCGGCCGTTGGACCAGCCCATCCAGAAATCGACGGGAGGCTCGGTGGGCTTCCCGATCGGGACCGTGCGGCTGGCGCCGGCAAACTGATAGGCGATCACGATCTTATCCGTGCTCTGGATGATCTGGAACGGGTAGGGCAGATACGTGGCCCGTGGTACACCGGGCAGGAAGCACTTGGCCTCCGGGTCGCCCACGGTGTTGACATTGTCGTGATCGACCCGCAGGCGATTCTTGAAGTTCTCCTGCCGCTTTGCCAGGGCCTCTTTGCGGTACGGGATTTCGCCGCCCTCGACGATGCTCTGGCCGGGCGGCTGCGCGAGCCACACGCCAACCTGACGGACGGCCGGCGCCTGTTCGGCAGAATGGTCCTGAACGTCCCAGTTCGCCGTGACCATCGCCTGCCAGAGTCCCGTCAGGTCGGGGTTGTTCGTGCCCCGCAGTCGCGGGGCTTTGAACCCCTGCGCCGGCGCCTGAGCCTCACCGACGGTTGGTTGTCCGGTCAACCAGACGGCCGCGGCCGCGGCGAGCACGGTCGCGACGATCCCAACTGTCCAGCCTTTGAGCCCGATCCACTTCCACATGTCGATACGACCTCCTCGACAGCCATGAGACCTGCGTCCCACAGCCAGCCGGCATCATCGCATTGCCTGTCAGCGACTTTTCCCGCCCGCACGCATCGTTGCACTCGAGTCCGAAGAGCGCATCTGTAGAGACGGAGACGACCTGAGAGACACTGAGGTCATCCCACCATGTGCACGTCAAGGGGTGGTGCGCTGGGCAGTATGGATCTATTGGAACGCGGTGTCCAGACGCTTCCGCCTGCGATTCCCCGTCAGGAATTGCGGGAGATACCTTTCCAAAACCGGGCGCGGGCGTCCCCGTCGCACGGGTCGTCCTGCTCGTTCGCGACCTCATCAGGCTTCTGGCACTTGGCTGTAACCGACACGTCGCGAGCCATCTGACGGAGCCGCGGCGTGGCGTTGACTCGTCATTGGTGATTCTTGATTCTTGATTCGTGATTCTTGATTCTTGATTCGTGATTTTGATTGGATTCTCACTCCTCCAATCAAGAATCACGAATCATGAATCATGAATGGGTGAGGCGGTAGATGTCGCGCAGCGTGTCGATCGTGTCGGCTTCCGCGGCCGACTTGTCTGGACGGTAGGCCTTCACCCGGGCGAAGCGCAGCGCCAGGCCGCCGGGATAATGGGGGCTCTCCTGCAGATCGTTGAACGCAATCTCGACCACCAGCTCCGGGCGCACGAACACCGTGTAGTCGTTGCGGGAAATCTCCAGGGCGAGCAGCTTTTCGGTCTGCCAGGCGAGCATCCGATCGGTGAGACCCTTGAACGTCTTGCCCAGCATCACGAACGCGCCGTGTGCCGGATCGCGCGCGCCGAGATGGAGATTGCTCAACCAGCCCTTGCGGCGCCCGTGCCCCCATTCGGCCGCCAGCACGACGAGATCGAGCGTGCGGGCGACCTTGACCTTCAGCCAGTTCTGGCCGCGCCGGCCGGCCGCGTAGCCGGCGTCGAGCGCCTTCACCATGACACCTTCGTGGCCGCGGCGGAGCGTCTCCTCCAGGAATTGAGCGGCCTCCGACCGCGTGGGGCGGACGCGGCCCGGGACGACGAGGGACGGCGCCACCGACGTCAGCGTCGCGAAGCGGCGCGACTGCGGCTCGTCGATGAGCGACTGCCCGTCGATGTAGAGGCAGTCGAAGAAGAACGGGACGAGCGGCAGCCCGGCGCGCAGGCGATCGACGTCCAGCTTGCGCCCGAACCGCTGCATCGTCGTCTGGAACGCGTGCGGTGTGCCGTCCGGCTGCAGCGCGATCACTTCGCCGTCGACGATCGCCGCATCGGCTGCGAGCGTCCGGACCGCTTCGACGACTTCGGGGACCGCGGTGGTGACCTCGCGCAGGTTGCGTGAGAACACCCTGATCTCGTCGCCCGCCTTGTGCACCTGGATGCGCGCGCCGTCAAGCTTCCATTCGAGAGCGACCTCGCCGTGGAGCTCGCCGAGCGCCTCGTCCAGATCGGCCGCGGGCTGGGCGAGCATCGGCTGGACGGGCTGAAAGATCTGAACCATGAACCGCGAGAGTCCAGCCTCGCCCTCGACGAGCGCCGCGCGCGCCACCGGCGCCAGCTCGCCCGCGATCATGACGGCACGGCGAAGCGCAGCGGCCGGAACGCCCGCGGCCCGTGCCACGCCCTCGAGGAGCACGGCCTCGAGCGCGCCCTGCCGGAGCTCGCCGAAGAGCAGCCGGACCAGGAAGTCCTGCTCCTCTCTCGTTGCACGGTGAAGGAGATCGCGCAGGAGCCGCACGCGCTCGTTGCCGGACCCGGGTCCGCTCATCGCGGCGACGCGATTGAACACCTCGTCTGCGTCGACGAGCCTCAACACGGCCACGTCGGCAGCCGCGGGCGGCCTGGCTTCCCAGATCGCTGCCGGCCCGACGCCAATCCGCCCCTGCCGTGGCTCGCCCGAGAGGAAGGCGATCGCGATGTCGACCTCCTCCGGCGCGAGGCGTCGAACGAGCGCCGCCAGAAGCTCGATTTTGGCGAGCCGGCTGGTGGCGCCGGCGACGGCCGCGCTTGTCGTCACGAGGTCGGCGAGCAGCATCGGACGTGTTGAGGAGAGGTCGCCGAAGAAGACCACACTCAGAGGCTAACGACGAACACGGTGGCGATGCCGGTGTGGATGCCGGATTGAGCGATGGCGCGAGCAACCGTCGGGGTGACGTCGTGCGCGTCACCCTGACCCCTGGTGGATACCTCGTGTGTGTGCGTTGAAACCACTCAATATTCATGATTCTTGATTCATGATTCTTGATTCGAGGTTCTGCGCTTTCTCTGAATCAAGAATCAAGAATCGCGAATCAAGAATCGCGAATGCTAGGCCTGGCCCTCGGGAGCGGGGCGACGACGAGCGGTCGGTCGCAGGCGGCCGATCCACGCCTTGAACTTCTGGTTCGCAACCGATTCCTCGAGCCATGCGAGCTTCGTGTATGCCACCGGCACGAGGAGAAGCGTGAGGAACAAGCAGAGCGCCTGACCGCCGATGATGGTGACGGCGATGGCCGATCGCTGCGTGCCGCCGATGCCGATCCCGAGCGCGGTCGGCACGAGGCCTGCGATGATCGCCGAAGTGGTCATGAGAATCGGACGGAGCCGCGTGCGGCACGCTTCGACGATCGCCTCCTCGAGCGGTTCACCGCGCGCCCGGAGGACGTTGGCGTAATCGACCTGCAGAATCGAGTTCTTCTTCACGATCCCGAGCAGCAGGAGGACTCCAAGCGCGCTCCACAGGTTGAGCGTGCGCCCCGTGATCCAGAGCGTGAAGAGCGCGAAGGGCACCGAGACCGGCAGCACGAGCATGATGACGATCGGCTGCACGAAGCTCTCGAACTGCGCGGCGAGCACCATGTACACGAAGACGCTCGCCAGCAGCAGCGCCATCATCAGGTTCGCCGTCGTCTCGTCGAGAATCTGGGTCTGCCCGTAGAGCCGCGCGGTGTATCCAGGCGGAAGATGGAGATCCGCGATCAGACGGCGCACGTCGTTCGACGCTTCGTCGAGCGCGTGCCCGGGCGCGACGTCAGTCTGCATGTCGATGGCGAACTGCCGGTTGACGCGGCGGATGTCCGTCGGCCCGAAACCGCGTTCGAAGCGCGCGATGTTGTCGATCCGGATCGCGCCTGCCGTCGACGAGGGCACCGTGAGCTTGCCGACGGTCTCGATGTCGCGGCGCTGCTCCTCGAGCACGCGCATCTTCACCGGATACTGTTCGGCACCCTCGCGGTAGGTCGAGATCTCATCGTCGCCCGATACCATCAGGCGAAGGAGACCGCCAATGGTCGACATCCGGACGCCGAGGTCGGCCGCACGCGCCCGATCCACGGCCACGCGGACCTCGGGGCTCGCGTTGCTGTAATTCGTCTTCGCGTCGACGAGGCTGGGCGTCTGCTGCGCGGCGCCAAGCAGCGCCTGAGAGTAGTCATACAGCTTGCCGACATCGGGACCCTGCAGGCTTGCCTGGATGGCGAAGTAGGTGCCGCCGCCGCCGCCGCCCTCGCCCCCGCCCCCGCCCCCGCCGAGCGCCGTCCGTCCCGTGACCGTCGGCGAGGAGCCGGGTCGCGTCGACAGGATCTGGCGAAGGGTGGCGACGATATCGGCCTGCGAGACGTTCCGTTCATTGAGTGGCTTCAGGAACAGCATCACGTGGAAGTGATTGACCTTCCCCATGCCGGCCACATATTGCAGCTGCCCCACGCCTTCGAGGCCGGTGAGGTCCTTGACGATGTCCCTGGCGGCTTCCACCGTGCCCTCGAGCGAGGTGCCCTGCGGTGTGTCCATGTGCACCGTAATCTGGCCCATGTCCTCGTCGGGCACGAACGTCCGGCCGACCATCCGGTTCAGCGGGATGGTGGCCAGGACAACGATGACCGAGAGCCCGATGATCGTCATCGGGTGCGCCATCGACCAGGTCAACGACGCCAAATACCACCGATCGACGGCGCGGAAGAACCGGCTCTCTCTCGTCTTGGTGTCGCCGGCCGCGTCGGACACCTTCAGGAAGCGCGAGCTGAGCATCGGTGTCAGCGTGAAGCTCACGACCATCGAGACGATAATCGCGAACGCCATCGTCCAGCCGAACGGTCCGATGAAACGCGACGCATAGCCGGTCATGAACGCCACGGGCAGAAAAATGACCACGAGCGACAGGGTCGTCGCCATGACCGGAAGGGTCACCTCGTGCGTCGCCAGAATCGCCGCCTCGAACGGGGTCACGTCCTTCTCTTCGATGTAGCGGAAGATGTTCTCGAGGACCACGATCGCGTCGTCGATGACGATACCGACGGCGAGCGTGAGCCCGAGGAGCGTCATGTTGTTCAGCGTGAAGTCCATGACGCGCATCAGCGTGAACGTCGCGACGATCGAGGCCGGGATGGCCAGCGCGGAGATGATGACCGCTCTGATGTTGCGAATGAAGAACACGACGATGAGCGAGGCCAGCAGGCTCCCCCAGAGCAGGTGCTCCTCGAGCGACTCCACTGACGCGTAGATGAACCGGGAATCGTCGTTGGTGATGGTCAGCGTCGCGCCCTTGGGCAGGGTCCGCTGAATCGACGCTATCCTCCGCTTGACGCCCTCCGCCACCTTGACCGTGTTCTCGCCCGACGCCCGCCGGATTTCGAGCTGGACGGCGGGGCTTCCATCGCCGAGGTACTGCGCGCTCGTCTGCTTGGCGACTGCGTCTTCCGCATAGCCGACGTCAGACAGCCGGATGGGCGCGTCGCCGACCGTCTTGATGATGATGTTCCTGAACTGCTCGGTGGCATCGATCCTGCCGAGCGTGCGGAGACCGACTTCCCAGTTTCCCTGCTCGAGCGTCCCGCCCGGAATCTCGATATTCTCGGATTGAACCGCGTCCTGGACCTGGTCCATCGATAGACCGTGGGCATTCAGCTTCTCGATGTCCACGACGATGTGGACTTCACGCGGCAGGCCGCCGTTCATCGAGACCTCGCCGACGCCGTCGACCCCCTCCAGGACGCGCTTGACCTGCTTGTCGGCGATTTCGGTCAACGTCCGCAGGCTCATCGACGACGACGAGAGCGTGATGCTCATGATCGGCGCCGAGTCCGGGTCGGCTTTCTGGATGACGGGCGGCAGCACCTGGGGCGGGACGTGCCTCATCGCCCCCGAGACCTTTTCGCGGACGGCATTGGCGGCGTCTTCGAGGTCGCGCTCGAGGACGAAACGCACCGTGATCCTCCCGCGCCCGCTGTTGGCATTGGACTGCATCTGGTCGATGCCGGAGATGCCGCTGATAGCGTTCTCCATCGGCATCAGCACCGACGTGACGATCTCCTCGGGACTTGCCCCGGGCAATTGGAGGCTGACGTTGACGGTTGCGGGCTCGGCCCTGGGGAAGAGATCGACGCCGAGGTCGCGGAAGGAGAAGATCCCCACCACGACCAGCGACATCACGAGCATCGTGGCGAAAACCGGACGTCGAACGCAAAGCTCCGATAGCATTCGCTACTCCGTCTTCCGTTTCTCGCCAACCGAGACTTTCTGTCCGTCCGACAGGTTGTCGACGTCGGTCAGGGCGACGAGCTCGCCGGGTTTGAGCCCCTCGACAATCTCCATACGATTGTCGTGGCGATCACCGAGCTTCAGCTCCTGCGCCGCGAGCGTGTCCCCCCTCACCACGAACGCGCGGTTCACGCCGTAACGGTACTGCATTGCTTTGTACGGAATCGTCAGCACCTTCTCGACGAGCGCCGTCTCGATGCGCACGCGGGCGAAGGTCCCGGGCTTGAGAATCCTGCCGCTGTTTGGCGCCGTGGCCTCGAACGAGAACGTGCGCGTCTGCGTGTTGACCGCAGGGCTGATGCGTGCGATGGTCCCATCGAAGGTGCGATTCGGAAACGCGTCGACCCGCAGGGTCACCTGCTGGCCAACCATGATCCATGGCGCCATGCGCTCCGGGATCTCTGCGCGCACCTTCAGCGGATCCACTCGAACGACGGTCATCACCGGCATCTGCGTCTTGACCAGCTCGCCCACCGAGACCATGCGCTTCTGGACGCTGCCGTCGAACGGCGAGCGGATGAACGTGTCGCGCAGCTGGCGATCGGCGAGCTTCATCGTGGCGTCGGCCACGTCGATGTCGGCGCGGAGGTTCTTCGCGTTCTGCAGCGCCGCGTCGTAGGAAGCCTGCTTCGCCTTCAATGCCGACTGGGCATCGTCGAGCGCCTGGAGAGGAATCAGCTGACGCTTGTGGAGCTCATCAGCGCGTTCGTACAACTGCTTCGTCTGCGCGAGCTCGGCGGCTGCCTTTCGAACGTCCGGAGTCTCCTCGACAGGAGGCATGTGCGAGATCTCCGAAGCACCGTACTTGGTGAGCGACCGTGCGAGCGATGCCTTCTGCTGGTCAAGGTTGTACTGCTGCTTTTCGCGATCGAGCTCCACGAGAGGCTGGTCGGTCCGGACGCTGTCGCCAAGGTCCGCGAGGACGCGCCGCACGATCCCCTCGGCCTGCGACGACACGGTGACTTCGTCTTCGGCCGCCAGCGTGCCCACGACTTCGATCGTGCGACGAACCGTCTCCTCCCGCACCGCCTCCACCTGGATGGCCTTGGCGGGCGCTTCGCGGCGGCTTGCCTGCACGCTTTGAGATGGCGAGCAGCTGACGGCAAGCACCGCGCACCCAGTCAGGGCCAGCAGCGGCAACCGGCGGACGGCAGGGGCATTTCTCGAGACACTCACGAATCCCATATTCGGCGTACGCCACCTCAGACTGAAAAAGTGGACCTGTACAATAGCGGAAGATCCGGGCCGAAGATAGACCCGCAGACCCGTCAGATCAGCGGGAATTGGTAATACTTTGTCTCCCTGTGACGCCCGGCAAATGTGCGGCAGCGTGCCACGCCGCACGGCCGATTGGAATGCTGGCTCAGCCGAGAATGGGGCTCCGCTTCGGTACGTGGGCCGCATCTTTAGATGCGGCGCCATGCCGGGTCTAACCAGTCAAGGACTCTGCCTTTGATATCCCGGCAGAGCCCTTGACTGGTTAGACCAGTGTCTTTTTGGCGCGCTCCGCGCGCCTAGCCCGTTATGCGGTCGCACAGCGAGTACAAAATTCGCGTCTCTCGGCCGCATAACGGGCTCCTATGACCCGGCCTGCGTACAACTCATTCTCACCGCACACGAGCGGCCCGGCTCTCGATGAGCGTGGCGAGGGCGCGCAGGCGCGCCGCATCGGGGGCGCTGGCCGTGCGGGCATCCTGCTCGAGCTGAGCCGTGAGCGCGCCGGCTCGAGCCACTACGTCGCCCGCGTTTCTGCCGCGCCGGGATCCGACGCGATCGAGGCGGGCAAGCGCTGACGTCACGGCGGTCGCACGCTCCGGCAGGATGCCGTGACTGCGCGCGAGCTGATCCAGATACGCCCGCGCGACAACAGCAGTGGCCGGCCACACGATCCGCCTCTGGCTCTGGACGTTCAGCGCATCGAGGTGGACCTCGTTGGCTGCGTCGATCTCGTTCCGGGAGAGATGCTCGGTCGGGAGGAGCCTGAAAATATCGAGGCCGCGGATAATCTCCGAACCGTAAATAGCGCCGTTGTACCAATACGTCGACCAGTACCCGCCGAGGACGAGCCGCGACGGATCGACAGGGCCGCGATCGAAGAACGCGATCTCGATCGGCCGGGCCGAGTCCGTGAAATCGAACACGGATACGCCGCCCTGATACCACGCCTGCACCATGATGTCGCGTCCGGGAACGGGAATCAGCGACCCGTTGTGCGCCACGCAGTTCTCCTGCTCGGTCTGCGGCGCGGGCATCTTGTAATAGCTCGCAAAGCGCAGCTTGCGGTCGACGATATCGAATATCGCATCCGCTCCCCACGTCCGCCGGTCCGTCGCGCGGCACCGGGGGCGCATGCCGCCGCCCCACTCGTCGGTGAAGATCACTTTCGATCCATCCGCGTTGAACGTCGCCGAGTGCCAATACGCGAAGTTCCTGTCGGTGACCTCGTCGATTCGAACGGGACGCGCCGGATCCGAGATATCGAGCAGGATGCCGTTACCCGCGCACGCGCCCGCGGCCAGGCCGATCTCGGGAAAGGCCGTGATGTCGTGGCACTGGTTCGTTTCCGACGAGTTCTGCGTCCCGGCACCTTGGTTGCCGCCCCGGTTGAGCCCTGCGACGGCGCCGGTCTTCGCGTCGGCGAAGATGCGAGGGCGGTTGACGATCCGTGCGCGCTGAGGAGCCGCGAGCGGTACCTGGATGACGTCGATGCTGAATAATGCCGTGTTCGGATCCTCGTTGGGCGGCAACGCCGAGCACTCCGCGAGCTCCTCGGACGACCGTGCCAGGCCCGTGCCCGACGCATAGATATAGAGGTTCGCGTTGTCGCGCGGATCGGTCACCAGCGTGTGCGTATGCGATCCACGGCAGGTCTGCACCGCGGCGATCTGCTTGGGTCTCCCGAGCGTGCTGATATCGAAGATACGGACGCCGCTGAAACGCTCCTTGCTGACCGACGCGTCGACACCCTCTGTCCCGCAATCGATTCGACCGAGTCTCTGCTCGACGGACATGAAGAGCAGGTTGCCGTACACCGATACGTCGCCCTGCCCGCCGGGACACACCACCGACACCTCGAGTCGGGGTTTGCGCACGTTCTCGATGTTGTACGCGTTGAGCCCGTGGTAGTTGCCGATCCAGAGATTGTCGTGTTGAAAAGCGAGGTCGGAGTTGGCGAAGCTCATGAGGAACGGCGGCGGTGGTGACGTCGCCGGCGTGCGCAGCAGAGACACGGCCGACCGGTCCGGATCGTCCACGGCCGTCGCGCGATCCCGTTCCGGCGGAACCACGTCTCCCTCCGGCGCTTTCGGGTCGAAGAATCCCTCCGGCTTTGAAACACTCGCCACGAGCTCCATGCCACGGGCCGCCTGCCCGGCATCCCTCAGCCCGGCCTTGAGTCCAACGCGTGGGTCCGCAGGCGACGAGGGGCTGAACGCCTGCTGCGCATCTCCGCGAGCGACGACGATCGTCAGCGCGACGACGATACCGACCCATCTGAAAAGACGTACGTAGGCCGGGTCTTTAGACCCGGTGCGGTCGCCGCATCTAAAGATGCGGCCTACGGAGACACCCGGTGTCATGGTTCCAGCTCCTTGAGCATCCTCTCCATGCGCTGAATCTCCATGCGCTGATCGGCAACGACGTCGGACGCGAACGCGAAGACCTCCGATTCCTGGGCCGATGCAGGCGTCGCGAAGAGCTCCTTCACCATGACGAGGGCGCCTTCGTGATGTGTGATCATGAGCTCGAGAAACAGCCGATCGAATGCGACGCCCCTGGTCTCTGCCAGGCGGTTCATCTCTTCTGCCGTCAGCATGCCCGGCATCCGCATCGCGTCCGTGTGATGCGCGTGCGGTCCAGGCACGCTGTGGCCGCGGACCTCCAGCCAGCCCCGCATCAAGTTGATCTCGTCCGCCTGTGAGACCTGAATTCGCTCGCCGAGCAGTCGCATCTCGGCCCGGCTGGTCCGCTCCGGCAACAGGGCGGTCATGTCCAACGCCTGCGCGTGATGCCTGATCATCCCCTGCATGAATCGCGCGTCTGCCGCCGACGCCTGGACGTGTGAGAGATCGGTTGCTTGTTCGGCCGTAACGGTGCGGCTGGGCTCGCCGGGCGCTCGAGGCTGAACGATGCGACGGGCATCGGCGCCCGTGCGGCACCCTGCCGTTGCGATCACGATGGCGACGACGACCGTGCTGGCGAGGACGTTGCCGCCCAATCGCGCCACCGGCAGGCTGCCGATGAGCCCGAGTACTGCGGCGCCGGCGATCAGCACGGCGGGCGACGCGAGGAGACCCGTTTCGCGAATCAACGTCGTCGCCAGCAGTGGCGACATGCCGCTGAAGATCGTGAAGGTCACGTTGAATGCGAGCGCAACGCCGGAAAAGCGGATGCGTGTGGGAAAGAGATCGGTCAGCAGAACGGCAAACGAGCCGTTCGTGAGGCCGCCGCACAACCCCGCAAGCACGAGCACCGCCGTGAGGTTCATCGAGTGCGTCACGAGAGCCTGGTAAAACGGATACGCGAAGGCCAGCAGCAGTAGACACCCGGCCCGCAGCAGGAGTCGCGGGGCGATCCGGTCGCCTATCCAGCCCACCAGCAGAATGCCGGCCGCGTGCGCCAGCACTCCGACCGTTTGCGAAAGGACCGCCTGCCGCGGGTCGTATCGAAGCACGGCGGAGAGGTACGCCGGCAGGTGGGAAAAGAAGAGGCCTGTAAAACAGGCGGTCGCGGCGAGAAGCGCGCAGCCGGCGACCACGTGTCGGGCGTGAGTGCGAAGCAGCTCCCGAAAGGGCTGTCGGAGCGCGAGAGCGCGCATGCGCGCAAACTCGGGCGACTCCTCGAGCGATCGGCGCAGCACGAAGGTGAGCACGCCGCCGAGGCCGCCGATGATGAAGGCGATGCGCCAGCCGTACACCATCTCGCTCGCCGGCAGGAACGAGCGAATCGCCAGGCTCACACCGGTCGCCACGGCCACGCCGCTGGTTACGCAGGCGAAGACGACGCCGCAGACGAACGGCGCCAGTCGCGGCGCCGTTTCCACGACATACGTGAGCGCGCCCGGCAGCTCGCCGCCCAGGCAGAATCCCTGGACGAGCCGCAGGATCACCATCAGCGTGCTTGCCGCCACGCCCCATTGCGCGTGCGACGGCACCAATCCCATCCCGAGCGTCGCGCCGGACATCACGAACACCGACCAGAGGAACACGCGACGCCTGCCGAACCGATCGCCGTAATGGCTGAGCACGATGCCGCCGATCGGACGCGCCAGGTACCCGGTCGCAAACGCGGCAAACGACGCCATCAACGAGACGAGTGGCGATGTGCTCGGGAAGAGGGCCTGCGCGATATCGTTGGCAAAAATGCCGAAGATCACGAAGTCGTAGAACTCGAGCGTGCCGCCCAGACTGGCCAGCAGGACGATGCGCCAGGCGGCCGCGGTCATGCGGGCGCCA
>DASYQV010000260.1:0-13159 GCA_036005125.1 Vicinamibacterales bacterium
GGCGCACTGGAACGTCCCGTGCCGCTTCTCGTCATTCAGGGGACTCGTGAACGCGCGCTCGGTGCCATGCTTCCGCAGCACCCCGTACTGCTCGGGCGTCAGCACCTTCTGCCACTCCTGCTCGGTTTTCTCGACCGGAAAGTTCTCATCTGTCATGACGGTTGTGAAGGTGCGGGGACCCGCCAGCCACGCAAGCGCAGGCGACAAGGCGAGTGTCGTCCCGACAACGAAGAAGAACTGTCTACGGTTCACAGCCTACTCCATTTGACCATTTCAGATATCAGATTGAGTATCACATCAGCCTGCGCCCATGCGCGCGCAGCCACCGGCGGGCAGCCCGATAGTCCGGGCATGCGGCCGCCACCAGACTCCAGTATTTCGCGGAGTGGTCGAGCCTGCGCAGGTGCATCAGCTCATGGATCAGCACGTAGTCGCGCACCCATGCCGGCATCTGCACCAGTCGCCAATTGAGACAGATGTGGCCGTCGGGGCCACACGATCCCCATCGCGTGCGCTGATCGCGGATGCTCACGCGTGAGACGGTAAGCCCGTGCTCTGCGGCCAGCTCCAGGAGCCGCGCGGAAAGCTGCGCCGTTGCGAGCGCTCGCAAGCGCCGCCTCTCGGTCGCGGTGAGCCCGACCTCCTGCTGACGCACCTGCTGGCGCCGAATCCACTCGATGTGCTTGAGCGCGAACGCGTCCGCCTCGCGACGCGATCCGCCGCGCGGGATTGTGACGCGTACGCGTCCGTCGAGATCCACGCGGACGATATACCGTCGCGCTCGACGGTGGCGGACGAAGTACAAACGGATGAGGGGCTCGGGAGCCAGCTCGAGCGCGCCTCGGGCGGCCGTGACAGCCGGCGCGGCTGTGTCGAATGGCAACCCCAGCTGCATCGGTCACCAGAATAGCAGACCTGGCGTGGCCTTCATCGTGCAGAAACCAGCCATGGAGGCCGCAGGGCTTACCCCGTTTCGGAGCCGAGCCTTTGCTGGCTCGAGGTTTTCGAAGACGAGGAGGACATTATGAGTGTGAGAGTCAGATACCTCGCCACTGCAGTCTGCGCGACCATCGCCGTGGCGTGTGGTGGCTGGGATGACACGGCGGGCAACGGCTCCGGCACCGAGCGTCCCCCATACGTTTCGCCCCGTGAAACGGCAGGCACGAGCGGCTCGACCCGGAACGAGATCACCATCACCGGGTGCGTGGTCAGACTGCCGCCCGACGAGTACGTGCTCAGCATCGATGACCAGATTGCAGGACAGCCCCAGGGCACTGCCGGCCGCGCCCAGAGCGATCCGGATGTCACACCGACCGACGCGGATCGCGCGGCTGCAGACGCGCCACACGAGCAGAACCCGTCGGCGGGCTACGGGCGTTATCATCTGACGGGGAGTTCCGAGCAGTTCGTCTCGCACGTGGACCGCGAGGTGGAGGTGAAGGGGCTGGTCGTAGCGACCGACGGCAGTGAAACACCAAACACGCTGAGGGTCGAATCGATGAGGACGACGGGCGGGCAGTGCTCGAGGCAGTAGGCAGTAGGCAGTAGGCAGTAGGCAGTAGGCAGCAGGCAGCAGGCAGCAGGCAGTAGGCAGTAGGGTGGTTCCGGGTTCTGCCTACTGCCTACTTGCCTTTCACTGCGCGGAGCGCAGCAGACGCCGTCCCGCTCGCGCGCCAGTGTGTCCCTTCGGTGTGACCGTAATCACCCCGTTGACGATCACGTAGTCGATGCCGACGGGATACTCGTCAAGCTTGTCGTAGGTCGCGCGATCGCCGACGACCTGCGGATCGAATACCACGACGTCCGCAAAATATCCCGGGCGCAGGTAGCCGCGCCGCGCGATCTTCAACTCGAGTGCGGGCAGACTTGTCATGCGCCGGACCGCTTCAGCGAGCTCGAGCACTTTCAGTTCCCGCACGTAGCGGCCAAGCACGCGAGGAAACGTGCCATAGGCCGCCGGGCTGGAACGTGTCTGATCAACCTCTCCTCCCGGGCCCGCCGCGGCAGTGCCGGTGCCGAACATCACCCGGCCGTATTGCATGGCCGTACGGATGTCGTCTTCCGAGACCAGGTGGAACAGCGCGTCGACGCGCCCGCCGGTCTCGAGGAGCAGCCGGAATACCGTCTCCCACGGGCCCTCGCGTCGCGCGGCGGCGGCCTCGCTGACGCGCTTGCCGACCACTGTCTGATCTGTGTCGGACGGGACCTTCGCAATCTCGATCCCCTCGAAACCAGCGGCAACGACCAGATTGTCCGGGCCGTCCGCGAGCGCCTCGGCGTCCTTCTTCATGCGAGCTCGGGCAGCCGGATCTTTGAGCCTGAGCAGCATCCGGTCCCGGCCGCCTTCCCGCGCCCATCCGGGCAATACGGCGTCCAGGCTCCGGGAGACGGCCGTGTAGGGAGACTGGATGCCCGACACGTCCTCGCCGCGCGCGACCGCTTCGATGATGATGCTGCGGATACGTGGCATCGCGCCTCGGTTCCGTCGCCCTTCGACGTTCAGGTCATGAATGACGACCGGCAGCTTCGCTTCCCGGCCAATGCGAATCGCCTCCTGCAGCGCCTCGTCAACCTGCGAACCCGTCCTGGAGATCTGCGCCGCGTAGACGCCGCCGTGACGCGACGCCACCCGCGCGAGCGAGGTCAGTGTTTCGCGGTCGACGAACCGCCCTGACGGATCGATCGACGCGCTCGACAGCCCGAAGCCTCCGCCCCGCATGCCTTCATCCACCCACGCCTCCATGCGTCCGCGCTCTTCCGGTGTCGCCGCGCGCTCTGGACGGCCTATCGATTCATTCCACGCCATCGCCGCAGGCACGAACGTCCCGACATTGATCGAGGTGCCGTGATCTTCGAGCTTGCGGAAGTACCCTTCGGCACCATTCCAATCGAACTGAAGACCAAGCCGTCGCAGCCCCTCGACGTCGGCGGTCCCCATCGTCCAGAACGCGGGACTCATCGCCTCGCCGATGATCTCGCTCGTGATCCCCTGGCGGATATGGCTCTCGCCGGTGCCGTCGGCCAGGAGCGTGATGCCCGACCGGCCACGCGCATCGATGAATCCGGGCGCGACTGCCTTTTTCACGGCGTCGATGATCTGGCCGGCGCGGCGATCGGCGAGGTTGCCAACGGCGGTAATTCGATCGCCCTTGATGCCCACATCGGCTCGCTGCGGGGGCTGGCTGCTGCCGTCGTAGACGTCGCCGCCACGAATGACGAGATCGAATTCGGGCGGCCCGGCGCACGCGAGCACGAGCGCCACGGCCGCCACGATGCCGGCACGACCTGCGCTTACTTTGCCAGGCGTGTCCATATCAGCGGAACGCATACACGAATCGCCACGAAGCCCACGAATGATCAGCCACGAAGGTCACAGCGCGGCATAGCCGCAACCAAAATGCCGCGCTGTGACCTTCGTGAGCTTCGTGGCTTATTCTTCGTGCCATCGTGGCCTCCGTTCGGCGGGCGTCTCGCTCACGGGCTCTCAACAGCGTCCGCCTCGCTGAAACTCTCCATCACGGGCACATCGGTTCGCGCACACAGATTGAGCAGCGCGCGAAGCACCGAGGACTGCAGCGCACGGTCCGCGGGCGCGCCGAAGGGCCGGCCGAGCCCGAACGGCACGATGAGCGCGCGTGACACGCCGATGGCCGTGGTGATCCCGGGCATCACGCTTACGGACGCCGTCACGAGGCCGCGCCGCTCCAGCTGCGCCTGGACCAGACTCACGGTCTGGTGACAGAACGGTCAAACCGGCGCCAACAACGCAATGTCCACCCCGTCGGCCACCAGGACATCCGCCGCGGCGACAGCCGTCTCGCGTTGCAAACGACCGGGCGCGGTGATTGAACCCATGAAGGAGAGGTGGCGCGGGGCAACGCTGCCGATGACCCCGGCAGCGGCCAGGGCACCGAGCGGCTCGATCGGATATGCCACGTTGACGTCGCGCTCCACGGCCTGGCGGTCGAACGCGTCGCTCCGATGCACGACGCGGAGATCGGCCCCCGGAATCGTCGCCTCGAGCACGCGGAAGCTCGTATCGCCTCCGCGGCGCGCGAGGTCGAACGGCGCCTGCCCCGGCGCCACGAGGCCCGCCGTCGTCACGAGCGCGACGCGACACCCTGCGATCGGCCGTCCCAGCCTCGCCACAGGCACGGGATCGACCCGCCGCCAACGATACGTGGCAATCAAGGCGCGTTCCCACAACGGGAGTTCGTCAGGTTGCATCGCTAATGCCTACGTACTCAGGCCGGGTCTTTATCCGTTATGCGGCTGCCAACGAGAATTTTGTACGCGTTGTGGGACCGCATAACGGACCGGCCTACGAAAAGCCGTACGCAGGCCGGGTCTTTAGAGAGACCCGGCGGGTGGTAATATCCGCGCCGAGGTCTCTTATGGACGTACCCCTGACGCCACTCGAGTTCATGCGCCGCGCCCGACGACTGTATGCCGACCGGGAGGCGCTCGTCGACGGCGACGAGCGATGGAGCTACGCCGAGTTCTTCCACCGCTGCGACTGCTGGTCCGCCGCGCTCCAGGCGCTGGGGATCCGTCAGGGCGACCGGGTTGCGTATATCTCACCCAACTCGCACGCGCAACTCGAGTCGTTTTACGCCGTGCCTCAGATCGGCGCGGTGCTGGTGCCAATCAATTTCCGGTTGGCGGCCGAGGAGCTCGTCTATCTCGTCAATCACAGCGGCGCGCGGATTCTCGCCGTCGCCGAGTCCCACCTCGACATCGTCGACGGGATACGCGGCCAGTTGCCGGGCGTCGAACACTTCATCGCGCTCGAAGGGTCGCCGCCGGGATGGGAATCGTATGAAGCGCTCCTTCGAGCGGCGCCGCCCGAGCCCCGGCGTCCCGCGATTGGCGAGCGCGATCTCCTCACGATCAACTACACGAGCGGCACCACATCGCGTCCCAAGGGCGTGATGATCACACATCGCAACGCGTGGATGAACACGGTCGGCACGCTCGTCCACGTCCACATGACGCCGGCGGATCGCTACCTGTGGACGCTGCCGATGTTCCACGCGAACGGCTGGACGTTCGTCTGGACCATCACCGCGGCCGGCGGCACGCACGTATCTCTCCCGAAGGTCGAGCCGGCGAGGGTGTTCGACCTGATTCGCCGCGAGCACATCACGGCGCTGTGCGCGGCACCAACGGTGCTCATCGGCCTGGCCCATGCGCCTGCGGACGCTCGCCGTGACGTGCCCCCCGGGGTGCGCGTCTTCACAGCCGGCGCGCCACCTGCGGCCGCCACGATCGAAGCCATCGAGAACGATCTCGGATGGCGCATCACTCACATGTACGGTCTCACCGAAACCGCGCCGTTCATCACCGTCTGCGAGCCACGGCCGGAGCACAAGCTGCTGACCGGACCGGCGCAGGCGGCCATCAAGGCGCGGCAAGGGGTGGAATTGATAACGTCAGGCGAGCTCAAGGTCGTCGACGCCGAAGGGCGCGAAGTGGCGCCCGACGGGTGCACGCCGGGCGAAATCGTCGTCCGCGGCAACGTCGTGATGGAGGGGTATTACAACGACCCCGAGGCGACCCGCAAGGTGATGGGAGATGGCTGGTTCCGTACGGGAGACGGCGCGGTCGTCCATCCCGACGGGTACGTCGAGATTCGGGATCGGATCAAGGACGTGATTATCAGCGGTGGGGAGAACATCTCGTCAGTCGAGGTCGAGGCGATGCTGCTCCGTCACCCGGCGGTTCAGGAAGTTGGCGTCGTCGGCCTGCCGGATGAACGATGGGGCGAGGCGCCTCATGCGTTCATCGTGCTCAAGGCCGGCGCATCGACCACGCCCGAGGAGCTGCGCGAGTTCTCCCGTGCGCACCTCGCGCACTTCAAGACCCCTCACAGCTTTACCTTTGTTGCCGAGTTGCCCAAGACGGCGACCGGCAAGATCCAGAAATACGTCCTGCGTGGCGGCCGCGCGAACCTGGCGACTCAATAGCGAACGAAGCCGCAGCCGTCCGAAGCTGCGGCTTCGTACCCTCAGCGTACGGCTAGATTAATTCGTCTCGAGAACGCTGACGCTCTGGGGCACGGTCGCGTGACCGACCTTGAGATTGGTACCCGCGAGGTCCTTGATGCACTCCACCGTCAGGACGTGACCACCCGCGGGGACTCCGATATACAGCCGTGACTTGGACCACTGGTACCACCAGTTGGTGTAGCCGGGTCCTTCCGTCCATCGCGGGAAGAACGGGTATCCTCCGAAGTCGCCGGCCCACTGTCCGTCGATCATCGGCCGGCATGAGGCGGACTGGCCGACCGTCGAAAACAGCGCCATGTCCATGCTGATGAGCAGCGCACCGCCCTGCGACGTAAACGCGACGCTGCTGTCGGGAACCGCGACCCATTCCAACGTCTGCGTGATGTCGAACGTGGTAGCCCAGGAATGTTGCGCGCGAACCGCGGCGGGCAACGGTCCGGCCGGTCCCTGCGGTCCCATCGGGCCGGCAGGTCCTTCAGGGCCAGCCTGACCCGTTTCACCTTTCTCGCCCTGCAGTCCGCGTTCGCCTGCAGGTCCCTGCGGTCCAACCGCACCAGGTGTGCCCTGCGCGCCTGTCGGACCCGCCGGCCCCGTCTCGCCCTTCGGCCCCATGTCGCCCTTCGGCCCCATGTCGCCCTTTGGTCCCATGTCGCCCTTTGGCCCCGTCGGCCCTGCCGGCCCCATTGGTCCCATCGGTCCCATCGGACCCGGGTCACCCTTCGGTCCCACTAGTCCCGCAAGATTCCACGAGAGGCGCCGTTCGGTCGGACGACAAGCTTCATCCGGCGTGACGAGCCTGACCCGACCGCTCGGACCAACGCACAAGTAAACAGTTACGTCCGTCGTCGACTGCGCTGCGGCGGGAGCCACCGTCGCGAGCGCGAGAGCAGACACCGTTGACAAGACCCGCAGATTCATTCGCTGTTCTCCTCGGACCGTGAAACTACTTGTCCAGACGGCCCACGGCTACGGTCCTTGATCGACCGTCGCTGCGATGGGTTCTTTCCTAATCGACCATTGGCCCGGATGCCGCAGTGCTGGCGGAACCGTCATGACAGCAGAGCACAGAGACGTACGTGTGCGAACCCGGCCACCCCGTCGTTAACGGAGGTGTACGGAGGTCACGGTTTTACACAGAGAAACGGAGAAACTGAGACGATTCCTGTTTTTCTTTGATGGCTGGCTCCCGTTAGTTGTATGGGTCGCTCCGTTTCTTCGTTCCTCCCTCTGTGTGATCCCGTTGGCTCCGTGATCTCTGTTGGGTCCGCCGCGCGTTTCCGGACGAGCACGTCCCACGAACGAACACCGGTTGAGCCGCGGTCCGGGCCGAACGTGGTATAACCGCACGAAATAGCGCGAGTTAACGGGATCGGAAGGTGGGCACGGGCTTTGAGATGGGTGGAGTGGTCAGGGCTTCGCGTCCGACTGGACTGCCCGCAAGGAACGGCGTCAAGCCGTTCCGGTAGACCCAAAAGGAACGGCGTTACGCCGTTCCGGTAGACCAAGGAACGGCGTGAAGCGGTTCCAGTAGATATTTCGTCTAAGAGGCAACAATGGTCGACATCGCAAGGGATCCATCATTCGCCCGGAGAAGGAAGATGCGTCGGGCCGCCTACGCGGCCGCCGCCGTCCTGATGGTGGTGCTGATTTCGGTTGCCCTCGCGCAGATGAAGCCCGCGGCGCCGACCGTCGAACGGGCGACCGTCTGGGTTGACACCGTGAAGCGCGGATCCATGGTTCGCCAGGTCCGCGGGCTCGGAACGCTGGTACCAGAGGACACACGCTGGCTCCCTGCAACCACGCTGGGACGCGTCGAGCGGATCGTGCTTCGGCCCGGTGCGGAGGTTCGCCCGGACTCGGTGATCCTCGAGCTGAGCAACCCGCAGGTCGAGCAGGAAGCCATCAACGCGCGACTGGCCCTGCAGGCTGCTGATGCCAACCTCGCGAACCTTCGCGTGCAGCTTCAGAACGAGCTGCTGGCGCAGCAGGCGGGCGCTGCCACCGTGCAGGCCGATTACACGCAGGCGCGGCTGCAGGCGGAGGTGAACGAGGAGCTCGCCAAGCAGCAGCTGATCTCCGAGCTGGTGCGCAAGCAGTCGCAGGTACGGGCCGAAGAGCTGAAAACGCGGAACGAGATTGAGGGCCAGCGGCTCGCAACGGCGAAGGAGTCGATCGAGGCGCGGATACGCGTGCAGCAGGCCGCGGTCGATCAGGCGCGCGCGATCGCGCAGCTCAATGAACGGCGTCTCGCGGACCTGAAGGTGCGGCCCGGATTCTCCGGCGTGCTGCAGCAGGTTCCCGTTGATGTCGGCCAGCAGGTGGCGCCCGGCCAGAACCTCGCGCGCGTGGCCGATCCGGGCCGCCTCAAGGCAGAACTGAAAATCGCGGAAACGCAGGCCAAGGACATCGAAATCGGCCAGGTGGCGCAGGTCGATACGCGCAACGGCATCATCCCCGGCCGCGTCATTCGCAAGGACCCCGCCGCAACCAATGGCACCGTCACGGTGGACGTCGGGCTGACGGGCGCGCTTCCCCGGGGTGCCGTGCCCGATCTGAGCGTCGACGGTACTGTGGAACTCGAACGGCTGGAAAACGTTCTTTATGTCGGGCGCCCTGCCTTCGGTCAGGAACAGAGCACCGTGGGGTTGTTCAAGATAACCAACGGGGCGGGCGATGCCGAGCGCGTGCAGGTTCGTCTCGGTCGGAGCTCGGTGAACACGGTCGAGATCGTCTCCGGCCTCAACTCCGGCGAGCAGGTGGTGCTCTCGGACATGTCGGCCTGGGATGCGTTCGATCGGGTAAGACTGCGCTGAAAGGCTCAGGGCTTAAGGCTCAGGGCAATTAACATCCAGAGGAGCTCGCCGATGAACATGACGCAGCCGCTGATCAAGCTCGACGGTGTCAAGAAGGTCTTCTACACCGACGAGGTCGAGACGCACGCGCTGGACAACATCAACCTGGAAATCCGCACCGGCGAGTACGTCGCCATCGCGGGCCCCTCCGGGTGCGGCAAGTCGACGCTGCTGTCAATTCTGGGGCTGCTCGATACGCCCACCGAGGGCCGGTATATGTTGAACGGCCAGCTCGTCACGGATCTCGCGCTCTCCCAGCGCGCTCGCGTGCGCAACCGCGAGATCGGCTTCATCTTCCAGAGCTTCAATCTCATCGGCGACCTCACGGTGTACGAGAACGTCGAGCTGCCGCTGACCTACCGTGGCATGAAGTCGGCCGACCGCAAGCAGCGCGTCACGGAAGCGCTCGAGAAGGTCGGGATGGCACATCGCGCCAAGCACCTCCCGAGCCAGCTCTCCGGCGGTCAGCAGCAGCGTGTGGCGGTGGCCCGCGCGGTCGCCGGACACCCGTCCATCCTGCTGGCGGACGAGCCGACCGGAAACCTCGACTCGAAGAACGGCGAGGCAGTGATGGAGCTGCTCCGCGGGCTGCATCGCGGCGGCGCGACCATCTGCATGGTGACGCATGACGCCCGCTACGCCTCGCACGCCGAGCGCACGATTCACCTCTTCGACGGCCGGGTGGTCGAGGAATCGGTCGTGTCCGCTCACTGAGCGGACCGACCATCGGTGATTTTGGGATTGGTCATTGGTGATCGGTTGGCGATTGGCGATTAGTGATTGGCGATCTATTTGTGATTGGGTCACCATCGGTATCGATCACCGAAAAATCGTCAATCACCAATCACAAATCACAAATCATCAACCAATCACCAATCACCAATCACCAAATCTTCAATGACCGTCCGCCCATAGCCGCAAATGATCTTCAAGCGATCCTCATCATCGGCCACCACGCTTCCCGATCGCGCCTTCGCGGCGCCGGGCAACGCGCCGCTGATGTCGCTGCGAAATGTCGAAAAATCGTTCCAGCATGGCGTGAGCCAGACCTTCGTGCTGCGGCGGATCACCATCGACATCAAGCGTGGCGAGTTCGTCTCGATCATGGGACCGTCCGGCGCGGGCAAGTCCACGCTCCTGCACCTGATGGGCATGCACGACAGCGCGTGGCGCGGCGAGTATCACTTCATGGACCACCCGATACACCAGATGAGTCCGAGGGATCGCGCGATGGTCCAGAAGCGGTACATCGGTTTCGTGTTTCAGAGCTATCATCTGCTGGACAATCTGACCGTCTACGAGAACCTCGAGCTTCCGCTCTCCTACCGCGACGTCAAGAAATCCGATCGGCAAAGCATGGTGGCGGACATCCTGGACCGCTTCAACATGGTCGGGAAGAAGGATCTGTATCCGACGCAGCTTTCGGGTGGGCAGCAGCAGCTCGTCGGCATCGCGCGCGCCGTCATTGCGAACCCCGCGGTGATCCTGGCCGACGAGCCGACCGGCAACCTGCACTCGTCGCAGGGTCAGGAGATCATGGAGCTGTTCAAGAAGCTGAATGACGCCGGCACGACGATCGTGCAGGTCACGCATTCGGAGACCAACGCCTCGTACGGCAGCCGCGTCATCCGGATCGTCGACGGGTGGATTCAGACCAGTCAGCCCGGGGCATAGCGTCCGGCGTCGCACAACGCTCCGATGTCCACATCCCCGCGCATCCTCATCGCGGACGATCAGCCTGACGTCCTCGAAGCGCTCCGGCTGCTGATCAAGGGCGAGGGCTATCAGATCGATACCGCGAACTCTCCGACCGGTATCCTGAAGGCGCTCGAGGCACGGGACTACGACGTCGTCCTCATGGATCTCAACTACGCGCGGGACACCACGTCCGGCCAGGAAGGGCTCGATCTCCTCACGCGAATTCATTCGGCCGATGAATCGCTGCCCGTCGTCGTGATGACGGCGTGGGGGACCGTGCACATTGCCGTCGAGGCGATGCGGCGCGGCGCCCGCGATTTCATCGAGAAGCCGTGGGACAACGAGCGGCTGCTGACCATCCTCCGGACTCAGACGGAGCTGGGGCGCGCCCTGCGCCGCTCGAATCGGCTCGAAGCGCAGAACCGGGTGCTGCAGGCCGAGGGCGGGCCACCTCTCATCGCGCAGGCTCGCTCCATGCAGCCGGTGCTGCAGATCATCGAACGCGTGGGGCCCTCCGACGCCAACGTGCTCATCATGGGCGAGAACGGCAGCGGCAAGGGCCTCATCGCGCAGGCGCTGCACGCCGTCTCGGCGCGGGCCGCGCGGCCGATGGTGACGATCAACGCCGGGGGCGTATCCGAGGGCGTATTCGAAAGCGAGCTGTTCGGCCACGTCAAGGGTGCTTTTACGGATGCGAAGCAGGACCGCGTGGGCCGCTTCGAGCTCGCCGACGGCAGCACCCTGTTCCTCGACGAGATTGCCAACGTGCCGCTCAGCCAGCAGCAGAAGCTGCTGAGGGTGCTCGAGACGGGCGAGTTCGAGCGCCTGGGGTCGTCGAAGACTCGCAAGGTCGACGTGCGTCTCATCTCGGCCACCAATGCCGATCTCAAGGCGGAGGTCGCCGCCGGCCGCTTCCGCCAGGACGTGTTGTTCCGGCTGAACACGATTGAGATTCACGTGCCGCCGCTCAGAGACCGGCGCGAGGACATCCCGCCGCTCGCTCGGCATTTCCTCCAGATGCATGTGCACCGTTATCGCAAATCGCTCACCGGCTTCGACCCCGCCGCGATGGAGGCGCTCGTCGATCACCAGTGGCCGGGCAACGTGCGGGAGCTCGATCATGTCGTCGAGCGCGCCGTCCTGATGGCGCAGGGCAATGTGATCCGCGTCGCGGACCTCGGGCTGCGCACGGATGGGGACGCCACCGGCCGACTCGAGGAGATGAGCCTCGAGGAGGTCGAGGCGTTCCTCATCAGGAAAGCCATGGCCCGCTACGGAAATGTCAGCCACGCTGCCAAGGCGCTCGGTCTGAGTCGCTCCGCGCTGTACAGACGGCTGGAGCGATATCGGCTATAACACAGCGACGTACGTAGGCCGGGTCTTCAGACCCGGCGCAGGACGCCGCATCTAAAGATGCGGCCTACGTCCGGACCTCGTGCCCATGCTCACTCACGACCGCCGCATCCTGCTGATCGCATGTGCGGCGGGTCTCCCGGGCGTCCTCGTGTCGCTCATCGTGCTCTGGGGCGGTGACTACACCGCCAAGGTGCAGTGGACGCTGAGCGTGCTCATCGTCGGTGTCTGGGTCGGGCTCGCGTTCAGCCTGCGCGACCGGGTCGTCTACCCGCTACAGACGATCTCCAACCTGCTCGCGGCGCTTCGCGAAGATGACTTCTCGATTCGCGCCCGCGTAGAGGCCGAGGACGCGCTCGGCGTCGTGATGATGGAGATCAACGCGCTCTCCGAAACGCTGCGCCGCCAGCGGCTCGGCGCGCACGAGGCGACGGCGCTGCTCCGCGCGGTGATGGCGGAAATCGACGTCGCCATCTTCGCCTTCGACAGCGCGAAGCGGCTTGTACTGGTCAATCGCTCGGGCGAGCGGCTGCTCGGACGCGGCGCCGACGAGCTGCTCGGCCACGACGCGCGGCAGCTCGGACTCCAGCCGCCGCTCGACGAGGCGCCTGGCGTCAGGGACATTTCGTTTCCCGGCGGCGCCGGACGCTGGGAGGTCCGCCGCACGAAATTCTGGCAGGGTGGGCTGCCGCACGAGCTGCTCGTGCTGGCCGACGTGAGCCAGCCGCTCCGCGAGCAGGAACGCCAGGCGTGGCAGCGGTTGATTCGCGTCATCGGCCACGAGCTGAACAACTCGCTCGCGCCAATCAAGTCGATCGCGGGCAGCCTCGACGGTCTCCTCGGCCGCACGCCTCCGCCCCAGGACTGGCGCGACGACATGCGCCGCGGTCTCGCAATTATCGCGTCGCGCTCGGACGCCTTGAGCCGCTTCACCGCGGCCTACGCGCGTCTCGCGCGCCTGCCCGCGCCCAGCCTGCGCCCCGTGCCGTTTCCGTCGCTCGTGCAGCGCGTCGCGCAGCTCGAGACGCGTCTGCCGGTCAGAGTGGCCCACGGGCCGGAGATCACCGTGTCGGCCGATCCCGATCAACTCGAGCAACTGTTGATCAATCTCGTTCGCAACGCTGTCGATGCCTCGCTCGAAACGGGCGGCGGCGTGGCGGTCACGTGGACGCAGGAGCGGCGTCTCCTCGAGGTCCATGTCGACGATGAGGGACCGGGGCTGCCGGATACCGGAAACCTGTTCGTGCC
>DASYQV010000261.1:0-21465 GCA_036005125.1 Vicinamibacterales bacterium
GCCGCGCGCGATCGCTCGACCGCGACGAGCGTCAGCTTCGCGCATCCGTTGGCGTCCTCGCGTCGGTCCAGCCTTCCCTGCTCGGTATTGGCTTTCGCCACAAGCGCCCGCGTGATCTTGAAGTAAATGCGCACATGGAACCAGAGAACGACCTCGTGCGGCGGCGGCTGAGTGGGAACCGGGCCTCGCCCAGGCACGGGAGGTGAGACGGTCCTCAGGACTTCCGCGACTCGAACCGCGTATTCCCACGCCAGCCCTGCGAGCGGGTGCGTGGTCTGTAGTGAGCTCGCCGCCTGCCCACCGGCGAGGAGCATGTCGAGTTCGTCGGTGGGCACGCCCTCGATGGCGGACAGCTCGCGCGTGAACTGCACCGCTTCCTCCATGGTGATGAATGTGGGATCCGCCGCGCCGCGCCCGTGCTCGCGGCGATGCTCCTTCATGCATCGGAATCCCAGACAACGGGCCGTGAGCGCGCAGTAGTCGCACCACTCGTCACAGTAGTGATGCACGCCCGGAATGATGCGGGGGTCTCGTGCGATCTCGAGGAATCGCAGGTTCACGCTGACGCCGCTCGAAGAATGTGTCTCATGCATGCACGACACAGGTGCAAACGGGATGACTTCCCATGCCGGCCACGAGATCGCGAGCGGCGTTGGCGGTAGAACTGCAGCGGATGCCGTCACTTATGGTTTGCTCCCCGATTCGACCGCGGTGCAGACCGCCACGTCCGAACAAGCAGGAATCGAAGCGCGAGGGACGCAACCGAGTGGGAGAAACTTCGTACCCCCCTCGGGACGTCGGCCTGTTGGCCGCCGCGGGACATCAGGTCGGTCCCGGGACGTTCGCGTCAACACGCTGGGCGCGTCGCCCGGTGAGGCTTGTCGACTCGCGAGGCTCAAGAACGATAACCGGGACGACGATGCTGAAAGCGCGTATGCTTGGACCTGCGTTCAGAGGGAGCCGTCGGTGCGCATCCTGCTGCTGTCGATGCCTGATTCGTTCGAGCACACACCAGCCCTCGCGATCCGTATTCCCACCGGTGCGCTGGCGTCGCTTGCGGGAAACCTCGATCCGAAGCATCCCGTTGCGATCGCCGATCTGATCCTCGTGCAGTCCGCTGTGCAGGCGACCGTCGAGCGGCTGGTCCGGGAGTGGCGGCCCGATCTGATCGGACTCTCGGTGATGACGTTCCAGCGCGGCACGGCCCGGCGCATCATCTCCCTCGCCCGGGCGTTGCGGCCCGACGTCAAGGTTGTGGTCGGAGGATACGATCCGAGCCTGGCGCCCGAGGCGTACATGCATCCAGCGCTGGGGGTCGACGCGATCGTGTGCGGCGAAGGGGACCGCACGTTTCGTGAGCTGGTGCGGGCGTGGGACGACAAACGGGAGCTCGATGGCATCGCGGGTCTCTGTTTTCGGACCGAGGACGGCTGGCGCCGCTCTTCACCCCGCGCGATCGCGCGGCTCGAGGCGGGCGACGTCGCTCCACCCCGACGCGACGCGCGTCTCCTCACCGGGTACACGTTTCTCGGTCGACCGATCGATGTCGTGGAGACGTCGCGCGGCTGTACCTTCGACTGCAGCTTCTGCTCGATCATCGAGATGCGGGGCCGCAACTTTCACCGCTTTCCTCTCGAGCGCGTGCTGGACGATATCGCCGACGCGCGTTCCCGCGGCGCTCGCGCGATATTCATCGTCGACGACAACGTCACCCTGGATGTCGCACGCTTCGAGCAGCTCTGCACGGGCATCGTCGATGCGGGCCTGAATGATATCGATTACCTCGTGCAGGCGATGACCTCGTCGGTGGCGGCGCACGGCGGCCGTCTCGCTCCGCTCATGAAGCGCGCCGGCTTTCGATATGTATTCCTTGGCATCGAGAACGTGGTCGACGAGGACCTGGATTTTCTCAACGCCGGGGCGAAAAATCGCAAGCGCGGCAGCCTGACCAAGAGCAGCAACGCGACGCTCGACGCGGTCAACGTGCTGCACCGCAACGGCATGTTCGTGGTGGGCGGCCTGATCGTCGGCAATCCCGACGATACGCGCGCCGCCATCGATGTCAACCTGCAGTTTGCGAAACGCTACGTCGACTGGCCCTACATTCAGCATCCGACGCCATATCCAGGCACCCCGATGACCCGTGACTTCCACGAACGCGGGCTCGTGATCAACCCGCGCGTGGAGGAATACGACGGCACGACAGCGGTGTCCCGCTGCCGCGATCTCGACACCGCGGACATCGAGTTCGTGCGATGGAAGGCCGAGCGGTGGATGAAGCTCAGGCACGTGCCGACGGCGTTTCGCCACGATCCCGTTTGGGTGGCACGCAACGCCCGGGGCATGCTTCAGTACACGTTCAGGGGATCGACCTGGCGCTCGATGCTGGGACTCGAAGACGCGAGAACGGTGTTCAAGCGCTATTGCCGGATCCGCGAGCGTGAGCGGCGCTACCTGGAGTGGCCGGATCCGCTCGAGACGAGCGGCCGCGGCGGCCTCGGAGAAGAGGCCGATCGTCCCCGGCGTGTCCTGCCGGTGCTGCCGACCCCGAACGAGGTGCGATAACGAGGTGATCCATGCCCGACCTGGTCTACACCAGCCACATCCGTATCGAAAAGCTGAAAGGCCCAATCCGCCACGCGTACGTGGAACCGTTCCGGGAGCCGGTCAGGTTCGGCGTGCACGGCGGGATCAAGCACTTCTACGGTGTCGAGCCCGCCGAGGAGCTTCCCGCGACCCTCGACTACATGATCGCGGCGATCGGCGGTTGACTGCTCGGCACGCTGGCAGGCGCACTGGAAGTGCGTCAGATTCCGTCGGAGCCGGACAGGATCCAGGCGCGGGTCGAAGGCGATGTCGAGGCCGTGGACCGCGTCCTGCGCATCGCACGGATGCGCGTGCACTACGACCTCCGCATTCCGGCCGGCAAGCGTGAGGCTGCCGAGCGTGCCGTTGCCACGCACGAGCAGAAGTGCCCGGCAGCGACGAGCGTCCGCGGCTGTATTCCAATTGCGATTACCGCTGACATCATTGAAGAGTCCCATGAGGACGCCATTCCAGCCGGCGTACCGTTGTCTCAACCCTGATGAACTGCGTGACCGGGCGCAGCGGGCAGTGGCGCAACTCGCCGACTGTCGCCTCTGTCCGCGCGACTGCGGTGTCAATCGCCTAGCCGACTCCTGGTCCGCCTGCAAGACCGGACGGCATGCCGTCGTTTCGAGCTGGTTCCCGCATTTCGGTGAAGAGGACTGCCTGCGCGGCTGGGCCGGCTCGGGCACCATCTTCTTCGGTCACTGCAACCTGCGCTGCGTGTTCTGCCAGAACTACGACATCAGCCAGGACATCAAGCCTCGCGCGGAGCCGGGCGTCACAGCGCGTGAGATTGCCGCGATGATGATCTCGCTGCAAAGGCGCGGCTGCCACAACATCAACTTCGTCACGCCGGAACACGTCGTCGCGCAGATTGTGGAGGCCGTTGCGGAGGCGCTGGCCCTCGGCCTCGAGCTGCCGCTCGTGTACAACACGAGCGCGTACGACGCCCTCGGCAGCATCGAGCTCATGAACGGGCTCGTCGACATTTACATGCCTGATTTCAAGTACTGGTCGCGCGAGGCGAGCGCCAGATATTTGAAGGCGGCGGATTATCCCGACGCGGCGCGCGCAGCCATCATGGCAATGCACGAACAGGTTGGTCCGCTCGTCCTCGACGGGCAGGGACTGGCGCGACGTGGCGTGTTGATCCGGCATCTGGTCATGCCGGGCGCGCTCGATGAGACGCGCGCCATTCTCGAGTGGATCGCCCGTGAGCTGGGACCAGACACCTACGTCAACCTGATGGATCAGTACTATCCGGCCGGCAAGGTCAACGAGGAGCGGTATTCGGAGATAAATCGTCGGCTCACGTCAGCCGAATTCGTCGGGGCGCAGCGCGCCGCCGCACAGCTCGGGCTTCGACGCCTCGACGTCCGACGGCCGCATCCTCGATTACGGCCACGGCTCGCCCTGCCCTGCTCCTGATTCCCTGGCTACGCCCGATGCATGCGTCGGCGTCGCATGATTTGCACGTAGATCGCGGCGTTGACGATCACAACCAGCGCGCCCAGTCCGAGCTGGGCGCTGCGCGTCAGTCCCTCGGGATATAACAGCGGCATCAGATATCGGGCGACGAAGTCTCCCACGTACGGGGCTGCGCCGTCTCGTGTGCGCAGTTCATTCTCGAGCGGGGTCAGAGGACAGATCCAGCCGCTGAACTCGATCACCGCGCCCCAGGCGACCGCCGGCAGGTGCGCCCAGGCCAACCGCGGCCAGCGGAGCACGAGCAGGCCTCCAAGTGCCACGAAACCCACGAACGCCACGTGCACGAGGACGATAAAGTCCGCGAGGAGGGCGTTCACTGGTCAGTCGTACTCTTGTTCGCGGCCGTGAAGTGCTCTTCGTGGCGCCGCGAGCGGTCCTCCCTTCATACCGAGGACGGGGCCGAGTGCATCTGAGGTGCGATGCCGGGCGGCAGGACGAGCCATGCTGCGAGGTACGCGGCAACTCCGAGCACGATCAACCCCGGCACGATTGAGAGCATGATCCAGACGAGACGCACGATGGTTGACTCCACATCCAGGTATTCGGCGATGCCTCCACAGACTCCGGCAATCTTCACGTCCGCACTCGAACGGCGCAGCTGCTTGCGCGTCAGGGCCGAGGATGGCACGGTCTCGACCGCGGGCATGACCGCGCACGCCGCGATATACGCGATGACCCCGCCTATGATGGCACCGGGAACGATCGAGAGGATCACCCAGGCGAGTCGTACCAGCGTCACATCAACGCCGAAGTAGTCTGCCAAGCCGGCGCACACTCCCGCGATGGTGCCCCGTGCCGGGATCCGCTTGAGCTGTCTGGGTTGAGTCTCCATGGTATTCACTCCTGAGAACGTGCGATCGTCGCCACGTCGAGATTCGGTTCCTCAACTACTCTACGAAGAATCCTCGTTTCTCGATCGCTCTTCAAGGTCAGCGGCTCGGCGGCCTTTCAGTACCTCCCTTGAGTCCAACCGGACCTGTTCCTGACGCTTGGGACGGCACACCTGCAGCCGGTCGAGATCTCACGCCAGCGCGCACCTGCGTCACGGACCGACGCATATGCTATGTTGCCGATCAGACCGTCACGTGATGTTCCGCAGACTATTCGCTTTCGCCGTCGGCCTTGGCGTTCTCTGGTGAACGCGTACTGATGGCGCGCTCGATCCTCTTCAGCTTCGCACATCCCGACGACGAGAGCTTTTCGGGAGCCGGCCTGGCCGGGTGGTGCCGCGAGCGGGGTATTGCGGTGGCGCTCGTATGCGCCACGCGAGGAGAAGCCGGAAAGGCCGGCGACCCGGCCATCAGCGGCGCGCCTGCGGATCTCGGACGCGCGCGAGAAGCGGAGCTTCGGGAGGCGGCGCGGATCATCGGCATCGATCACCTGCATCTGCTCGATTACCGCGACCGTGAGCTTTCCAACGCGCCCCCCGTCGAGATCCGGAAGGAACTGGTCACCCTCATCCGCCGGTATCGGCCCGACGTGGTGCTGACCTTCGATGCCAACGGCTTCAACGCGCACCCCGACCACGTGGCGATCAGCCGGTTCACAACGGATGCCCTTGCGGCCGCGGCCGATCCCCGGTGGGTGCCCGAGGCGGGGGCTGCACACCAGGTACGGCGGCTCATCTGGACCCCGCCGATTCCTCCGTGGGAAGCCGTGAACAAAGAAACCCTCACGGCCGAGCCTGGCGTCGATTTTCTGATCGACATTACCCCATGGCGCGATCGGAAGGCCGCGGCGCTCCGCGCGCACCGCACGCAGCATCTGTCCATCGAGCGACATTTCCTGAACAAGCCGAACGTCGATTCGATCCTCGCGATTGAAATCTATCGTCAGGCCTGGGGTCCACCGCTCGAGATTCGTCCTGTTGGCGATGTGTTCTGCGGAATCACGTAACGCGGGCGTACACTCTTGCATATGATTTGTATCCACGGAGGGCCGACGTCATGACCTATGAGGAGCTGCGTCACAAAACCGTCGCGGAGCTCCGCGAGATAGCCAAGGGCCTCGATCACGAGGCGGTGAAGGGCTACACGCAGTTGAACAAGGAGCATCTGATACCGGCCATCTGCCGGGCGCTTGGCATCGACACGCACGCGCACCATCACCTCACGACCGGATTCGACAAGGGCGCCATCAAGGCACGGATGCGTTCGCTGAAGGCCGAACGCGACAAGGCGCTCGAGGCCCACGACGCTGCGCGCGTGAAGCAGCTCCGCCGCGAGCTGCACGACCTGAATCATCGCATCCGCGCGCACGTCATGTGATGAAGGTCGCGAGCACAGACCCGCCCCATGCCCGAGCTCCCGGACATCCTGCTGTACCTTCACGCGCTGCGGCCTCGGATTGTGGGACAGCGCGTGGAGGGCGTTCGCCTCGCCAGCCCGTTCCTGCTTCGCTCGATTGATCCGCCGCTCTCCGCCGTCGAGGGCCGTCGCATCGTCGCGCTGCACCGACTTGGCAAGCGCATCGCGATGGAAGCGGAAGGCGAGCTCTTCCTCGTCTTCCACCTGATGATTGCCGGGCGATTCCGTTGGAAGCCGAAGGGCACGCGCATTCCAGGCAAGGTCGGGCTCTTCGCGCTCGACTTCGAACATGGGACGCTGATTCTCACCGAGGCGGGTACGAAGCGTCAGGCGTCGCTGCACGTCGTACAGGGACGGGCCGCCCTCGAGCAGCACAACCCCGGCGGCCTGGAGGTCCTCGAAGCCGACCTCCCCGCTTTTGCCGAAGCGCTGACGCATCAGAACCACACGCTCAAGCGCGCGATGACCGATCCACATCTGCTGAGCGGCATCGGCAACGCGTACTCGGACGAGATTCTTCATGCCGCGCGTCTCTCGCCCTTCAAGCAGACCCGATCGCTCACAGACGAGGAGATGCGGCGGCTGTACGATGCGACACGGGTCACGCTGCGGCGGTGGATCGATCGATTGCAGGAGGAAACGGGCGACGAGTTTCCCGAGAAGGTGACGGCGTTCCGCAAGGGGATGGCCGTACACGGCCGATACCGCGAGCCCTGCCCCGCTTGCGGTGCGCCCGTGCAGCGCGTGGTCTACGCCGCAAACGAAGCCAACTACTGCGCGAATTGTCAGACCGGCGGCAAGCTGCTCGCGGATCGGTCGCTCTCGCGCCTGCTGAAGGACGATTGGCCGAAAACGCTGGAGGAGCTCGAGCGACGCAGGCGCTCCTGAATTTCAGATTTCGCGATTTCTGATTGGTGATCGGTTGGTGATTGGCGATTGGTGATTTGGAGATCTATTTGGCGAATCAGAAATAAATCCAAAATCACCCTTCGCGAATCACCAACCAATCACCAATCATCAAATCACCGTCCTGAAATGGGCTTGGTGGCCTCGATGTTGAGCCGCCAATAATCGAGCTCGAAGGCGGGCGAGTCGGTGGCGGCCAGCGCAGTTATCGAATCCACAAAACGGTTACGAAGGGCGCTGTCGCCCAGACGCGCAAGGTGGGGCCGGACGATGACGTGCGTAATGAACTCACGGTAGGCTTCGGCGTCCGGTTGAAAAACAGGGCTGGACTCGACGCTCGTCCGCACATCCGTGAAGCCCGCCGAACGCAGCCGGCGCCCTGTCGTGTCCGCGTCGGCGAATTCCCATGGATCCGACCAGTCGGCAAAGTGCGGCGCGAACGCCGGCTGCTGCATCAAGTCTGCACACCGTGCGTGAATCCGCTGGAGATTGAGACCTCCGCCGCACTGCGCGACGAGCCGCCCGCCCGGCGCGAGCGCCGTGAACAAACTCCTGAACAGCCGCTCGTGGTCGAGGAGCCAATGGAAGGTTGCCGTGCTGAAGATGGCGTCGGCAACGTTTCTGAACGGCAGCTCCCCGGCATCGGCCTGCACGAAGCCGACGTGGCGATGGAATCGCTCGGAGAGGTGCATCCGCGCGGTCTCGAGCATGTTCGCGGACTGATCGATGCCGATGGCGCGGCCGCGCGGCAGCCTCTCGAGGAGCAGTTCCGTCAGCCGTCCCGTGCCGCATCCGACGTCCAGCACGAGCTCGTCGCCCCCGAGCGGCAGGCGGTCGAGCACCTGAATACCCCAGGTGGTTTGCGGGTTCGAGACCCGATGATACGCGTCGGCATTCCATTCGCGCATTGCCTTGTAACCTCGGAACCAGCTTCATTATCGCCGTCCACACTCTCTCCGCCACGCCCACGCTGGCTGGCGTCCGTTTCGAGCCCGTGTAGAATTCGCTGAAGCGCGGGTCTGAAGACCCGCACCTCACGATGTCGGTAGATGAGATGAGCGCGGCAGCGCTGGTGATGCGCATCGTCGTGACGGGCCTGATACTGCTCGCGTCGTCCGCGGTGCCTGCCGCCGGGCAGCAGCGCCCCGAGCTTCGATGGGGCGCCGATGCGGAAGGCGGAGCCCCATTTGTCGAGGCCGATCCGGCGGATCCCACGCGCGTCGTGGGATTCGAGGTCGACATTGCGGCGCTTCTGGCGCGCGAGCTCGGTCGCGAGCCTCGATTCGTGCAGGTCGGGTTCACGAGCCTCGATGCGGCGGCAGCCCGCGGCGACTTCGACATCGGCCTGAGCGGGCTCGAGGATCTCCCCGCGCGCCGGGGCCGACTGGCCGTCACGATTCCCTACTACGAATTTGGCCTGATCTTGACCGTCCGGAGCGGCGACCAGGATCGCTTCCGCAGTCTGGCGAATCTTGGTGGCCGCCGGGTCGGGACCCTCGGCGCGACCCTCGCGTACGACCGGCTGCTCAACGCTGAGGCGGCCAACGGCATTATTCCCGTCACCTACGAAGATGACGTCCATCCATATAGCGATCTCGCTCTGGGGCGACTCGACGCCGTCGTCCTCGATCAGGTGCTTGCCGAGCGCGGCGTTCGCAGAAACGCAGGCCTCGTCAACCAGCCCAGGGTGTTGGACGTAGGTCACTACGTCGGGATTCTCGCGCCGGAGCGGACGGCCCTTCGCGATCGGATCGACACGATTCTCCGCGAAGCGATGCGTGACGGCCGGTTGGAAGCGATCTTCCGCCACTGGGGCATGTGGAACGACGCGCAGCCCCGACTCTACGCGCGGCTCACCTCGATCGATCCCGGCGGGCCCGTCGTACCGGCATCGGTGTCGCCGCCCTCTGCGCGGGAAGCCGTCGCGCGTTACCTGCCCGCGCTCGTTCGGGCCGCCGGCATCACCATCGTCGTGTCGTGCCTGTCGATGGCTCTGGCGGTCGCGCTGGGCGTGCTCGTGGCGAGCGGCCGCGTGTACGGTGTGCGGCCGCTGCAGGCCGCCCTGACCGCCTACGTCGAGATCATTCGCGGCACGCCGTTGCTGCTGCAGTTGTTCGTGCTCTACTTCGGCCTGGCCGCGGTGGTGCAGCTGCCTGCGTTCCTGGCTGGGGTGATCGGTCTCGGCCTCAACTACGCCGCGTACGAGAGCGAAATCTATCGCGGCGCGCTCGAAGCCGTGCCGCGCGGCCAACTCGACGCGGCGCGCACGCTCGGCCTCAGCGAACGGCAGACGCTCGTCTTGATCCGGGGACCGCAGGCGTTCCGATTGGCACTCGCCCCGATGACGAACGATTTCGTGGCGCTGCTGAAGGACAGCTCGCTCGTGTCGGTAATCACGGTGGTCGAGCTCACGAAGGAGACGCAAATCTTCGCGGCGAACATCGGAAGCTGGGTTGTGCCCGGCGCGATGTGCGCGGCGCTTTACCTGGTCATGTCGCTGCCGCTCGCGCGGGCGGCGCGCCGGATAGAAAAGGGGTGGCGGCGTTGACGAGCGACACCGTGTTGACAATCCGCGACCTGCAGATTCGACGTGGTGGGCGCACCATCATCGACGGCGCGAGTCTCGCCGTCCGTCGCGGAGAGATCGTCGCGTTGATGGGGCCTTCGGGTGCGGGCAAGACCATGATGTTGCGGGTCATCGCGGGATTGGATCCGTTTTTCGCTGGCGACATCGATGTCGACGGTGTGCATCTTCGCGCCGATGGTGTGCCGCACGGAGCGCTCCTCCGCGCGCTGCGCGGCCGGGTCGGCATGGTGTTCCAGTTCCACCATCTGTTTGCCCACATGACCGCGGTGCACAACGTCTGGCTCGCGCCCGTGCACGTGCTGCAGGCGCCGCGCGCGCGGGCGGAGGAGCGGGCACGCGAACTGCTGGCGCTGGTCGGCGTCGCGGACCGCGCCGACTCGTTCCCCCACGAGCTGTCGGGCGGCGAGGCGCAGCGAGTAGCAATCGCGCGCGCGCTGGCCGTGGATCCGCCTCTTCTCCTGATGGACGAGCCGACCGCGTCGCTCGACGCGGGGCGGCGCGGCGAACTGGCGGCGATTCTGTGCTCGCTCGTCGCGCAGGGGCGCACGCTCATCGTGGCCACGCACGATGCCGACTTCGCGCGCCTCTGCGCGGAACGCATCGTTGTCCTGGAGAACGGTCGCCTCGAATTACGTGGAAACCAACGGGAGACCTGAAGGTCTCCCGCTATGCTGGGCGGTGCGCGGGTCTAAGAGACCAGATGTTCGGGTTCGGGAGGAGAGCAGAAGCATCCATCGAGGGTCGAGTGTACAGGACTCCGCGGCGTGAGGTATCCTGTTTGCCCCTTCATTTATGAGACACGCAGGCATTCAAACCGAGGCGCTGTATGTCGAGTTCGATACGCAGCGCAGGATCAGACATCGCAACAAGCTCCCTTACCGCTTCCTTCACTGGCCCATCTGGATATGGGTGTTCTTCATTGCGCCGGGACCCCTGACCGTCGATCTCTTCGCGCACGGAGTTGATGCACGCATCCTCGTGTGGTTGTTCGTCGTGCTCGTCGGCACCGCCATCGCCGGCCTGCGTGGTCGACTGCCCGGCGTCGAGCCGGAACCGTACATCATCCGCTTCACCGAAGATCGCCCCAACCCGCTTTATCGCCGCATCTGCTATACGGCCGCCTGGGGTGAGGTCGTCGCGTTTGCGCTGCTCAACGCCGCGGGACTGGCGTGGGTGGTTCTTACCGGCGAATGGCGGATTCGAGAGATGTACGAGATCGCGTACTTCCCGATCGCGGGCACGGTCTGGTTGCTGGGAGTGCTCGGCCTTCTGCCACGCGTCAAGGCGTCCACGAAGGGGGAAGGGCACGAGCGGCGCTACTTCTATGGATCGGTCTGGGCGGTGATAATCGCTCAACCCGTGCTCGGGGTGTTGTGGAAGGTGCTGCCCTCCACATGGTCGGCTGACGTGGTCAAACTCACGGTGTTCCTCGGAATCCTCGCCGGGGTCGGACAGATGTCCCGCCTCGGTCTCCTGCCTCGAACGCGTCCGATCGTTGCCGGCGAATGGGCGGTGTCGGATTGATCGCCGGCAGCAGTGAAGCTCCGCCTCACACCGCCGAGGATCGTTCGGCGGCTGGCTCCGCTTCACTGCCGCCTGTGTTGGCTGTGCCCCGCTTCGCGGGGCCTAGACATCTCCGAAGGCGAGCCAACCGGGCGCGAAAACTTGCTTGATTCGTTATGATCTGCGCCGTCGGAGATATCTAGCGCGAATATCGCTCCATGGCGAAGGCCACCATCGACGCTCTCACGTCGTCCACGCTCAAGCACCTGCGCGAGCACTGGTGGAACGACGAGTTCACGGGCTTCCTGCGCGAGACCTTGCGCCCGCGGCCCGGCAACCGCATCCTCGATGTCGGCTGCGGCACCGGCATTGCCGAGGTCGCCATCGGCCGGTTACAGCTCTCGCAGATCAAACTGTTTGGTGTCGACTACGTGGTCGAGCGCGTGGCCTCGGCGCAACAGAAGACGCGGTCTCACAACCAGCGCGTGGGGTTTGCCGCGGCCGATGCCTGTCGCCTTCCGTTTGCAGACCGCGTGTTCGACTCGACCTACTGTGTGGCGGTCCTCCAGCACGTTCGAGGGGTCACGGACGCAGTCGCGGAGTTCGCGCGCGTGACGCGGCCTGGCGGTCGAATCGTGGCCGTTGAGCCGGACAACGCCGCGCACTACTGGTACAGCTCGCTCGATGCCGGCGTCCGGGCCCACGAAGCAGGCGTGCGCTTCTTCAACGCTATTTCGGATGCCACCGATGATGCGACCGACCACTCGATCGGGCCGAGACTGCCCACTTTGTTCGTCCAGCACGGCATCGAGCCGCTTTCCGTGGGCCTGTTTCCCGTGTCACAGGCGCGGCTCGGTGTCCAGCCGCCCGCGTTGTGGACCGAGCGTCGTCTGGGCATCGAGAACCTGATCGCGCAGGTTCCGCACCCGAGTGTCAGCGCGGCGGGACGCGAGTACCTCGACGCGCTCGCTCGTTACGCGGAGGCGGCGACCGCCGCGGGCGAGGCGTTCGTGGAGATCCAGAACACCATGCTGTTTGCGACGGTCGCGCAGCGCGCCAGCTAGGAGATAGGAGAAAGGAGGTAGGAGAGAGTGCACGTGACGCGCTTTCTCCTGCCTCCTGCCTCCTGTCGTGATATGAGCCCATGGAGGGTTGGGAAGGCTGGGACGAGTACGCGCCGTTCTACGACTGGGAGAATGCGCGGACGCTCGGGCGGCGCGACGTGCCCTTCTGGCGCACGCTGGCGGCGAGCGCCGGCGGACGGGTGCTCGAGCTCGGTTGCGGCACCGGTCGCATTTCGCTGCCTCTCGGACGAGCCGGCGTTCCGCTCGTGGGAATCGATCGATCCGGTGCGATGCTGGCCCGCGCCCGCCAGCGCGTGAGGCGCGCACGCCTCGCTCATCGCGTGCGGCTGGTTCGCGGTGACATTCGATACCTGCCCTTTGTCGCGCCGGGACCGTTCGCCCTCGTCATCGCGCCGTACGGCATCCTTCAGTCGCTGCTGCGCGAGCGTGACCTCGCGGGGGTGTTGAGCGCGGTCAACGCCGCGCTCGAGCCGGGCGGCACATTCGGGCTCGAGCTCGTTGCCGATCTCCCGTCGTGGAAGGAGTACCGCAAACGCGTCAGCCTGACCGGCTGGCGGCGTGCCGCCGGCGGCGCGCATGTCACGCTCGTCGAGAGCGTCCGGCAGGATCCCTCGCGACACCTCACGATCTTCGATCAGGAATTCACGGAGCGACGAGGCCCGCGAAGCCGTGTCCGCCGATTCTCGCTCACGTTTCGCACGCTGACCGTGCCGCAGATGAGGCGACGGCTCGAGAAGGCGGGCTTCGAGATCACCGCCCTGCTTGGTGACTACCGCGGCGGGCCGTGGGATCCGCGGGCCGACGTCTGGATGATCCTGGCGAAAAAGCCGATCCGTGCTGCGCGTAGGTAGGACGCGGCCTGCGAACTCGACAGCGCCACGTGATAAAATCGGGCGTTCTTTTCACCTGAGTTTGCTGGAGTTTCCGCCATGTCTGGCCATTCCAAATGGCACACCATCAAGCACAAGAAGGGTGCCGCCGACGCCAAGCGCGGCAAGATCTTCACGCGCATCATCAAGGAGCTGTCCGTGGCCGCACGGGGCGGCGGCGGCGACCCCGGCATGAACCCGCGCCTGCGCACGCTCATCGCGGAAGCGAAGGCCAACAACATGCCTCGGGAGAACATCGAGCGCGCCATTCGCCGCGGAACGGGCGAGGAACCCGGCGTCTCGTACGAGGAAATCGTGTACGAGGGGTACGGTCCCGGTGGGGTGGCGCTTCTCATTCAGTCGCTGACCGACAACAAGAATCGGACCGTCGGCGAAATCCGTCATCTGCTCGCCAAATACAACGGCAACCTCGGCGCCGAGAACAGCGTGGCCTGGATGTTCAGCCGCAAAGGGCAGGTGGTGGTCGAGAAGGCGAAGGCCGACGAGGAAAAGCTGCTGAATGCGGCACTCGACGCCGGCGCCGACGACATGAATGACGACGGCAGCGCCTGGGAGATCGTCACCTCCCCCGAGACATTCGAGGCGGTGCGCGACGCGGTGAAGAAGCTGGGCATCGAGCCGGCCAGCGCCGAGGTCGCGATGATCCCGCAGAACTACGTGAAGCTCCAGGGCAAGGAAGCGCAGCAGATGTTGAGGTTGATGGAGGCCCTCGACGACCACGACGACGTGCAGCACGTGTGGGCCAACTTCGACATCGAGGAGAAGGAGATCGAGGCCTCCCTCGCGTGAGAATCTTCGGCATCGATCCGGGCTCCGGGCGCACCGGCTATGGCTGCGTGGAGACCGACGGCAGCCGGCATCGCCTCGTGACCTGCGGGGCCATCGGTGCCCGCGCCACCGAATCTTTTCCTCTGCGACTGGCCCGTATCCATCACGAGCTGACGGCGCTTCTCGCGGAGTGCCATCCCGACTGCGTCGCGATCGAAGATCTGTTTCACGCAACCAACGTGCGTAGCGCGTTGAGGCTCGGTCACGCGCGCGGCGTGGCGATGCTCGCGGCCGTGGAGGCGGGATGTCCCGTGGTCGAGTACTCACCCGCGGAGATCAAGCGAGCGATCGTCGGATACGGCCGCGCCGAGAAGCACCAGATGCAGGCGATGATCAAGCTGCTGCTCGGCCTCGATCGACCGCCGTCGCCCCACGACGCGGCCGATGCGCTCGCGGTGGCAATCTGCCACCTGCACTCGACGCCAATCAGGGTGAGGCGGGACCATCTACGTGAAAACGCGCGTGACCGGAAGCTTCCGCGCACGTGGCGTCAGTACCGACCCGGCCAGTAACCAGTCACGGGCTCCGCGCGTGATCTCCCAGCGCGCAGCCCGAGACTGGTTACCAGCGTCTTTTTGGCGCGCTTCGCGCGCCCCTAGGACGGCTATGCGGATCCGGCGCAATGAGTACAAAATTCACGTTCCAAGCCGCATAGCGGTCCAATGATTGCGTTCCTCCGTGGAAGGATCATCGACAAGCATCCCAACCGGCTGATCGTCGACGTCCACGGCGTGGGTTACGAAGTGCACGTACCGCTGTCGACGTATTACGAGATTGGCGAGGAAGGCGCCGAGGTGTCGCTGCGCGTGCATACACACGTGCGCGAGGACGCGCTGCAGTTGTACGGATTTCTCAGCGTGCTCGAGAAGGAGGTGTTCGAGCGGCTGATCGCCATCAGCGGGATCGGACCGAAGCTCGCCGTGGCCGTTCTGTCGGGCATCGCTCCCGCCGAGCTGGTCGGCGCGATCGAGCGCAGCGACATTGCGCGCTTGACAGCCATCCCCGGCGTCGGCCGCAAGACCGCCGAGCGAATCGTGCTCGAGCTCCGTGATCGACTGCACCACCTGGTCGTGGTGTCAGCTGCGGGCGTGGCGGAAGCCGCTCCTGCCGACCGATTGCGCGACGACCTCGTCTCGGCGCTGCTGAACCTGGGCTATCATCGCCCTCTGGCCGAAAAAGCGGTCGACTCCACGCTGACATCGAGCGACGACTTGACCTTCGAGCACGCGCTCAAGCGCGCGCTGCGGGAGCTGATGCGTTAATCAACTCGATCCGATGGACAGACTCACCACAGCGGGACGCGCGGACGACGAGGCGCAGTACGAAGCCGGCCTGCGGCCGCGAACGCTCGACGACTACATCGGCCAGGATCGTGTCCGCGACAATCTGCATGTGGCGATTGCCGCCGCGCGCGGGCGCCACGAGGCGCTCGACCACGTGCTCCTCTACGGCCCGCCCGGTCTCGGGAAGACTACGCTGGCCTATGTAATCGGCAACGAGATGGGTGTAGCCGTCCGCGCGACGGCCGGACCCGTAATCGAGAAACCGGGCGATCTGGCGGCCATGCTGACGAACCTGCAGGAGCACGAGGTCCTTTTCATCGACGAGATCCACCGCATGGCCCCGGCGATCGAGGAAATCCTCTATCCGGCCATGGAAGACTACGAGCTCGACATCGTGATCGGCCAGGGGCCCAGTGCGCGATCGGTGAAAGTGCCGCTCCAGAAGTTCACGTTGATCGGCGCCACCACGCGTGCCGGGCTGCTGACGTCGCCGCTCCGTGGCAGGTTTGGCATCGTCCACCGTCTCGACTTCTACACCGACGGGGATATCGAAGAGATCGTCCGCCGCTCGGCGCGCATCCTGAACGTGCACATCGACAACGATGCCGCAACGGAGATTGCCAAGCGCTCGCGCGGCACGCCGCGCATTGCCAACCGTCTGCTGCGGCGCGTGCGCGACTACGCGCAGGTGCGCGCCGACGGCCGGATCAGCATCGACGTGTCGCGCGCCGGCCTCATGCTGCTCGAGGTGGACGAGCATGGATTCGATGAGGTCGACCGCAAACTCCTGCGCACGATCATCGACAAGTTCGGGGGCGGCCCGGTAGGGCTCAACAGCCTGGCCGCCGCCATCAGCGAGGAGAAGGACGCGATCGAAGATATGTACGAGCCGTTCCTCATTCAGGCTGGCTTCCTCGACCGTACGCCCCGTGGTCGGGTGGCCACGCCTCGTGCCTACCAATACTTCGGGCTTTCCGATCCGGGAAGGGATTCGCGGCTGTGGTAACCAATTCGGGGGCGCCGGGCCCGTTGCACCGCGCCCGTATCTCCAGCCTCGCCACGTACGTGCCGCCAAGGCTGCTCACGAACGCCGACCTGGAGAAGATGGTCGCGACGACGGACGAGTGGATTCTGCAACGCACCGGCATCCGCGAGCGCCACATCGTCGATCCGGGCGTGGCCACGTCGGACCTGTGCAGGGAAGCGGCTCTGAAGGCGATCGCAAAGGCGGGTCTCACACCTAGGGATATCGATTTCATCGTCGTGGGTACCACGACGCCGGACATGATCTTCCCGAGCACAGCGTGTATCGTGCAGGCGAAGATCGGCGCCACAAAGGCCTGGGGGTTCGACCTGATGGCCGCGTGCTCCGGATTCACCTACGGCCTCACGACGGCCGCACAGATGGTGGCGTCGGGCGCCAGCCGGCATTCGCTCGTCATCGGCGCGGACGTCATGTCCAGCATCATCGACTATACGGACCGGGCGACCTGCGTGCTGTTCGGTGACGGCGCCGGCGCGGTCGTCGTGGAGGCAACCGACGACGACGGCATCGGGATCATCGATTTCGAGAATTATGTGGACGGGAGCGGCGGCGCGGCGCTCTGCCTGCCGGCGGGGGGAAGTCTCCGTCCCGCCTCGCATGAGACGATCGACCAGCGGCTGCACTACGTCAAGCAGGATGGTCAGAACGTCTTCAAGTTCGCCGTACGGAACACAGAGGAGGCATGCCGCCGGATTCTCGAGCGCAATAACGTCGACGCCAACGCTATCGATCTTTTCGTGTCACATCAGGCAAACAGCCGCATCATCAAGTCGGCGGCCGACAAGCTCGGCCTGGCGCCTGAGAAGGTGGTGATCAACATCGAGCGCTTCGGCAACACCACCGGCGGAACGATTCCGCTGGCCCTGAACGACGCGGTCGCGGACGGACGTCTCAAGCACGGCGATCTCGTGCTGCTTGCGTCAGTTGGCGCCGGGTTCACGGTCGGTTCGGTGCTGCTGCGGTGGGGACTCAAACCCAGCTGCAATTTGTGATCTGCGATTAGTGATTCAGAGCCCGATGCCGAAATCGCGAAGCACGAATCGCAAATCACGCATAGTGCTGACGCCAGGCCAGGAGCGGCGGCTCGAGTCGCTGCGGCATGTTTCACGTCTCCTCGACTCGGCCTTTGAGGTTCCAGGCACGTCATGGCGCTTCGGACTCGATCCGATCATCGGATTGATTCCGGGTTTTGGCGATCTCATCTCTCCGCTGTTCACCGTCGCCATCCTCGTGCAGGCGTGGGAGCTCGGCGTCCCGAAGGTCGTCCACGCGCGCATGCTGATCAACGCGGGGATCGACACGCTCGTCGGCGCGGTTCCGCTACTGGGCGACCTCTTCGATTTCGCGTGGAAAGCGAACGATCTCAACCTCGTACTGCTCGAGCGGCATGCTTACGAGGACAGCCGCGCCAGGGCCGGCGACTGGGCGTTCGTGTCGCTGATGATCGCGCTCGTGCTCGCGCTGGCGGTCGTGCCGTTCCTGCTGCTCGGATGGCTGCTCTCCGCGGCCCGCGGGTTGTTCTGAAGAGATGTCGGGACCAGTCGAACGGCCGCGCGTCTTCCTGCTGTCGCCGGCCAACTGCAACGGCGTTCGCGCTCGGATGGTCGTGTCCCCGACGGCTGGCTTTCCGCTCGCGCAACAGCTCCGTGAGGAGGCGGGTGCGCCGCTCGGCGAGGTCTTCAGCTTCGTCAGTGGCCTGTACTTCCGCGGCAAACTGGCATATGCGCGGCGATTCGCACGGCCGCCCGATCCCGAGTGTCCCGTTGTCTCCGGTGGTGTCCTGGTGATCACGCCAAACGCCGGCCTGCGGCCGGCCGAGACGATGGTCACCCTCGACGCGATCCGCGCGTTTGCCGCCGAGTCGATCGATCTCCGTAATCCGTGGTATCGGGATCCGTTGGTCCGGACCGCGCGCGCGCTGGATGCTGCTGCCGGGCCCGAGTGCGATATCGTGCTGCTCGGCAGCATCGCGTCGGGAAAGTACGTCGAGGTGCTGCTGCCGATTTTCGGCGATCGGCTCCTGTTTCCGGTGGATTTCATCGGCCGGGGCGACATGAGCCGCGGCGGGCTGATGTTGCGGTGCGTCCTCGCCGATCGCGAGCTGGAGTACGTCGCGCTCGCGGGAGCCGTGCGGCATGGCGAGCGGCCTCCGAAGCTGGCCCCACTGAGAAAACGCTGAGGGCCACCGGGGTCTGACTCCCATATGGCACGTGTGAAGATTCCCACCGACACGGACAACGTCGTGCTCACCGTGGCCGGGCGCGAGGTCCGCCTCACGAACCTGCGTAAGCCGTTCTGGCCCGAACTCGGCATCACGAAGGGCCACCTCATTCAGTACTACGCCGACGTCGCCCCTGTGCTGTTACCGCACATCCGCGACCGGGCAATGGTCATGAAGCGCTACCCTCATGGCGCCGCGGGCGAGTTCTTCTTCATGAAGCGGGCCCCCACGCCGCGGCCCGACTGGATCCGCACGTGCTCGATCGGCCACGACGCCGACATCATCGACTTTCCCGTCATCGACGATCTTCCCTCACTCCTGTGGGTCATCAATCTTGGATGCATCGACCTGAACCAGTGGTACGCCCGGTGCAATGACGTCGATCGGCCGGATTACGTGCATTTCGATCTGGACCCGGGCGAAGGCGCCACATTCGCCCAGGTCCGCGAAACCGCGCTCATCGTCGCCGATGCGCTCCGGTCGCTGAAAATGAAGCCGCTCGTGAAGACCAGCGGATCGAAGGGGCTGCACGTCTACGTGCCGATCGTGCGCGGTCCGGTGCAGAAAGCCGTCTGGACGTTCGCCAAGGCACTTGCCGTCGAGCTCGCCTCACGGACTCGAAGGCTCATGACCTCCGAATACCGCGTCGCGAGCCGTCCCAGGGGACGGGTGCTGATCGACTACAACCAGAATGCATGGGGCCAGACGCTGGCGAGCATCTACTCCGTGCGACCGCGTCCACGTGCCACGGTCTCCACGCCGCTGACGTGGCAGGAAGTGGCTGCGGGGGCGGAGATCGAAGACTATCGAATCGACAACGTCCGGCAGCGCATCGGGAAGGTCGGTGATTTGTGGAAGCCACTCCTGGCCTCGAGGGGCCGGACGGATTTGTCGGCGTTCATGGACGTCCTCGCGGCTACTCGCCGAGGAGCTCGCCGACAGGCTTGAGGTCTTCGACCCAATCGCAGAACGCCTTCACGGACAATCGGAATGAACGCTTCCCGCGCCCACCACAGGACCGCCATGGCTGCCGACGTCGCGAGGATCGTGAGCGCGACGCTGCTCACGGTCACATCGACAGGCGTGACGCGTTCCGGGCCGTTGTCATGGGACCGGCGCGGCGGCCAGGCCGGCGCGCTGCTGCAGCGCCTTGTTGATTGCCACAGCGGCTTTCGCGCCTTCCGAGGCGGCGACCACCACGAATTGCACATCGCGAGAGGCGTCTCCCACGACGTACAGGCCGGGCACGCGCGTGTGACCGAGCCGGTCGGTCTTGACCGTTCCGCGTCGGGTGAACTCGCAGCCGAGGCGCCGGGGCAGATCGCAGTGAGGGCTCTGTCCGGTGGCGAAGAAAACCGCGTCGCAGGGCACGACGGTGCCCTCGCACAACACGAGCTGGCGGGCGTGGCCGCGCTCGTGATCCAGACGCAGGATTTCGGACTGATGCACCGCGACGCGCTGTGCCGCCAGTTGCTCACGGTGGCGGCTGGCCAGGCGGGCCGGCCCATTCGAGCAGATCGTCACGGCATTGCTCCACGTCTTCAGCCCGAGCGCGAGGGTGGTCGCGGCGGCACCCACGCCGATGACCACGAGCCGCTGATCCCTCACCTCCCAGCCGTCGCAGTACGGACAGTGGAAGGCGCTGATGCCAAGACAGGCCTCGAGTCCTTCGACAGGTGGCAGGTGATCACGAACGCCGGTCGCGATGAGCACGATAGGCGCGAGGAGGGTCTCGCCGCTTTCGAGCGTCACGCTGAACCCATCCGGCATGCGTTGCACGTCGATGACCGTTATGTGGCGTAGCTCGATCCCGTACGTGCCGAGCTCATCGCGGCCGATCCGCAGCATTTCGCAGGGTGCAATTCCGTCGCGGGTGAGATAACCGTGCAGTGCGCGAGAGGCCGCGTTTCGAGGTCGGCCGTTGTCGCAGACCAACACGCGCCGGCGGCAGCGCCCGAGCACGAGTGCGGCAGTCAGCCCGGCCGGGCCGCCGCCGACAATGACAACGTCGAGCACGAGCGGACCGCGTTGCAAAGGGACGGCCGGCCTTTCTGCTGGGACGCTCATCTGAGCTGTGCGGAATGGGCACATGTCTCGCTTCGGTCCGTCTGGCACCAAGCCGTCGGGTTCATCTGTATAACTATCGCGTTATCAATTGCTTACGACACAATGCCCGAGGTCGCCCGAGTGTGTTGAACCGGGACATGGAGCCTGATGTAGAACACGAACGTTAACCCGTTTATTTACCGTGGCTTGAGGCTTAAGCCTGGCCAGCTCTCCTGGCGCTGTGTGCCGTTCTGGCGCAGGAGCCCATTCCGTCGGCCTGGACGGTATCTGTTCGTCACTGTCATTTAAAGCACTCCAAAACAACATCTTAGCCTTACCCGTGACCAGCTGATCCATTCTGGCCGGGCGATTGCTGTGGTGGAAGGTGCTACCACTCTGCAATTCCGAATTGCGACGGATGAGAGGTTGCCACGCGCGGCCGCACTCCTGGCGTCCGGTCTAGGCAGCCGGCGACCGGCGGCAATGCGTGAAGTCGTTTCGAGGTTGTTCCCGACTTGAGGCGGCGTTCGAACAGGGTTCGAACGGTCGCACCGTGGTTCGCGGCGGTCGACGGGCACGCGAGCCCGCACGGCCCGATGGGAAGCAGCCCTTCATTGGAGGAGCGCGACTCGTGGTGAACTTCACCGGTAACTCGATCGACGTGCCCCGCCACCTCATGACGGCGGAG
>DASYQV010000262.1:0-15255 GCA_036005125.1 Vicinamibacterales bacterium
CTCGTGTACCCGTCACCATTGTCACGACGACGTCGGACTGCGCGGCGAGCGCTGCGGGTGTCTCGTGCACGGTCGCGCCTGACGCCACGAGGGGATCGGTCGCAGCCGGCCGTCGCGCCCACACGCCAAGCTGGTGCCCACCCTCGAGCACGTGCCTCGCCATGGGGCGTCCCATCACGCCGAGACCGATGAATCCCACTCTCATAAGTAGGCAGTAGGCAGTAGGCAGTCTCTTCAGTAGGCAGTTGGCAGTCAGGCGGCGGAGAGCGCCGAGGCCTGGCGTTCTGCGTTCTCGGCGTCCTCCACTGCCTACTGCCTACTGCCTACTGCCTACTAGAAGATGGCCAGCACGTTGATCGGGAATCCGGTTCCGCCGGTGACTGGAACCGGGGCGGCGCTGAGCATGAACTCCCAGCGATTCAGCTTGGCGGCGGTCTCCGCGACGGCTTCGAGATCCTGGTTGTCGAAGATGTGGACCCCGAGGCCGACGATGAGGAGCGTGTGGACCGGGTTTGCAAGGCCCTCGATGTTCGACGGCAGGACATCCTGCACGGCGTCACTCCCGACAAACGCCACGTCGCGCTGCTTCATCCACGGCACCGTGGATGAGTGGAACCCGGGAGCTCCCTTCTGGAGGGCCCACGGTCCGAGCTTGGCGCGGCGCGCCCAGCGTCCGGTCCGCAGGAAGATCGCATCGCCCGCCGAGACCTTGACGCCGGCCTTCTTCTCCCAGGCCTCGAGGTCCTCGGTGTAGATCGGGGTGCTCGGCTCGAGATACGGGACGCCCTTGAGCCGCGCCATGTCGATCAGGATGCCACGCGTGACGATGCCGTTCTTCAGCACGTCGATGCCAAGCTTCATGCATCCCTTCTCGGTGTTGACCTCGCTCTTCGGAAAGCCGTTATAGGTTTGATCCTTGTACGAGAAGTGACAGAGCGCATCGATGTGGCTGTGGGCGTAGCCGTGATACGACACCTGATACGTGTCGGTGGTGAAGCCTTTGTTCATCGTGTGCTGGAACGGCGACGGGTTGTCGTCGCTCTTTTCGGTCAGCGGGTTGTGCGCGAGCGAGACAGCGATGCCCGTCTTCACCAGCGACGTGGCGTGCTTGCGTTTGGCATCGGTGACCAGGTTCGATGCGCCGCGCTGATCGTCCTTTCCCCATCGTCCCCAGTTGGTGTTGGCTTTGAACATCGTGTCGAATTCCTCGGGGTTCCTCGGCGCCCGCGATCCGGCCGCCGGTGCGATCTGAGCCGCCGGGTCGGCCCAGGCGATGACCAGTGCCATGAGGGCGGCAAACGCAGCGCACACGACGGGCCGAAAGCTGTGCTTCATGTGGTCCTCCTCAATTCTCTTCACTCTCTGCGCCCTCAGGCCTGCCCGGCGCACCAAATTGCTAATCACGAATCACGAATCACAGATGCGCCCGCAAGGGCGCATGCATCCGCCTGCCCTGCTCGAGCGACGTCAGGATGATGTCGGCGGTGACCGGCGTCCGTCGAAACACGTCGACGCCGACGGCATCCGCGATGGCATTGATAACCGCACCGAAGCCCGCGCCAACCGGCGGCTCGCCCACGCCCCTCGCGCCGACCGGCGTCTCCGGATCGGGAATATCGAGAGCCGCCGTCTGGAGCCGAGGTGGAATGTCGAGGATCGTCAGCGGCCTGGTGTAATGGAACCGCCGGCCGAGCGGCAGGCCGTATTGCGGTTCGTAGACAAGCCTCTGACAGAGCGCGTGAGCGATCCCGAGGCAGCTTCCACCGCTGATCTGCCCTCCGAGACTCCGCGGGTTGATGACCGCCCCGACGTCGCCGACGCCGAGGTAATCGACGAGCGATACCACGCCGGTTTCCACGTCCACCTCTACTTCCGCGAAGCCGACGACGAACGAATAGGTGTCGCCGTCGCGTGGATAGTTGTCCTTCGCAACGCCCATCAGGCCGAGGCCGGCGAGCGAGGCCGCCGCCCGCTTCGTGACGGCGTGGATGTCACCAGGAAGCTCATGCCCGTCGTACCGGCCTCCCAACTCGATCGCACGGGCGGCGGCACGCGCGTAGCTCATGCCGCGCGCCGCATCGCGAGGATGGTGCACGCGTTGTCCGGCAAGCACGTAATCATCCGGCGAGCCGCCGAGATCCCGCGCGGCGATCTCCTGCAGCTTCTTCTTCGCATCGAGGGCGGCCGCGTGATTCGCCCTCGTCATCGCATGCGTGGTCTGGCTGCCCACCGACAGGCAGCTCCACGGGAGTCCCTTGCTCGTATCGCCCCAGATGACTTCCACCTGTTCCCAGGGCATCGCGAGGATGTCGGCGGCGACGCGCGCGAGATCGATCACCGAATGCGTGCCGAGATTCCCGACGCCCGACTGCACGTACAGCTTCCCGTCGGGCCGAATCGTCATCAGGCCGTCGAAACCGATCGATCCCGCCCCGTGCGGACCGACGGCCACGCCGATCCCCCGCACCTTCGATCCGCGCCGCTGTCCCGAGCGCGCCTTTCGCTCGTTCCACTTGAACAGGTCGGCGCCGCGGTCGAGCGCCTCGGTGACGAACGCGCTCGTGGCATGGCGACGCGGGCCGGGACCCGCCGGACCGTACGGCGCTTTCCCTCGAGGCGCGTTGATGCGGTGAATCCGGACCTGATCGATTCCAAGCTGCTTCGCTGCCTTGGTGAGGACCGGCTCGATGATCCCGTTGGCCTGCATCGGCCCCGGCGATCGCTGCTGCTGGCGCGGCGGCGTGTTCGTCAGCACGTTCACGGCGCGCCAGCGCATCGCCTCCGGCTGGTAGACGAGCGACGCGGCGTTTCCGCCCGACCGGTGATCCCCCATCGGTCCGTAGGGACCGTTGTCCTGCACGATGAACAGATCGAGCGCGGCGATGCGACCGTCCTTGCGCAACCCGATCTTCACGCGGCCCGTCATGTTCGTCCGCGCGCGGCCGATGCAGCTTTCCTCTTCCCGGCTGATGCGCATCATCACCGGCGCGTTGGCTTTTTTCGACAGGAGCGCCGGAATCGCCATCGAGACCGCGCCGCCGCCCTTGCTGCCGAAGCCGCCGCCCGTGTACTCGCACACGAGCACGACCCGCGACGGATCGATCCCGACCCAGCGCGCGACCGGTTCGACCGTCCGAACGACGCTCTGCGTGGACCCGTGCAGATAGAGCGTGCCGTTCTGCCAGTAGGCCATCGCGCTGCGGGTTTCCATCGGATGATGGCTGGTCGACTGCACGACGATCGTCTCGTCGAGCACGAGGGCTGCTTCCCTGAATCCTGCCTCGACGTCGCCGAACTCCCACGATTCGGTCGCCTTTCCGATCGGGAGACGGCCATCACGCTCTTCTCCGAAATCCTGCTCGGTCCACTTGACCGTCTGAATGGCCGGGCGCGCGTCGGGCGGCGATCCGGGAGGCGGCGGGACCCAGACGTTTCCCTCGAGCCGCGCGTTCGGACCCGCGGGCCGCAGGCTGTCGAGCGGATCGATCACGAACGGCAACGGCTCGAGGTCGAGCTCGACTCGCTCGACGGCATCGGCGGCCGTCGTTTCGTCAATCGCGGCCACGGCGGCGATCGGCTCGCCCGCGTAGAGCGGCTCGTTGGTCAGCGCGCGCTCCGCTCCGTCCGGGGCCGGCAGGTCGTCAGCGGTGAGCAGGGCCTTGACGCCCGGCATTGCACGCGCGGCGGTTGCGTCGAGCCGCCGGACGCGGGCATGCGGCATCGGGCTGACGACCAGTTTGCAGAAGAGCATGCCGTCGGCCCGGAAGTCTTCGGCATACTTCGCCCGTCCGGTGACCTTCGCGATGAGATCCGGCGTGGTGTAGTTCCTGCCGACGAGCGCATTCATATTCTTGATTCTTGATTCTTGATTCTTGATTCGCACAATCACGAATCATGAATCATGAATGGGTTTGACTTCGTGGCCCGCCAGCTTTTCGAGCGCACGGACCATCGCCGAGTGATCCCACCTGGCGCCGCCGTTGGCCGCGCAGGCGTTGAAGAGCTCCTGCGCCGTCGCCGTATTCGGCAGCGACATGCCGAGCGCCCGCGCGCCCGAGAGCGCCAGATTCAAATCCTTCTGATGCAGCTCGATGCGGAAGCCGGGATCGAACGTCCGCTTGATCATCCGGTCGCCGTGGACCTCGAGCACCCGCGAGGAGGCGAACCCGCCCATCAGCGCCTGACGGACCTTGCTGGGATCGGCTCCCGCCTTCGAGGCGAACAACAGCGCCTCGCCGACGGCCTCGATGTTCAGCGCGACGATGATCTGATTGGCGACCTTACAGGTCTGGCCGTCGCCGTTTTCGCCGACGAGCGTGATGTTCTTGCCCATCAGCTCGAAGAGCGGCTTCACGCGCTCGAACGCCGCCTGGGAGCCGCCGACCATGATTGTGAGCGTCGCGTTCTTCGCCCCCACTTCCCCACCCGACACCGGAGCGTCCAGATACTCGCAGCCGTGCTTGCCGATGCGCGCCGCGAACTTCTTCGTCTCGATCGGCGAAATGGAGCTCATGTCGACGACAACCTTGCCAGGCGACAACCCTTCGACCACGCCGTCGGCGCCGAACAGGACAGTGGCGACGTCGGGCGTGTCGGGCACCATGATGATGACGACGTCCGCCTTCTGCGCCACCTCCCGCGCGGTCGCACACGCGACGCCCCCCGCGGCGGTCAACGGCTCGGGCACGCCGCTGCGAGAGTGAAGATATAAGGTGTGCCCTCCTTTGATCAGGTTCAGCGCCATGGGGCGACCCATGGTGCCGAGGCCGATGAAGCCGATGTTCGCCATTGCGACTACTCCATTCAAACCACGGTTGCGCGCAGGTACGGCCTCGCCCACCCGAGACCCTCCGCGGTCGTCCCGGCCGGCTTGTACTCGCATCCGATCCAGCCGTCATAGCCGATCCGATCGATGAAACCGAGCAGGAACGGAAAATTGATCTCGCCCGTGCCGGGCTCATGGCGCCCCGGCGTGTCCGCCACCTGTATGTGCGCGATCAGGGATCGATGCCGCTCGATCCGCGTCGCAAGATCGCCCTCCATGATTTGCATGTGGTAGATGTCGTACTGGAGGAACAGGTTGTCCGATCCCACGTCCGCGATGATCTCAATGGCCTGATCGGTCCGGCACAGAAAGAACCCGGGAATGTCGCGCGTGTTGATCGGCTCGATGAGCAACCGGATGTCCGCCGCCTTGAGACGCGGTGCGGCGTGCTTCAGGTTCCGCACGAATGTCTTGCGCGCCTCGAGCGCATCGACACTTGGCGGCTGGATACCTGCGAGGCAATTCACCCGGGTGCAGCCCAGCGTCGTCGCGTACTCGATCGCCTGCTCGACGCCCGCTTCGAATTCGGCAACGCGATCGGGATGACACGCGATTCCGCGTTCACCGGCGTTCCAGTTTCCAGCCGGCAGATTGTACAGCGCCTGTGTCAACCCGTGCGCCGCGAGCCGCTCGCGGAGCACCTTGCGGTCGTACGCGTACGGGAACAGGTACTCGACTCCCGTGAAGCCGGCGTTCGCGGCCGCGGCAAATCGGTCCAGAAAATCGATCTCGTTGAAGAGCATCGTCAGGTTGGCGGCAAGTCTTGGCATCGCGTGACGCTCACCTCTCGTGGGAATGCGATTGTAGCGCGTGAACGCTCGGTGGTGTCGCGATTACCGCGTCGGCGAATGCCTGTACCCTGCTTCACACGTGAGTCGCCACCGGAAATCTCACAGGGAGATCAGGGAGATTTCCGCATCGCGAAGGAACTCACGCACACGACGAATTGTCACCCGGCCCGTCCGACTGGCCGCCGCCGGCGGCTCGCGTGGTACGAGGCCGCGAAATTCCGGGATTAGGTTCCCGCTTGCCGCTTCCCTCGCGCCTGACGAGCGAGTTTCGCGTAGGATTCCCGGATCCGATTGAGATCCGCCTCCTCGAGCTCCTCGAGGTCCAGCAGCTCGTTCTGGGCGGTGCCGATAGCCCGGATGATCTCGTCCAGCTTGACCTGAATAGCCTCGGTATCGCGGTTCTGTGTGCTCTGGATCAGGAACACCATCACGAACGTCACAATTGTGGTCGCAGTATTGATCACGAGCTGCCAGGTGTCGCTGAATCCGAAGTACGGACCTGTGATCGCCCACACCACGATGACGGCTACCGCCAGGAAGAACGTCGTCGGCCTGCCCGAGGCGTGAGCCGTCCATTTCGTCAGTCGCGTGAACCAGGTGCGCGATTTCGTAGGCCTCATCGGTCCTCCGACGATTCTCGATTCTTGATTCGTGATTCTTGATTCATGATTGGCGGGTTCATGATTGGAATCATGAATCATGAATCACGAATCATGAATAACGAGGCGTATAATGCGCCATCCCAATGAAACTACACAGACTCGCGTGCGCAATCGGGCTGATCGCTCTGCTGTGCCTGCCGGTGCCTCTGCAGGCGCAACCGGCCAAGGCGGGCACCGTGGCAGAGCCGGGCGCGCTGCCGGCGACGATCCCGATTTTCCCGCTTCAGGATGTCATGCTCTTCCCGAACGTCCTCCGGCCGCTCCTGATCTTCGAGCCGCGCTATCGGGCGATGGTGGCCGATGCGTTGAAAGGCGACCGCATCATCGGGATGGTCATGCTGCGGCCGGGTCACGAAGCGGAGTACGAAGGCAGGCCGCCCGTCTATCCGATCGGCTGCGCCGGCGTGATGACCGACGTCGAGCAGTTGCCGGACGGGCGATACACGATCGTCCTGCAGGGCTTGGTGAAGTTCCGCATCGCCGGCGAAGATCAAAGCCGCCCGTACCGACTGGCACGGGTAGAGGCGATGCCGGAGACGCTCATCGACGAGGACAGGGAGGCGCTCCGCGTCGAGCGACGACGGCTGGTGTCGGTGCTCGCGGACATTCTCACGCCCGGAACCAAACTGCCGCCACCCACGTTTCCCGATGTCGACCTCGTCAACACGGTTGCCCAGTACGTGGATATCGAGCCCGTTGACCGACAGAGCCTGCTGGAGATCAACGGGCCGCTGGCTCGCTCCAGGGCGCTCATCGAGCTGCTCGAGAAACGCTGATCCTGTCCCTCATTTTTCACCGAGCCGCTTCTCGATCGAGGCCGCGTTCTCGTCCGACTCGTCGCGAAGCCTGATGGCTTCGGCGATAGCGCGCTCGTGCAGCGCGATCATCCGCGCCTTGCCCGCTTCGCTGCCCGGCCCCGCGGCGATCTTCGCGATGAGCTCCCGCCGCACGGCGACGGACCGGTCGAAGCATTGTCGCGCCTGCCGGAACGCCGAAACCGCATCCGCCCAGCGCTGCTGATCCGCGCGGACGCCGCCCAGATTCTCCGCGGCCTCACATTGGCCGGCATCGAGCTTGACTGCCCTGACCAGGTCTTCTTCGCTCGCGTCCAGCCGTCGTTCCCGCCAGGCGATCATGCCCGAGAGCGCGAAGGTCGGCGCGCTCACCATCAACCGCTTCGCCTGATCGGTGTCGGCGCGCGCCGCTTGAACACGACCAAGCTGATACTCGTTCCACGCGCGCCAGAAGTACGCCTGGCCGATGAACCAGGTACCCAGCTCGATGAGCCGGGTGGCGGATTGAATGGCGTCCTCGTACTTGAAGAGATTCGAGAGGCTCACGGTCCGGCCCAGCAGCGCATCGCGGTGCGTGGGCACGAGCGCCAGCGTCGAGTCGAATGCCTGAAGCGCGTCGGTCCATTCCTCGCGCTCCTGGTGCACGTTGCCGATGCTCGTCCGAATGGCCGGCGACGCCGGGAATGCATCCTGCGCGGATTGAAAACGCCTCAGAGCTTCCTCCTGATCGGGGTATTGCGGGATATCGAGCGCGTACCGGCCGAGCGCGTAGTCGGCATCGACGAAATCCTGGTCCGCCTCACGAACGCTCAGGAGATGCGGCGACTGCCGCGATCCGCACATGCCCACCCGATAGCGCAGCAATGGTACATCCGCGAACTGCTGCAACGCCGACGCGATCGCCTCGTCGCGCTGGTCGAGCTGTCCGCCGCATGACAGTGCGAGCTCGACGTACCTGCGAAAGAGAGGAGATACCGTGTCCGCCCTCAGCCTGTCCCGCCACGCGACCGCCGTCTCTCGATTGATTCGACGCAGCGAATTGTCGGTGAAGATCACGTCGCGGTCGTCGCTGAGCGGATCGGCGCGGACGGCCGACACCATATCGAAGTACGCGCTCAGGGCCGGATTTGACGGCAGGATGTCGCGCGCACGTTCGAGCCACACGTCGGGCGGGAGACCCAGCTCCTTCGATCGCAACACGAGGAGCGCTGCCACCTCGAAGGTCATCCGCGGCGACCGGCCGACGACCGCGTCGAACGCGGATTCGAGACAGCGGTAGCAGCCGCGCCGTATCTGCGCGGCCGCATCCACGAGTGGCGACGAGTCCGCCGTCACGCGGACAGGTGGAGGCGCCGCACACGCCACCGTCGCGAGAGCGACGGTGATGCCCAACGCGCTTCGGCAGCGGTTTCGAATCGCCGCTCGTGTCACATCCATGTGTTGCAGCCCGGAAAGCCTGTCCATCGAACCGTCGAACACGCGACACTGTACCCCCGGCAGAGCGGCGAATCAAAACGAACGCGCTCCCCGAATCGCCGTCGGATTGGGTGATACCTTGGCAAAAGGGACCGGAGAAGCATCATGCAGCGCGTCAACGGACTTCATCACATCACGGCGATTGCCGGACCTGCGCAGGAAAACCTCGATTTCTACGCGGGTATCCTCGGCATGCGGCTCGTCAAGAAATCGGTCAACCAGGACGATCCCGGCACCTACCATCTCTTTTATGCGGACGCGGAGGGCCATCCGGGCGCCGACCTCACGTTTTTTCCGTGGGCAGAGCTCGCGCTACCGCGCCTGGGGCACGGACTTGCCGTCGAGGTGGGCCTCGAGGTGCCGGCCGGCAGCCTCGACTACTGGAAAGCGCGGCTTGGAAAGTACGGCGTCCGCATGGGCGCGGTTGAAACCCGCTTCGGCGACACCGTGCTGCCAGTCGTCGATCCGCACGGCCTCAAGCTGGCGCTCGTTGAACGCGCGGCCGTCCGACCCCGACCGTTCACGCAGTGGGATGGCAGTCCGGTGCCAGCCGAGCGGCAGGTTCGCGGGCTCTATGGGGCGCAGCTCTGGGAACGGGAGGCAGCGCAGACTTCGAGCTTCCTCATCAACGTGCTCGGCTTCGAACGGCTGGCGAGCGAGAACGGCTGGACGCGTTACGGATTCGAAGACGCCGCAGGCGTCGTCGATGTTCGCGAGACCCCGGAAGGCCGCCGTGGCGCGTGGGGAGTGGGCAGCGTCCACCACCTGGCCTGGCGCGTGGCTGACGAGCAACACCAGCTTGCCATGCGATCGCGAGTCGAAGCCGCGGGCGCCCGCCCCACGCCGGTGATCGATCGCTTCTGGTTCAAGTCCGTGTACTTCCGGGAGCCCGGCGGCGTGCTGTTCGAGACGGCCACCGATGGACCGGGATTCGCGGTGGACGAGGAACACGCGCACCTTGGCGAAACGCTGGTCTTGCCGCCGTGGCTCGAGCCCGATCGAGAGCGCATCGAGCAGGTCCTGCCAACGCTCACGCTTCGCGACCCCATTACCACCGTTAGGAGTTAGGAGTTAGCTAAAGAAAGGTTCGTAGTTCGTAGGCCGCATCTTCAGATGCGGCCCAGCGCGTTGAGATGGAGCTTGGCGTGCGCCGGGTCTAACGGGCCCGATTGAAATGCAGGTCTCGAAGAGTCAGGATTCGAAGCCCGAAGCCTGGAGCCCGGAGCCTGCTCAACGCTTGAACAATTCCAGCCGCACCGACCTGCCCATCTCGTAGTACCCGCGCGATGTGGGATGGATTCCGTCGCAGTTGAACGCCGGAAAGATGAGATCCCGGTTGGACGGATCGCGCACGACGCTGTCGAAATCCAGGACGCCGTCGAATGGCGCCTTCGTGCGGATCCACTGGTTTACCTCGTGACGAACGGCGGTCTTGGCAGGATTCCATCCGCTATTGGTGCCCGTTCCCGCCACGTTGTGGCGCGGGATGATTGTGACGCCGAAGATCCTCACGCCGCGAGCCTTCACGCGCTTCGCGACGTCGGTCATCCCTGCGATCACCTGCGCCGCCGACGCGTCCCGCCGGATATCGTTCGTGCCCATGAACAGGATGGCATCGGTGACCCCTTCGTGCGAGAGCACGTCGCGATCGAGCCGCTCCACTCCGGGTGTGCTGTCCGGCGGTGGCTGCAGATTCTCGCGCGAGACAGTGTTGCCACCGATACCCTCGTTCACCATCGCCTTGTGCGTGCCCCGCGCGCCATGAATGGCGTCGTCGAGATTCAGCCGCACGGCGACCCAGTCTTCCCACCGATCGTGGCCGTCCACGGTGGAACACGTCCCGTCGGTAATCGAATCGCCGAATGCGACGATCGCACCGCCCGATGTCGCCGACTGGACGTCGATTCCCTTCAACCAGAACATCGATGTGGTCGTGTTTGCGAACGGCCTGCCGGTTTCATCGGCTGTCAGATCGCCGGAGCCCTCCGCGCTCACGTAGGACGTCACCAGCGCGCCGCTGTGCTGGCTTGGCCGCACGTTCGCCTCCGGTATGTAGAGACTCACGGCGAGATCCTGCCGCGCTGTCACCTTCATCGCGACCGGATCGCTTCGGACGCTGCCACCGGCGGGAACCGTCACGCTCGGTGAACCGTTGAACAATATCGGCCGGCTCGCGCCCGCCGCCAGAATCGCGCCGCGTACGCGCTGTCCGAGCGACGCCTTACCGATCGCCAGCGTGCTTGTCCCGTATGTATTGTCGAGACGGATACGCACGGCGTCGCCGGCAATCGTCACGCGCGCTATCATCCGGACCGTCGCATTGCTCACGGTGGTCATCCCGAGTGTCTGCTGCGAGCTGCCCCAGGCAGTGATCCATTTCGCGGCTGTCGATCCCCGCTGCTGCGCCACGAGAGCCGAACCGGCAGACCACACGACAACCGCGGCGATCGGGACGATGAAACGGAAGGACGGGCTGGTCGAAGGATTCTTTTTAGTCATGTGGCGCTACGTTCCTACAGATACCGCTCGCGTGTCGCACAGCTAGCGGGACCGAACGCAGAGTAAGCAGAGGACACGGAGACGATCTCACGCAGAGATCGCTGGGGAGCAGAGGCAACTCGTCGGCCGTTACAGCCTTTCAGGCCGTTCGACGTCGGCCCGCACGCGGGCCGACCCACGTGGGGTCGAGACCACGAACACAAACCGCACCAGAATACCCCGCGGCTTGTGTTCGTGGTCTCGGCCCCACGCGAGCCGCCTGTGGCGGCAGTCGAACGGCCCTCCGGGCGACGCATTGTGAGCTCTGCTCCTCAGCGATCTCTGCGTGTGGTTTCCTCAGCGATCTCCGCTTCCTCAGCGTGAGATAGGCGTCCAGCGCATCTTATAGCGGGCCGAGCCTGCATGGGGAGGAGGCCCGCTGGAACCGAGGACGTTTTGCAAACGTAGTACGCAACCATGGCTCTGCGCTCTGACATCCGATTCGCGGTCCGCCTCCTCATGACGCAGCCGGGGTTCACCCTTGTCGTCGTGGCCGCGCTGGCGATTGGCATCGGAGCCAACACCGCGATCTTCTCCGTCGTCAACACCGTGCTGCTTCAGCCGCTTCCCTATCCCGAGCCCGATCGACTGGTTCGCATCGGCCGCCAGTTTCCGGCCGGCATCGGCTATACGGCTTCGGTGCCGAAGTTCATGGCCTGGCGACGCGCCCGGAGCTTCGATGGCATCGCAGCCTACGATTTCGGAGGACCTGGATTGAACCTTTCCGGCGGCGACCGGCCGGAGCAGGTGCGCGGCATCCATGTCAGCGCCGACTACTTTCGCGTGTTTGGAGCGTCACCCGCGATGGGTCGAACCTTCGCCGACAACGAGGATGTGCCTGGCGGTCCGCGGGTGGCGGTGCTGGCACACGGGCTCTGGGTGCGACGTTTCGGCGCCGACCCGACCGTCCTTGGACGTGCCATCGTCCTCAATGGCGAGCCGTTTACCCTGACCGGCGTGCTGTCCGAGCGCTTCAGACCGGAGCCGCCAGCCGAGGTGTTCGTTCCCTTGCAGGGCGATCCGAACAGCACGAATCAGGCCCATTTCCTCTGGGTTGCCGGGCGCCTGCAACCGAACGTGACCCTCGCAACCGCGCAGGCGGAACTGAAGGTCCTTGGCGACCAGTTCAGACGCTCGACGCCCGAATGGATGGACAGCCGGGAAAGTGTGGCGGCCGAGCCGATGCGCGAGACCCTGGTGCAGGGAGTGCGGCCCGCGCTCCTCATCCTGCTTGGCGCCGTGGCGCTCGTGCTGCTGATCGCGTGCGCGAACGTCGCCAACCTGCTGCTGGCGAGGGCCGCGGTCCGCCAGAAGGAGATCGCGGTGCGAGCCGCCGTCGGCGCCGGCCGCGCCGACATCGTCCGGCAACTGCTGACCGAAACCGTGCTCCTGTCGCTCGCCGGCGCCGCGGCCGGGCTCGTTCTTGGCGTCTGGGGCGCGCGCACGCTCGTCGCGCTGAGCCCCGCCGACCTCCCGCGCGCCAGCGAGCTCACGCGTGGCTCGCTGCTGGCGTCGGTGCTCGACTGGCGACTGCTCGCCTTCACGCTATCCGTGTCGGTGGCGACGGGCATCCTGTTCGGTCTCGCGCCCGCGCTGCACCTCGCGTCAGACGATCACGGCGTGGCGCTCAAGGAGGGCGGGGGCCACGGCGCGACGAGCGTCCACGTGGCGCGCCTGCGGGGCGCGTTGGTGGCCGCGGAGATTGCGCTCGCGCTCGTGCTGCTGGTTGGTGCAACGCTGCTCATCCGCACGTTTGCCAACCTCCGCGCCGTGCAGCCTGGCTTCGACGCGGACAACGTGCTCACGATGCAGACCTCGCTGGCCGGGGGCAAGTACTCCACCACCGAGCAGGTCTCCATCCTGGTGCGCGAAGTGACGCAGCGCATCGATGCGCTGCCAGGCACGCAGGGGTCGGCCGCGGCGGTCACTCTGCCCACCGAATTCGGACCGGACCTGCCGTTTCGGATCGAGGGACGGACTCTTCCCGCGGGTGCCAGGTTCCATGGCGACGAGCAGTGGCGTTATGTCTCGCCTGCGTACTTCCGCGCGCTCGGAATTCCGCTCGTGCGCGGCCGGTTCTTCGATGAGCGCGACGTGCAGCGCTCGTCGCCCGTTGTCATCATCAACGCAGCGCTCGCAAAGAAATACTGGCCCGACGGAAACGCGCTCGGACAACAGCTGACGATTGGCGGGGGCCTCGGCCCCGAGTTCAATGACGCCACGCGCCAGATCGTCGGCATCGCCGGCGACGTGCGCGAAGCCGGCCTCGAGCGACCGGCCCCGCCCGTCGTGTATATCCCTCAAGCACAGATTCCCGACGCGATGACGCGGTTCGGCAACGGCATCGTCCCGGCAACCTGGATCGTGAAAGCAAGCGGGAACCCCGTGACGCTCACCGAGGCGGTTCAAAAGGTGTTTCTGGCAGTCGACGGATTGCCCACCTCCCGCGTGCGAACCATGCGGCAGGTCGTCGCGCAATCGACCGCCCGACACAATTTCAACATGCTCGTGTTGACGATCTTCGGTGCGATCGCGCTCCTGCTTGCCGCAATTGGCATCTACGGCGTGATGTCGTACTCCGTGCAACAGGGACGGCATGAGATCGGGGTGCGAATCGCGCTCGGCGCCGGGCGTCGTGACATCCTTTCGCTCGTCGTCGGACGCGGGATGCGTTTGGCGGCGCTCGGCCTGGTCGCCGGAGTGCTGGGGGCGCTCGCCGCGACACGCGTACTGTCACGCTTGCTCTACGGCGTGGGGCCGACCGATCCGCTCACGTTCGGGATCGTGGCCGTCGCGCTCGCGGCCGTCGCGTTCCTCGCGTGCTACGTGCCGGCGCGTCGGGCCACGTGCGTCGACCCGTTGATCGCGCTGCGCAGCCAATAACGCCACAGCCGGAGAATACGCCTCCATCTGAGCGAGGCGTGATACACGCTCGTGAGGCGCGGTGCCATCCGGCAAGGACACACTCCACGCGTCATTGTCCTCGCCGTTGGACTCCACGCGCGACGGATACAAGCAGTTACATGCATCGCGCTGCCGCAGGTGTCGGATCGGAGGAGCGTCGGGTGGCTGCACAAAATATCTGCTCTCGCCAGATCTGACGGCACTTACGGTGCATGCGCGGCGTTATGCCTCTCCCGCGTCCTGTTCACTTCGCAATACTCTTCACGGTCGCAGCGGCCTCAATCTACGGCCGCGCGGAATCGCAGGTCACCCAGCCTGCGTCCACGTCACCGCGAGTGGAGCTCGTCCCCGCCCCCGCGCTCAAGCTCCCCGGCAATGTCGACAGCAACAGCCCCGCCGTCTGGCAGCTCGTCGCAGGCCGCTGGTTCCTGCACGTCCTGACCTCCGTCGCCGGGTCGCCCAGTTATTCATGGGGCGCCAGCCTCACAACGCTCAGCTCGCCGCGCACCGTCGAGATCACACCCTGGCCGGGCGAAGGGGTCTGGATGGAAGCGATCGTGCCGGACGTGGACGGCACTTGGTACGGCTACTACCACAATGAGCGCGTCGCCGAGCAGCAGTGCCCTCAAACGGACAAGGTCATCCCGCGGATTGGAGCCGCGCGGTCAGCAGATCGCGGCGCGACGTGGGTGGACCTCGGGATCATCATCGAGGCGCCGCCGGGCACGTACGACTGCAGCACGTCGAATCACTACTTCGTCGGTGGCATCGGCGACCCGAGCGTCATGCTCGATCCCGATTCCCGCGACCTCTACGTCTTTTATTCCCAGTACGTGAAAGCCGCGCGGTGGCAAGGCGTTACCATCGCGCGGTTGACGTGGGCCGACAGGGACAATCCGGTTGGCAAGGTCATGGTCTGGCGCGGCGGCATATGGGTGCCGGCTCGAAAGTTACGGGCAAGTGGCGACACCGATATTCAGCCCAAGTGGTTGTACCCCCTTGCCACGCCGGTTCTTCCGGCTGGCGAGTCGTGGCACGACGGCGACGATGAGGTGGATGCGTTCTGGGGACCATCGGTTCATTGGAACACCCACCTGCAGCTCTACGTCATGCTGCTCAACCACGCACGCAACGCGGAATTCGGACAGGAAGGCATTTACGTGTCGTTCGCGCCGAAGCTCGACGACCCACGCCTCTGGTCCAAGCCGGTGAAGATCCTGGACGGTGGAGGTTGGTACCCGGAGGCGATTGGCCTCGAGACGGCC
>DASYQV010000263.1:0-11295 GCA_036005125.1 Vicinamibacterales bacterium
GACCGGCGCCGCGGCCGCGGAAACGGGATGTCGAGAATCTCACCGACGCGCGCAGCGGGGCCGTCGGTCATCAGGATGAGCCGGTCGGCCAGATACAGCGCCTCGTCGATGTCGTGGGTGACCATCACGACAATCCGGCGGTCCTCCTCCCAGACCTGCAGGAGCGTGTTCTGCAGGTCGAACCGCGTCAGCGAATCGAGCATCGAGAACGGCTCGTCGAGGAGCAGGAATCGGGGCTCCACGGCCAGCGCGCGGGCCATCGAGACGCACTGCTGCGTCCCCAGGGACAGCTCGTCCGGCAGGTGATCGGCCGCATCGCCAATGCCCAGCAGCTGCAGGTAGCGCTCGACCAGGTCGGCGCGTTGGCCGCGCGTCTTCCCGGACTTCACCTGATCCACGGCCAGTCGCACGTTCCGCCTTGCGCTGAGCCACGGCAGCAGGCTTGGTGTCTGAAACACGACGGCCCGTTCGGCTCCGGGGCCGTCGACCTCGGTCCCTTCGATGATCACGCCGCCGAGCGTCGCGCGCTCGAGCCCCGCGATGATCGACAAAAGCGTGGACTTGCCGCAACCGGAATGGCCGAGGATGCACACGAATTCGCCCTCGTAGATGCGCGCGCTCACGTTTTGAATCGCCGTGAACGGCCCGACGGGCGTCGGAAAGTTCTTCGTGATCGCGGAAAGCTCCAGCGGCGCGTACATCACTCATTCTCCGCGGACACGGCCGGCGCCACCGCAGGGAACCTCGCGGCGTCGCTCAGGGGAGCAGACGTCGGGCGGGTCTCGCGTGTGAGACCTGCCGACCGATGCACGCTGTCGGTCAGCGACTCCACGACGTACGCGCGGACGCGCTCGGCCTCCTCGTCGTGCAGCAACTGCGAGACCGTGCGCGGCCTCGGCAGCGCCACGTCCACGGCGTCCCCGAGCCTCGCCCGCGGGCCACGCGTCATCGGGACGATGCGGTCCGAGAGGAGAATCGCTTCCTCGACATTATTGGTAATCATGATGGTGGTTACCTGACGTTCGCGCTCGGAGCACATCCGCGCGAGCTCCTGCTGCAGCGTGGCGCGCGTGAGGGCATCGAGCGCCCCGAAAGGCTCGTCGAGGAACAGCAATTCCGGCTCGATCGCAAACGCGCGCGCGATGGCCACGCGCTGACGCATGCCGCCCGACAACTGGCCCGGCCGACGGTTCATCGCGGTGGCAAGGCCGACCATCGAGAGATACCGCACGGCCTGCGACTTCTGCTCGTCGCGGCTCCGGCGGGGGAACGCGGCCTCGACGGCGAGGCGAACGTTCTCGAGCGCGGAGAACCAGGGCAGCAGCGAATAGTTCTGAAACACGATCGCCGCGTCCTTGCGCACGCCCCGGAGCGGCTCGCCGTCCACGATCACCTGTCCGGCGTCCGGCGCCACGAGGCCGGCGACGATGTTGAGGAACGTCGATTTCCCGCAGCCCATGCTGCCGACGACCGACACGAACTCGCCGCGCTCGACCGACAGCGTGACGTGATGGAGCACGGGCCTTGTGACGCCCGAGGATACGAACGTTTTCGAGATCCCTCTCACCTCGATGAATGCCAATTATTCGACCTCCATGAATCCCACGATTGAACTGTCACACTGATTCAACTTTCACGGATCACGCGGAGACCGCCGAGGCGCAGAGAAATCAGGTGATTCGATGCTGTCAGGCCGTTCGACTGGTCGGCCTGCGAAAGCAGGCCGACCGCGCAGGACACGAGAGCGCGGAAACAAACCGCGGTGAAGTGCTTGGCGGTTTGTTTCCGCGCTCTCGTGCCCTGCGCGGCGCCCCCGGCGGCCAGTCGAACGGGTTCTCTCTGCGTCTCGGCGCTCTCTGCGTTTTTCGAGGCAGTTGAATCAGTGAAACTCCTCGCTCAGATCGCTCGCAACCTCGACTCGGCCAGGCCCATCAGGCGATCCAACGCGAAGCCGACCAGGCCGATCGTGAGAATCGCGAGCAGGATGTGCGAGTACACGAGGCTGTTGTATTCCTGCCAGAGAAAGCCACCAACGCCCGGCGTCCCAGTCAACATCTCGCTGGCGACGATGACGAGCCACGCGATCCCGAGGCTCAAACGGAAACCGGTGAACATGTAGGGGAGCGTGGCCGGAACCACGATCTTCACGAATGTCGTCGCGCGCGACAGCCGCAGCACCTTCGCCACGTTCCAGTAGTCCTGCGGAATCGACCGCACGCCCATCATCGTGTTGATCACGGTTGGCCACATCGAGCACACGGCGATGGCAAACTGCGCCGCGGGCTCCGACTTCTGAAACAGCACCAGGCCGAGCGGCAGCCACGCGAGCGGCGAAATCGGCCGCAGCACCTGCATCAGCGGATCGAACATGCGCTTGAGTACCTGCGACAGGCCGAGCAGGAATCCCAACGGCGCTCCGATCAGGATTCCAAGCGCAAATCCGCGAGCTACTCGCAGCAGGCTGTAATAGGCGAGCAAGCCGATTCCCTGGTCCATCTCGCCGCGCTTCTCGAACGGCTCCATCACATACACCCGGCTCTCGGCCCACGTCCGGCTCGGCGACGGCAGGTCGGGAACGGCATGGCTGGCGGCAGCCCACACGAGCCCCGCCGCCAGCAGACCGACGCACGCCAGAAGCACGCTGGTTATTCGCTCTCGCATATCGTCTTCTCCTCACGCATTCGCAATGCTGTGGACCGGGAACGATCGTGCGTACTTCTCGGGGTCCTTGCCGTCGAAGACCGAACCATCCCACAGCGTGATCTTCTGCGCGGGCATGGCTTTGGGCGCCGCGCCGAGCTCCTTCATCGCCTCCATGTAGATGTCGGGCCGCATCACGCGCTTGACGATGCCCGGGTAGTCCGGGGTCTGCTTCGCGAGCCCCCAGCGGCGGAACTGCGAGAGATACCAGCTCGCGAACAGCGGGTCGGGATAGTTGCACCCGCGTTCCGAGAAGATCATGTAGTTCGGGTCCTGCTCCGTGCGGCCGTCGCCGTAGTCGTACCTGCCGAGCAGCCGGTCGGTGATGATCCCTGGCGGGCAGTTGATATACGTCGGCCTGGATACGATCTCCGCAAACTTCCTCCGGTTCTCCAGCTTGTCGAGCTCGACGCTGGCCAGGTGGAGCGCCTTGAGCACCGCCTTGACCGTCCTCGGGTTGCGCGCGGCGAACTCCTCGGTGAACGCGCAGACCTTCTCCGGGTGGTCCTTCCACATCTGCTGCGTGGTGATGACGGTGTATCCGATGCCGTCGGCAATCGCTCTGAGGTTCCACGGCTCGCCCACACAGAAGCCGTCCATCTTGTCGACCTTCATGTTGGCGACCATCTGCGGTGGCGGAATCGTGATGAGCGACACGTCCCTGTCCGGGTTGATGCCGCCCGATGCGAGCCAGTAGCGGATCCACATCGCGTGCGTCCCGGCCGGAAACGTCATGGCAAAGGTCAACGGATCGCCGGCTGCCCTGGCCTTGTCTGCCAGCGGCTTCACGTCGGTCGCGGTCTTGACGCCCGCCGCCTTCAGCTTCTTGTTGAGCGTGATCGCCTGCCCGTTCCGGTTGAGCAGCCACGGAATCACCATCGGCTTCACCGGCGATCCCGCTAGGCCCATCGTCGACGCGAGCGGCATGCCGATGAGCATGTGCGTGGCCTGGTTCTCGCCAATGGTCAGCTTGTCGCGAATGACCGCCCACGAGGCTTCCTTCGACACGACCGAATTGATGCCGAATTTCTTGAAGTAGCCCATCTCGTGCGCGATCACGATCGGGCTGCAGTCGGTGAGCGCGATCATCCCGAACCGCATGTTCGGCGTTTCCGGCGAATCGTCCGCGTAGACGCCGCCACTCCATCCCGACGGAAGGCCAGCCATTAGGCCCGCGGCGACACTGGCGCCGCCCGCCCGTCTGATGAAGGTTCGTCGCGAAATCTGTGTCATCTCACCTCTCCGCGAGGAAGACATACGTCACCATCACGTACGGGGCGCTGTAGTGCCCGCCTGGCGTCGCCTGTTTCAGAAAAGCGCCGGGGACCACATACGCGTAGCCGCCGGCTACCTGCACCTGCGGCGAGACGCTGAGCACTGCCTGCGCGTCCACCTCCTGCCCCACGTGAGTGCTGGCCGCCCCTCCTGGCACGCGTGCGAGAGCGACGCCGCCGGCGTTGTAGAGCGCATCATGCCGATCGGCCAGCCACCACGAGTGGTAGCTGCCGCTGACGACGAATCCCTTCCTCGCAAGAACCTCGGTGCCCGCGCGCACGTGATGGAGGTTCCTCCATCCCACCTGATCGGACAGTCCGTACTTGTCGTGGCCCGTCGGATACAGCTGATCGAAGGTTCCACGCGTGCCGTCGGCAGGATTCTTGTCGCCTGACGCGAAGTTGTATTCGCCAAGGGCGCGGAGGGCACGTCTGGCGTGCAGCGTCCTGCTCATCTGCCAGTGTCCGGCCCAGGCCCGCACGTCATCGGGTCCGAGCGAGCCGGTCTGCGCCGCCATCTCGATGTTGTAGTCGAGAGCCGCCGGCAGCGCCCCGACCCACCGCGCGCCGAGGGTCACCTGCCGCAGGTCTCCGATGGTTCCGGCTTCCGAGAGCAGGTTCCGGCCGATCCGGTAGAACACGAATGGCTCGAGCGTGCTCTTCGGAACGAGCGCGGTCGTGGAGCCGTACGCGCCGTAGAACTGGCTCGATTCGAACGAGCTTTTGTTGAACGCGTGGTTGGCGACCGTGACGACCGACAGGGCGAACCCGTCCACGGTGAGCTTCGGGCCGCGGAGCATCACGCGTGTGCCGTCAAAGCTGCGCGGGGTGTTCACCCAGCCCAGGTGTCCGATCAGACGTTGATCGCCGAACACGAGCTCCTGCCGCCCCGCACGCAAGGTGACCGGCGACTTCGCGCTGCCGATGTCGGCGTGAGCGAGGCGCAGGTCGAATTCGTCACGGAACGGCGCCCCCGTCGGGCCGACGTGCTTGTCTCCGACCCTGGCGTCCTGCCCCTGCACGGTGATGCCGACCATGGGGCTCGGTCGCACGGTCGCCTCCAGCCGGAACCGCGTGAGCCAGTACGTGTCATCGCGGCCGGGTGCGAAGCCGAGGCCGTCGAAGCCTTCGAACCGTTCGCGGAACTCTCCGCGCACGTGGAGCCATTCCGGAAGGACGTCGTTCAGACGGTTCGGCATCGGCGCCTTCGCCGAAGTGGGCTGAGGCTGCGCTGACGGCGCGGATGTCGATGTTGACGTCTGTTGTGCGAATGCAGGCGCGGGAACGCTCGCGAGGGTCGCCCACAGCACGAGCTCACGAAAGGGGATCTGCGACAGGTCGCGACGGTCGAAACGCATGGTACTCCTTGGTATTCGTCAACGCATACGTAGGCCGGGTCTTCAGACCCGGCACACGCCGCATCTAAAGATGCGGCATACGCAAGACTCTTGAGAGGCGTCGCGGCCTGTCGTGCCGCAGGTGAGCAAGGTACGTTCCCGGTGCGGTGTGCTCCGCGAATGCTCGCAATTTGCTTGACGTGTGACGAGTTCCTCTCTGAGCGCGGTTGAGTTTCCATGCCGCGTCATCGACAACAATGTCGAGAACGACGAATCTTCACCGACAACTTCGTTCATCGTGAGCGAACGCTCGCAACGCGACGAACACAAATGTCGTGCGCGCTTCGTTGAACGACACGATCGAGCATTGCGCCACGCGATCGAAATGTGTACGCTCGTGAGCGTCTCTTCTCGCGGCGCGCGCCCATTCCCCGTTGCAATGGGCGGATTCGCACGCCGCACTTCCTCGTTCATCAGCGCTCCATGACGAGCCGCGATGCCCGGTCGCATCGGGATCGGTGTTTGCTCTAGAAGGAGCGCGATGTCACTGCCGCTGCTGAAACGAGCTCGCGACGATGCTGCGGTGTTCGTGCGCGTGTCGCCGAAGCGTGGCGGCGCGGACGCGTACGGCTCGAGGAGCGCCCATGCGCTCCTGCCGGGCCGCGCGCTTCGTCCCGGCGAGCAGTACCGCTTCCACGTCGACATGCAGAGCTGCATCGGCTGCAAGTGCTGCGTCGTCGCGTGCAACGAGCAGAACGGAAATCCTGCGGCGATCAACTGGCGGCGCGTCGTCGAGATCGAAGGCGGCTGGTATCCGCAGACCGGGCGCTCGTATCTCTCGATGGGCTGCAATCATTGCCTCGAGCCCACCTGCCTCGAGGGGTGCCCCGTCGACGCGTACAGCAAGGACGCGTTGACCGGCATCGTGCGCCACAGCGCCGACGTCTGCATCGGCTGTCAGTACTGCACGTGGAACTGCTCCTACGGCGTGCCGCAGTACAACCCCGAGCGCGGCGTGGTCGGCAAGTGCGACATGTGCTACGGGCGGCTCGCGCTGGAGCAGGCGCCGGCATGCGCGAGCGCCTGCCCTGAGAGTGCCATCCGGATCGAGATCGTCGACGTCGCGACGTGGCGGATCGCCTGCGACGCGGAGCGGCAGCCGGCGGGCGTGCCCGCCGGCGACGGCTCGTTTTCGACGACGCGTGTGACCGTTCCCGACACGCTCGCGCCGAATGCGAAGCCGCCGGGTCTTACGCATGTTGCACCGGCGGAGCCGCACTGGCCGCTCGTGATCATGACGGTGCTCACGCAGCTCTCGGTCGGCGCATTCGCAACACTCTGGCTGTTGCAGGTGCTCGGCGCCGTCGGTCTTGGCTCCGCTGGCGTGACGACGCTCTTTGTCGGCGCCGTCGCGCTTGCCGCCTCGACACTCCACCTCGGACGTCCGATCCACGCATATCGCGCGCTGAAGATGTGGCGCCGCTCGTGGCTGAGCCGTGAGGTTCTGCTGTTCGCAGGCTTCTCGGCGGTAGCGGCTTTGTACGCCAGCGTGCTCTGGTTCGGCCTGCCCGGCGCGCCGGTGCTCGGGCCGCTCACGGTGGCGCTCGGCATCAGCGGCGTCTTCGCCAGCGCCTGCATCTATCGCGTACCGTCGCGTCCGGCGTGGAACACGTGGTACACGACCGCGCAGTTCTTCCTCACGGCGGCAGTGCTCGGGCCGCTCTTTGTCGCAACGCTCGGCACGGGGAGTCTGCGCTGGCTTGGAATCGCGGCCGCGGGCCTGGCAGCATTGAAGCTCGTGCTCCTGACAGTGCGCTTCCTCGCGATGACTGCCTCCGATCGCATCGAGCTTCGCGGAACCGCACGGCTCCTCTCGACGACGCTCCAGCCGCACTTCATTTTGCGCGGCGTGCTGTTGGCGCTTGGCGGGATCCTGCTGCCGCTTCTCTTTAATCGCGCCGGCATGAGCCCCGGCCCGTACGACGCGGGGTTTCCGGCAGCCGCGTGGGCGTTTGCTGCCGCCGGCGAGATTCTCGAGCGATATCTGTTCTTCGTCAGCGTCGTGCCGACGCATCTCGCCGCGCCATACCTGTCGCTCAACGCGGAGGCGGCATGAACGTGAGGCGATGGCTCGGCCTCGACACCGCCGCGGAGCGGTACGCGTATGCGGTCGATCCGGTTTCAGGCTACGTGTCCGCTCGGAAGGTTGCGGACCGCTGGGTGTCGACCACGTGCGGCTACTGCTCGGTGGGATGCGGCATGTTCATCGGCGTGAAGGACGGCCGCGCCGTCACCGTCCGTGGCAATCCGGATCATCCCGTGAACCGCGGAATGCTGTGTCCGAAAGGGCTGTCGGAGCACGAAACGCTGGCCGCGCCGGGCCGCGCGCGACATCCGCTGCTGAAGCGCGACGGCCGGCTCACGCGCGTGACGTGGGACACGGCGCTCCAGACCATGACGGCGCGGTTCCGCGGCGTCCAGCAGAAGTACGGCGCCGGCGCCCTTGGCGTCATCAGCACCGGCCAGCTCGTCACCGAGGAGTTCTATACGCTCGGCAAGCTGGTGCAGCTCGGTTTCGGCACCTCGAATTACGACGGCAACACGACGTTGTGCATGTCCACCGCCGTCTCGGGCTACAAGCGGTCGTTCGGCAGCGACGGGCCGCCGGGCGCGTACGAGGACCTCGAGCGCGCGGACGTCATCCTCCTTATCGGCGCCAACATCGCGGACAACCATCCCATTCTGTGCCGACGGCTTCAGGACAACCCCAACGCAACGCTGGTTGTGGTCGACCCGCGCGTGACCAAGACGGCGATGATGGCCGATCTCCATCTCGCCATCCGCCCGCGGTCGGACCTCGCGCTCCTCAACGGCATGATCCACCTGGCGATCGAGGACGGGCTCGTCGATCGCGAGTACATCGACGCTCACACGACCGGATTCGATGCGCTGCGCGAGTCGGTGCGCGAGTGCACTCCCGAGCGAGTGGCGGAAATCACCGGACTGTCGCCCGATCTGATCAGACGCACGGCATGGCTCTACGCGACGGCCCGCGCGGCGTTCATCGGCTGGACGATGGGCGTGAACCACAGCACGAAGGGAACGGAAACGGTGAACGCGATCAACAACCTCGCGCTCATCACGCGGAACATCGGCCGGCCCGGCGCCGCTCCGTTCTCGATTACGGGCCAGTGCAATGCGATGGGCACGCGCGAGGCCGGGTTCGCATCCGGTCTTCCCGGTTACCGCCGATTCGAGAACAAAGCCGACCGTGAAGCGCTCGCAGCGATCTGGGACGTGCCCGTCGAGCGCATCCCTTCCGCGCGCGGCCTCGCGTATCCCGACATCATCGAAGCGGCCCTGAGCCGGCGCATCCGCGCCCTCTGGATCATTGCCACCAATCCCATCGTGTCGTTCCCGAATCTCGGCGTCCTGAGACAGGCGCTCCAGGAGGTCGAGTTCCTGGTCGTGCAGGACGGGTTTCATCCAACGCCGACGTCCGAGCTCGCCGACCTCGTGCTGCCCGCGGCGATCTGGGGAGAAAAGGAGGGCACCTACACCAACTCCGAACGGCGCGTCAGCAAGGTCAATCCGGCGGTTGCGCCTCCAGGCGAGGCGCGCCCGGACTTCGACATCTTTCTTCAGGTGGCTGGCGTGCTTGGCGTTCGCGACACGCTGTTTCCAGGCTGGGCCACGCCGGAAGACGCCTTCAACGAGTGGAAGCGCGTCTCGGCCGGCCGGCTCTGCGACTACTCGGGGATGACGTACGAAGCCATCGAGCGGCACGGTGGGATCCAGTGGCCGTACCCTTCACACGCAGACGCTCCGGGCTCGTCAACGCGGTTGTATACGAACGGTGGCTTTCAGACCGAGGACGGCCGCGCGCGGCTGGTTCCGACTGCGTGGGAACCGTTTCCGGAGCCGCCGACCGAGGAGTTTCCGCTCGTCCTCAACACCGGGCGTACGGTCGAGCACTGGCACACCCGCACGAAGACCGGGCAGGTCCCGATTCTCCAGCGACTCTCACCCGACGCGTGGGTGGACATGAACCCGCGCGATGCACGCCTCGCGAAGCTCAAGGCGCAGGACCGCGTGGACGTCGTGTCGAGGCGCGGCCGCATCCGGAACGTGCGGCTTCGCGTCACCGAGACGGTCGCTCCCGGACACGTGTTCGTTCCCTTTCATTACGCGGAGGCGAACGCGAATCAGGTCACGCAAAGCGCGTTCGATCCGATCTCGCGCGAGCCGAACTACAAGCAATCGGCCGTGCGGGTCGAGCGGGCCGGAGACGCGCGATGAAGAAGCTCGTGGTCGTCGGCAACGGCATGGCCGGAATCGCGTGTGTCGAGCAGATTCTCAAGTACACGCCGCAGTTCGAGATCACGGTCTTCGGGGACGAGACGCACGTCAACTACAACCGCATCATGCTGTCCTCCGTGCTCGCCGGCGAGCGGACGACCGACGACATCGTCCTCAACCCGCTCGAGTGGTATCAGCAGCACGACATCCGGCTGAGGCTCGGCGTGCGGGTTGTGGACGTCGATGCCACTCACAAGACGGTGACGGGCGATGACGGCAGCACCACGCCGTACGACATGCTGCTGATTGCAACCGGGAGCTCGGCCTGGCTTCCGCCGATCGAAGGGCTCGACAAAGACGGCGTGCTCGCCTTCCGCACGCTCGATGATACACGTGAGCTCATTCGACGGGCCGGCCCGCACACCAAAGCCGTCGTCATCGGCGGCGGGCTGCTCGGACTCGAAGCCGCGCGCGGGCTGCAGGTGCAGGGCTGCGACGTCACGGTCGTGCATCTGATGGACACGTTGATGGAGCGGCAGCTCGACGCTGTCGGCGGCAGGTACCTCACGACGAAGATGGAGCAGCTCGGCGTCAGAGTCCTCCTCGAACGATCCACCAGAGCCATCCTCGGCAACGGCGCGGCAACGGGCGTCGAGTTCTCAGATGGCAGCCGTATCGAGGCGAATGTCGTGGTGGTGGCAGCCGGCATCCGCCCGAATGTCGATCTCGGGCGCAAAGCCGGTCTTCAGGTCAACCGCGGAATCGTGGTGAACGACTACATGGAGACGTCGAACCCGGACATCTTCGCGGTGGGTGAGTGCGTCGAGCACAACGGCATCTGCTATGGCCTCGTGGCCCCGCTGTTCGAACAGGGCAAGGTGGTCGCCGCGACACTCACCGGCAACAGAGGACCTGTCTACACGGGCACGGTGCAGGCGGCCAAGTTGAAGATCATGGGCGTCGACGTGTTCTCCGCCGGCGATTGGGCCAACGCGCCCGACCACGTGCGCTTCGAAGATCCGGGCCAGGGGTGCTATCGCCGCGTCGCGATCAAGCACGGAAAACTGGCTGGCGTGATTCTCGTCGGCGATACCTCAGACAGCCATCGCTATCTCGATTGGCTGCGCACCGGCACCGAGCTCGGCGCGCAGCGCCGCGAGCTGCTCTTTCCGCCGCCGTCGTCGGATGCCGGCGGCGACGTGGCGGCGATGGCCGACAGCTTCACCGTGTGTGGATGCGTCGGCGTGACCAAGGGCGCGATCATCCACGCCATCCACGAGCAGGGGATCAACACCCTATCTCAGTTGAAAGAGTGCACGCGCGCCAGCACCGGGTGCGGCACGTGCGCGAGCCTGTGCCAGGGACTGTTGCGCGCCGTCGCTCCCGACTTCGAAGACGAGAAGAAGAAGGTGATGTGTGCGTGCGTCCCCTTTGCCGAGGATCGCCTGCGCGAGATCCTGCGTAGCCAGAAACTGAAATCGGTGCAGGAGGTGCTCGAGATCTACGGCAACGGCGTGGGCTGCGAGGTCTGCAAGCCGGCGTTGAGCTACATGCTCGACATGCTGTGGTGCGGCGATCACGACGAAGACCGGTCCGCACGGTTCATCAACGACCGCGTCCACGCGAACATCCAGAAGGATGGCACCTTCTCGGTCGTGCCGCGCATGCGCGGCGGCGTCACCACG
>DASYQV010000264.1:0-10953 GCA_036005125.1 Vicinamibacterales bacterium
GGGGACGAGAGCGCGACGACAAACGGCGCGGTCATCAATCGCCGCTTGTCGTCGCGCTCTCGTCCCCTGTGCGGCGCCTTCGGCGGCCAGTCGAACGGCATCCTCGGCATCTGCACCCCACCGCGCAAGCGTGCGCGGTGGGGACCCCGCGTCTCTGCGTTCTCCGCGTGTACCCGTGACAGGAGAATCAGTTGAATCACGATGTTCCGTCGTTCTCTCTCTAGAAAAAGAGATAGAGAGAAAGACGCGGCGCCGCATCTGAAGATGCGGCCTACGCCAACTCAAATGAGCTCGGCTACGGAAACACCAGCGCCAGCGAGAGACCAGCTTCGCTTGCCATCTGTATCGCGCGGTTGGTCGTTGTCCCGAACACGACACCAGGTTCGGGGATCGCGACGCCGAGGTGGGTGAGGACACCGGCGGCACCTGCTCCGTGAATCTCCGTTCCACTGACGTCACATGTGACAACGGCGGAGCCTGAGTCCCCCGGAGCCGCCGCAAGATTACCCACCCAGGATGTGGACGTCGAGCTGATTCCGACCCCCACGCGGGCCATCGTGATGAAACTCTCGCCGACGACCACGCCGTTTCCGTAGTGACAGAGCGGCCGGCCCAGCGTGACCGGCTCCACCGTCGCTGGTCCGCCGAACACGGGCATCGACGGTCGAACCTGTGACGCAAGACTGGCGGGAATGGTGACCACACCGAAATCATTGCCGATATCGCCATCGAAGGCGGTCTGGCGCGAGTAGGCGACGGCGCCAAGAGACACGAGATCTCCCGTGAGCACGAATCCGGTCTCGCCGCCGAACGAACAGTTGCTCACACAGACGCTGACCTGCACGCCCGATGCGTTGTAGTCGGCTCCGGGCCCGTGTGTCGCCGTCGTGCCTTCCGGAAGAAAGCAATGACCGGCGGCGCCGAGATATCGCGTGACGCCGCTCGCCCAGACGAAGTTGGCCGTGCAGCCGAACGTGCCCGCGCCTGGAATATCGATTATGAGGTGGGATCCGGGGCCGATATTCTGCGCCATGGCCGGCGTGACGAGCGCGAGCGGAATGACTGTCGTCATCCGGGTCATGTGGGTCAGATTGATCCGCGGACGTACGACGTTGGCCGAGGTTTGGCCGGCCCCGCTCATCGACGCGTTCGCGAGCGCGAACAAGAGTAGAAGCGCGACAAGCGACAGAACCGAGTTGCCACCCACCTGCTTGCGAGCGGATCTCCGCCTCATGACGAACCTCCTCCTTACGCTCGACACATCTCTCTGCGGGGGGGACGGTCTAACCGGTGCAAACGGTACGCCCGTGCGGTGCGGCGTCCGGCTGCATGGAGGCTCATGCAGCGACCAGGTGTCAGCGCTGCTGATCGAACGGGCTGGACAAACCGGCGGTCGCGTCCGGGGCGAAGTTGGTGAGGAGGTCCGCCTCAGCTCGAGCCTTGGCGGCAACGTCCGCATCGTTGCCAACACAGCTCACGCGTTCGTTGGCAACTGTGGGGTGTGTCTGCCAGCCAAGCTCGAGAGGCGACGCGCTAGGGGTTCTTTCTGAGGGAGAAATCCTTATATGTCGCTGCAGGGCCTGCGACGGTCACGGTGGCCTCCTGAGATACATACCCCGGCTTCGACGCTCGCACCGTTAGTCCCTGCGATGCGCGGTGGGGTAATCAGTTCGTGGTCCCCTTTGTCAGGCATCCGCAGGTCACGGTAGACAATGCGCGGAGGGCTGCCTGCCGGCCGGCGCCCTGGCGACGACCAGTGGATCGTTGACCCTTCGAAGCCCTTGAGAAGCTCCGAAGTCGGCTTCGGTCCCGAGAGGGTGAACGAGAGCGTGATCTGCTCAGCGGCTATGATCCGCGGCAATCTCCAGACGGCCACGTCACGAGACAGGTCGGGCTGCGGGCGTTCCACCGTCGCGGAGTCGTCATGCGGATGCGGCGCCAGCCTGAGCGCCGGCTCGAGCCCGAGCTTCGCGAGCGGCATCGTGCCTTCGTAGCCCGTTCCTGCTCCAGCGACGACCGAGCAACCCCCGGGGATTCGGACAAAGACCGTCAATCCTTCGGCCGCCAGCCCCTTGTCCTTCTCACCGTTGTTCGAGACGGTCAGTGTGTAGGTCGTCATGTCGGCACGCTGTTCGCCGAGCGTAAGCGCACCGGCGACCCACGGACGCAGGCCGAGCTCCTCGACCAGCCATTGGTACATCTCGCGCAGGACCGGCTCCGGCATCCGGTCAGGCGAGTAGAGAGGCATCGTGCCTTTCGGCCACCTCTCGTAGTGTTGATAGATCTGTCGCTTGAAATAGTCGAACGTGACGTCGCGCGCGGCAACCCCGAGCCGCGCGCGCGGAAACTTGCCTTCAGGTTCGTGGCACTGCCCGCAACCGGCGAAGTTCATGTACAGCCGCTGGCCGAGCGGTGCCGTCTGCGGCGCCCGTCGCCAATGCCATTCCCCGAGCGCGGTGGCCGGCGGGAGCGTGTTGAGATACGCACGAATATCGGCGAGCGCCTGATCCGACTTCAGCTGTTCCCTGAACGACGGCATGATGCCCCAGGGTTGGCGCACCGCCTTCCTGAAGGTAGGCCACTCCAGGTTCCGGCCAGCGAGGTCGGGTCCGAACCCGCCTTCAGCATTCCGGCCGTGGCAATTGACGCAGGCCGAGAATTCCGTTGCGCCTTTTCGAGCGTCTCCCTGGGGCGCGTCGGGAATCGGCGCTGTCAGTCCGACCGGGGGTGATGGTACCGTTTGCGTGTAAGTCGGAACGGCAGCGGCGAGAACATTCAACAGAACGATCAGCGTGCCGTATTGCGCCCTCATGTAATGGCTCCCTTCCTCGCGATCTCACGCACTGGCATGAGCCTTTCTCTATGCAGCGCCCTTCTGCCGCACTCCGCGGAGATGCTGGGAGCGACCATTAGAGCAGAAAGGTGCGTCGCGGATCAAAGGTGGATGGAGAATCATCGGCCACCCGGCGAGCCGCGAACCACCTTGCTGAACGCGCGCTGCCACGCTGCGATCGCACGGAACCAGTTGCCTTCGTCCTCGGCGCTCAATGATCGTCGGCGCGATACGCGCGGACCTTGTCGCGGAGGAGCGCGGTCAGCGCCGGCTGCTCGGGCACGAGATTTCGCACCTCGCCACGATCGTGCCTCAAGTCGTACAGCTCTTCCTCTCCGTACTGTGGTGTCGCGATGAACTTGAACAACGCATCGTCTTGGCGAAAGAGCACAGCGAAGCGATGGGGTAAGAAGTACGTCTGGTGATAGGTGAAGCGCGTGCGCGTCGGCGCCAGGAGCGATTGCCCTTGCCACGAGGCCGGAATCGGCAGCCCGAGGCGGTCGAGAATCGTTGGCGCGATGTCCACCTGTGTCGCGAAAGTAAGGTCCGGGTACGTCGTCGTCGGCACGTCGTACAAGAGCATCGGAATCCGGATGTCCTCGTTGTACAGATTCCAGCCATGCGCCCAGTGACGCTCGCCCAGCCCCTCGCCGTGATCGCCCGTCACGACCACGATCGCTTTGTCCAGATAGTGTTTGGCGCTCAACTCGTCGAAGAGCTGCTGGATGATGCCGTCGGCTTGGCGAACCTTGTCGTCGTAGCGGTCGGGCTTGTTCAACTGCTCCAGGATCTTGTACGGCTCGAGGCCCGGGCTCACCAGGTCGTCGGGGCGTGTGAAGAAGTGCGACCCGGGCAACTGCACGCCGAGATAGTGGGTGGACATCAGGTGCAGGTAGAAGAAGGCCGGCTGGTCCGGCGAAGCGGGCGGCACGCGCTCGAACCCTTCGAATAGAAGCCGGTCGTCGTCCATCGTGTAGCGACGCGTCTGCGACCCGTCGAAGAGCGTGCCGTCGCTCGCGCGATAGAAGTGCGGCAGCCCGTTCCACGCGCGGTGATTCCCCGAGAGCAGGAACCACGTCTGATAGCCCGCCTCACGCAACACGTCCTGCAGCTGGAAGGTGCGTGCGCTGATGTCACGGAACTCGCGGCTGGCGAGCGTGCTCGTGATGCCGCAGAAGGATTCCGAACAGCTCGAAAACGCCGCCTCCACCTTTTTCATTTGTCCGCTCTGGACAAGCTGCGACAGAAACGGGGTCGTGGGCCGCTGATAGCCGTACACCTGCATGCGGTCTGCGCGAAGCGAGTCGACGATGATGAGCACGACGTTCTTGCGGCGTGCGCTCGGAACGTGCCGCGGGTATGACGCTCGAAGGATGGCGTCACGCTCCGCGACTGCATGACGACGAACGGTCGGCTCGAACGCGAAACCCTCGGGACGGAAGAAGCTCGCGATCAGCTCCTCTTTCCAGAACAAGCTGTCGCGGCCCCTGATCCCGCAGCTCATCGTCGCGCCGAAGAGCGTTGCCGTCGTCGCGGCGATCGCAACTCCACGCAAGCGACGGGCTCGCCCACCGTCGCGCTGCGTGTCGGACGCGCCCGGAAGCCAGGATCCGAGGCTGCGATCGAACGCCGCGCCCCACCAACTGAAGGCGGCCGTCACCAGCAGCAGCGTTCCACACGCGAACGCGCTGATGCCAAATGCCCCCACTGGAAACGGTTCTTTCCCCGACCACACCGCGGGCGCGAACGCATAGACCAGATGGCCGGTCATGTTCCGGCCCCATGACACATTACTGACGCCACTCAGCGTATAGAGATAGACCTGCAGGGTGCACGTGGCGGCCAGCAGGAACCGGTACGTCTGGCGTGGCCACCGGGCATCCGGGTGCGAACTGAAAGCGGCAAGCGCGCTCAGCACACTGAGGAGCGCCAGGTCCCATTCCGCCAACACGAGGATGTGCGCCGCGACAGCACGCGGCTTGTGCCCGAACTGCAATGCGAACGCGGCCGCGGTCGCCGCGCTGGCGAGCAGATGGAAGGCAATGACAACCAGGAGACGCCGGCCGGAACGCACAGAATCAGCGGACATGTACGCGGGAGATGTGCATTGCCGGATGGTTCGGTAATCTGCTCAGAAAATGGTCTCCTGCATTCATTATCAGGCGGGCCGAGATGTTTGGGCGAGACGTGGCAGCACCCGCAGGCTTTGGGCTGTTTCCGTGCCCCGTCTCAGTTGAATGACGAGAGGCGTGGCCCCTTCGGCGGCTCTACAGACCGGTGAGACCTTCCGTCAATTCGATGTAGGTTCCCCAGGGATCGGTCAGAAAGGCGAACGCAAGACCATTCGGCAACCTGGTAAACGGTACGTCCAACTTCACACCCTTGGCTTCGAGCGTCTTGCAGAAGGCCTCGAGACCCCTGACTTCGAATCCGATGTGGTCCAGGCTTCGGCCTTTCGTGGGAGCCAACGCGGCAGGCTGACCAAGGAAGTTCATCGTCATGCCGGGCAAATCCGCCGCCTTATAGCGAAAGCGTATCCCAGGTATTGCACCGAACGTGCTGACGTACCAATCCCGCGCCCGCTCATCAGCGCCTTCGGGCACGTACAAGTGAATATGGTGAGTCGCAATCCGACCACTCATCGGGCGATTGTGACGATGCGCAGCGGGATCGCCATGGCCCGGATCGGGCGTGAATTTGATGAGATCTATGTTCCCCTTGAAGATCTCGACGGCGTCACCGTCGGGCGTGCGCACCATCTGGACGTCTGGAGCGCCTGTCGATCCTGGTCTCGGCGGCACCTTCTGACCGGCGTTCTCCAGACTCGCGAGGACCGGTCCAAGGTCGGGCACTTTGAATGCCACATGAGACACAACCGAGCCCTCTGTGGCACCGTTGGCGTCCGCGCGGGTCAAAAAGATAAGGATTTCCGGGAATTTCATCACATCGGTCGCGCCAACCTTGATCGGTGTCGCTCCGAGCGCGGTCCAGAACCTTTTGTGTGCCTCCACGTCCTGCACGTAGTAGTGGACGTGGCCCATCGTCACCCCGGTCTCGTTCGGCGGCGCCAGTTGCGCCCACGAACCGCCTGCCGGCCACAGAAGGGCCAGGCCCAACGCAGCGAGACGCGCCCGCGTCGCCTCAAAATTCGATCTCAACTCTGTTCCCTCAGCAAGTTCGCCTTTACGAACATGACGGTGGCGTAGAACTGGAAATCGACGTTGGCCTTCTTCTGGAAACCATGCCCTTCGTCCCGGGCCAGGAGGAACCAGACTTGACCCTGATTTCGGCGCACGCGTGCCACTATCTGCTCGGACTCGGTCCGCGGGACGCGCGGGTCGTTTCCGCCGGCCACGACGAACAGCGGCTTTCTGATCTTTTCAGCGTTGTTGAGGGGCGCGATCGCGGCGAAAAACTCGGCGATCTTCGGATCCCGCTCGTCACCGTACTCCGCCCGGCGAAGGTCGCGGCGGTACGCTTCAGTGTTGCGAAGGAACGTCGCGAAGTCCGAAATGCCTACGACATCCAGCGCGCAGCAGATCCGCGCGTCGTAGTGGGTCGCGACGGCCAGCGTCATGTAGCCGCCGTAGCTGCCGCCTGTCACCAGGACGCGCGCCGCGTCCAGCTCCGGCTGCCTCCCGATCCAGTCGAGCAGCGCGCCGATGTCGCGCACCGAATCCTCGCGCAGCAGGCCGTTATCCAGTTTGAGAAACGTCTTGCCATAGCCATTCGAGCCGCGCACGTTCGGATAGATCATCGCGACGCCGAGCTCGTTGAGGAAGTAGTTGTTGCGGCCGAGAAATCCAGGCCGGCTCTGACCTTCCGGGCCGCCGTGGATGTTGACGATGACCGGGCGCTTGCCGCTGAAACGCCCGGCCGGGGGCCGGTAGTAGAAGCCGCTGATCTCGCGCCCGTCGAACGACCTCCACTTGATGAGCGCGGGCTGTGCCAACGCCGACTCCGTGAGACCTCCGAGCTCGCTGCTGGTCCAGCGGGAAACCTCACGCGTCCTCACGTTCAGCGAGTACACATCCGCTACGGCCGTCGACGATCCGATGGTGAATCCAAGCTCGCGGGAGTTCGCGTGCCACCTGAGTCCGGTCGCGACGCCGCGGGGAACGCCATCGATCGCCGTGTAGCGATTCGTCGCGGTGTCGAGCAGATACAACGTGGATACGCCGGCTTCGTTGACGGAGAACGCCAGCGTCTTTCCATCCGGCGACAGGGCGAACGCTTCCACGTCCCACGCGATCCCGGTGGTGATCGGGTTCAACGCGCCCGTCGCGAGATCGATAGAGGCGAGGCGCAGAAACTCAGATCCGTGATCGGTGGTCACGTATGCGGAGCGGCCGTCCGCGGCAAAGCGCGCGTCGTCGTATGCGACCGGCTCGGCTGCCGGTCTGGTCAGCGGCGATTGCATGCCGGTCGCGACGTCCACCAGGAACAGCCGGCTTTCATTAATCGAGATCTCTTCCTGAACGAGCAGCCTGCGATCGTCAGGCGACCAGTCGAGCACCTGCCACCCGCCGCCCTTTACCTCCAGCACGCGGCGGCTGGACGCTGGCTGCAACGGATCCATGACGTAAATATCGCGATCGACACCATTCCGGCGCGTGGACGTGTAGGCGAGCTGGCTGCCGGAGTGACTCCACCGGCCGAGGCTGTTCTGCGATCGGCCGCCGTCGGTCAGCAGGGTGATTCGCGTGTCCGCGACGTCATACCGATACAGTTGCCAGAACTCACTGCCGCCTTGGTCGCGGCGGAACACGAAATACCTCCCGTGCGGCTCATAGCGTGCGGCCGTAACCGGCTCATCGAGGAACGTGAGCTGGGTCCGGGCGCCGCCAGGCATCGTGACCTGGTGGATCTGCGGCGTGTTGCCGAACCGGGTCGAAATCAGCATCTCGCGCCGGTCCGGATGCCAATCCACGAGAGTGGCCGAACGGAACTCGGTGTACCGTTTGACGTCCGCCACGACCGAGCGGGGAATCGGCGGTATGCCTTCGGTGACGAGATTCCCCGGGGCGGTGAGCGTGCCTGGATCCTGCGCACGCAGGCCGCCGAACGGCACCGTGAGGATCGTGACGGTGGCAAAAAGCGCAGTGGCCAGTGGCTTCACGATTCACCTCCGTCGGTCTGCGGCATGGGCGCGGCCGGCCATGCCGAAGTGCGCAACAACCACCCCAACATCAACAGAGCGGGTAGCGGCTTTTTCATCATGACGCGCTCTGCTCGTGCAGGCGAACCGATGCGACGTCCTCTGACTCGGATGTGGGGAGGGTGTGCCTTTCGTGTCTCCGATGCGACCCGATCACTTCGGCTTGTGGCCAAACTCTCGCTCTCGGATGTCCGGCCACAACCCGAATTGATTCCCTTCGATACACGCCTGCTCCCACATTTCTCTACGCTCGGGATCCCTCACGAGGCGCCAGCGAGTCGTCCACGGCCTGGTAAACACGCTCGAATCGGTGACGGTCGCCGTCCAGTCGATCGTGTTGGTATCGATCGGCGCCACGCGCTCGACGACTGTCGCCTCACTGCTGATGAAACTTCCGATGAGATCCAACCACGCATAGCCGTTCAGGTTGGTGGTCTCCACCACCAGGGCGTCGCCTTCCCACCGTCCCCGCGCGTCGCCGTTCCAGAGCTTGAGACTCTTGTGCAGGTGCGGGCGCCCATCTGTGTAGATCATCCGGTATTGGTGAGCGAACTCGGTTTGCATCGTGACCCGGTCGGGGAACCGAGTGATGCTCATCAGCCCTGCCCCGGTGACGATGCGCGGGACACCCGCGAGATAGCATTTCGCCCGTCCGTCGAGGTTCTTGCTGGTGAGGCGTGTGTAATCCTCGTGTACCTCCTGACGGGCATCGCGCGCCCTTTGCGCCCACGGCTGAAACGGAATCCTCCCGTCCGGCGGATCGATGACGACACTCCGATTCACGGGCGCCGCGTTGGCGATCCTCGCGTGGTCTCCGGTAAAGCCGAATTCCAGCGAGTAGGTACTCTGGACGTCACCCGGCGCTTGAATCCAGGCTCCTTCGATCGTAAGCCCTGCACCGGCGGGTGCGGCGGGCGCAGCACCCTGAGCAACAATACGTGTACTCCCCAACATGACCACTGCCACAACCAGCGCGATTGTGGCCAGGATGGTGACAGCGCGGAGTCTCATACGTTCACCGTATCCCTTCACGTTCACCGTGCCTTCAGGCCGATTTCTCTTATCTCGTCGGAGGCTTGAGGTTGCCCGCGGCCTCGTCGTCGAAGGTGTAGCACTCATACTCGAGAAGCTGGACATTCGGCTCCTTATGCCGGTAGAAAACCATGTTCATCTTCCACGGGCGCGTGAACACCTTGGGGTCCTCGATCGTTGCTTCATAATTAATGTGGTCGGCATCCAGGAAGTTGTAGCGTTCCACGACATGCAACTGCTCGCTGTGGTGGTTGCCCATGCGGTCGAACCAGGTTTCGTCGTTGAAGTGGACAACATCCACCACGAGCGTGTCGCCGTCCCACGTGCCTCGGGAATCGCCCATCCACCACTCGATCGGGCCCTGCGGATGCGCTGTGTTCATAAAGACGTTCCGAACCGCATGTTCGTACTCGAAGAACATCATCACCGCGGCCGGCGCCTGCGAAATCTGAAATGGGAACGGCTCGTACATGATGCGGGGGACTCCAGGCAGGAAACACTTGGCGTCGGTGTCAGCGGTCAGGCGATTCTTGTAGTTCGCATCGCGTTTCTGCACCGCCCACGGCTGGTACGGCAACTCGCCGCCGTCGACCACACCCGTCCCGGCGGGACCGTCCTTTGACGCTGCATGCGGCAGGATGTTCCAGTTCGCCGTGCTCATGACCTGCCAGATCCCAGAGAAATCGGGCTTTCCGTCCGCCGCTCGCGGTACCACGCCAGCCTGTACCGACCGACCGGCCTGGCCCGCTGTGCCCACCGAAGCCCCCACTACCATGGCGGCGACGCCGACGGCTCCCGTCGCCGCCAGGACAACTACCTTCCAGTGAGTTTTCATGACCAGCTCTGTCCACTGAACCGGGTTTCCCAATTTGGCTGCGCGGAACAGTCAGATACTACACCTGGCATGGTCAAGTTGCCGGCCTTCTAATTCGGGGGCGCAAGTTCGAGTCCTGCCGGGCGCGTCAGATCCCAGTCTTCAGGAAATCGCCATTTTTTCAGACTGCCGCCATTGCGATCACCTGACCGGCCGATGGCAGTGTCGTAGCGATGCCGTCGGTCACGCTGGTCGGGACCGTCACCGACGCGCTCGCGGGCGTCGCAGCCCAGACCGTGACGTAAGGGCGATAACGTCTTCACGGTCGTCCTCGCGTCGCCGAACCTGCGTCGGCCGTCGTGTTCCTGAAGGCGTTCGCGTCGTACCGCGGCCTCGCGCAGCCAGTCTTCTCCGACGCGGAGCGGCTGCGCGATGAAGTCCCGCCGATGCAGAGCCTTCGGACCGGCGTCGTCGCGTATTTGGTGAAGCCGTTTCAGCGCGGAGACGTCGTGCGCGCAATCGACGACGGTGTACGGTGGTCCATCGCTGAGAGCCAAAGACCCTCAGCTCGCCGTTCGTAAAGCGTTCAGACCGAGATCTGTCAGGTCCGCAATCGAGCAGTGGATCCAATGAAAAATGCCGACGGCATGGCCGAGCAAATCTCTTGGCGCCACAAAGCTACGCCACTTCGCGTGTCCGCGGGATGGGTTCTTCTCCGCTGAGGAGACAGCGGAGGAATTCGGCGACCCTTGGAACGTCAGCCTTGGCGTCGAGGAACGCCACACCTTTCGTATCGCGGGCTTGCTGAGGATCGGTCCCGACAAGAACGACAGGGACCCGTGCCTGGGCGAGCCTGGCCAGATGGTCTGGATCGTTGACCGTGCTCAGGATGATATCGACCCGGAAGTGACGGAGCATCCTCAGCGCGGCGTCAACGTCCCCGGCGACAAGTCCGCCAAGCCCATGTCGACGAAGCACAGCCCGCAGTCGGGAAAAATCCGCCGGACCGACCAGGAGGACGGGACGAATCGAATGCATTGTCGGGAAGCAGCCGGCAGAAGAGTACCTCAACGATTGGAGCAGCGCAACTGCGAATTGTTGGGGATCGTTTGCGCC
>DASYQV010000265.1:0-2632 GCA_036005125.1 Vicinamibacterales bacterium
AGCCTCGCGGAGTTGTTGCGAAGTCCAGGCTGCGGTCGGATGGGCTGTGACGGCCGTGTGGATGATACGGCGGCGGTCGTGCGCCAGGATCACCAAGACGAATAACAGCCGGCACGTGGCGGTCGGCACCACGAAGAAATCGGCGGCCATCAGCTGTGTTACATGGTTGGCGAGGAAGGTGCGCCACGTTTGCGACGGTGGTCGCTGCCGGCGACGCATGTACGTTGCGACCGTTGTCTGCGAGATGTTGATGCCAAGCTTCAGCAGTTCCCCGTGAATCCGCGGCGCACCCCAGAGGCGATTCGCGTGTGACATGGTGCGAATCAGCGTGCGCACCTCCGGCGCGATGGTCGGCCGACCGCCGCGAGGACGGCTTTTCCAGCTCCAGACCAGGCGAAAGCCCCGGCGCTGCCAGGTGATGACCGTCTCCGGTTTGACGATGACGAGTGCGTCGCGCCACTGCTGCCACGCCCGCGCGAACCAGGCCCAGAGCAGGCGGTCAACGCAAGTCAGCCGAAACCGGTGAGCCCGCGACCGTTGAACCACCTGGAGCTGGTGCCGTAACGCGAGAACCTCGAGCTGCAGGCTGGCGCGCGAGCGTCCAGTATCTCGAAGCGTCAGGAGGAACGAGACCAAGAAGGACATCCCGCAAGGCTATCCATGGTCGGCCGCAACATCAATATTTCCAACAGGAACAGAGTTTCTGGCAGGGACAGGCTACAAGTTTTTCTCGAAGGGTTCACCGCCATCATCGATCTGGCGTTTGGGCCCGACGGAAGTTTCTACGTGCTGCAGTTCGCGACCGGTCCCGGGCTGTCCGGACCCGGAGCTCTCATCCGCGTCGCTCCCGACGGAACGCGTACGATCATTGCCAGCGAGGGCCTTTTCAATCCCACCTCTGTCGTCCTCGGTCGGCCCGATGACGACGACGGCGAGAGCGACGACGACGGAGACGAGGCGAGGTCAATGAAGCCCACGGTCGTCACCATGAGCGTCACCGTCGTCTCGTGTTCTACATTTCGAACTGCGGCACGTGTGCGGGCACGGGCGAGGTCATCAGGATCGAGCGCTCTAGTGGCGTCTCTCGACTGAATCGGTAGCGGGAACCCGCCACGACGAGGAACGCAAAGGCCGCAAATGGCGCAAAGAAATGCGGCTGGATTCGATCCTTCACGGTCTTCGCGTTCTTTGTCGTCCCGGTACTGTTTCACCCGATACGGCCACTAGTCATCGGTCGCTGGTTCTCCAGGTGTTGCACAAGAAAATCGACGACCCGCTCGAACGGATCGAAGCCGTACGCGGCCGCCACCGATGGGCGCAGGTTCGAGTTGGCGTTGATATCGTAGAAGACGCGCCGGCCATGGTGCGTGTCCAGATACTCGATGCCCCCGACGTCCAGCCTGGCGGCTCGCACAATCCGTTTCGCGGTCTCCACAGCTTGTGGCGGCACGTCGGGATAGGGAAGAAACTCGACCGGCGCGGCAACACCAGCAGAGTCGGGGCATGCAGCGGCGCCTTCGTCCGGATTGCACACGGGCGACGGGCAGAGGTTGAAGCGCCCGTGGGTCTTGACGCGCATCGCGTACAGGAGCTCACCACCGAGAAACTCCAGGCGAACGATGCCCTGTTCCGGGTCGTGCGGCAGGTACTCCTGCAGCAGGAACAGATTGTCTGGCAGCCAGACGTTCGGATCCGCGCTGAAGATCGCCTCAACGTGGGCCAGCGACTCGACCACCCGGATGCGCGCGCCGCTGCCGCCCTGGTCGGGCTTCAGCAACGCCGGCCAGCACACGTCAGCGGCGTGCGCGCGCAGGGCCCGGACGTCGTTGAACGTGATCGAGCGCGGGCAATCGATGCCGAGCGTGCGCAGCAATGTCGCCTGAGCGCTCTTGCTCAGCTCGAGCGCGAACACGTCAGCGCCGTTCAGGACCCGTCCGCCCAGGAGCTCGAGCGATCGCATGTAGGCGAGCGCCAGCGGAACCGCCCGCGTGTGGCCACGGAGATACGCGCTTGGACTGGCCTGATTGAAGTAGAGGGAGGCGCGAAGCGGCTCGAGGTTGCTGAACGCCGCCCGCGTGACGTCGAACGGCGCAAACGACACGCCCCGGCGCGTCAGCGCCGCAAACAACGGCTTCTGCCATTCGGGATGCTCGTGAAGAACGATCAGATCGGGTGCGGATGTTGTCATGGACCCTCGGCGCGTCATATCGTGCCACAGTCGGTCGCGCGCGCATCCGCCGACTGCATAGACGGCCCGCGACCGAGCCGTGGCTGTGCGTAGGGGGGCGATCCGGCTGTGCGTAGGGGCGATCCGGCCAGTGGCCGTGATCGCATAATGGGTCATCCGTTGACCCATCGCGACAGGGTGTGCCTCGCCAAAATCGCACCCGGGCAGAAATCATTGACGTTGGCGTCTTCGCTCGGCACTCTACGGGCGATGCGAGACCTCTTCAGGACGGGTGCTGCGGTCGGTTCAGCCCGAGTGACGCGTAGAGACCTCCTGCTCGAGACTCTGGCCCTACGCCACCAACTCGGCGTCCTCGCTCGCTCGAATCGGCGCTTTCGCCCAGCCGATCGTCTGCTGTGCCTGTTTTTGCGATGGTTGTGGCCCCGGTGGCGGGAAGCGCTCGTG
>DASYQV010000266.1:0-9529 GCA_036005125.1 Vicinamibacterales bacterium
GGGGCCAGCTTCATCGGCTGGGGATACGACGTGCGCTGATTCGCGCCGGTCTCAGGCGGCGGTGGCGGGGAGCGCGCCTCGTACGAATGCGAGAATATCGGCTGCGGGACGGGCGCCGGAGGTTCTCTTCAGCTCGCGGCCTGTATGCAGCACCGCCATCGTCGGGATCGAGGCAATGCGATATCGCCGCGCGATCTCTGGCAGCGCCTCGGTGTTGACCTTGACCACCAGAAACTCACCGGCCCCGGTGCGAGCCACTTTCTCCAGCTCGGGCGCCACCATGCGGCACGGCCCGCACCAGGGGGCCCAGAAGTCCACGACGATGGGGCGCACGGAATCCTTCACGAGCGCGTCGAAGGTCGCCTCGGACGGGACCTCAATCGGCGTGGCTGGCAGCTGCAGAGGTGCCTTGCACTTGCCGCATCTGGCCGGCTTGTCGAGCTTACGATAATCGATGCGGTTCTTCGTGCCGCACGCGGGACACGTCACCAACACGCCGCGGTCGTCGAGGGTCACAGCGCTCATCGAGATATTGTACGGCCGATGACGCTGCCCACGATCGATCCGGACGGCTACGGTGCCGTCGACACCTCGCAGGATTCGCCGCTCAGGATGGCGAGCAGAATCAGCGGTCGGCGGCCGCGCCGTGTGAAGGCATGCGATATCCCACGTGGGATCATGGCGAAGTGACCGGTTGCCAGCGTCAGATCGCGCCCGTTCATCCGCAGCGTGCCCTCCCCGCCAAGCACATAGTAAATGGACTCAGCGCGCTCATAGACACGCTCTGGCTGCGGCTCGTTCAGTTGAATCATCCTGACGCGCGCGTTTCCGCTGCATCCAAGCGGTGATTCGCGGCGGGGCGCGCGGCCGATGAACTCGGCATCGAGAAGATCGAGAATGGAGACGATTCTCGGCTGTCCCGGTGGTCCAAGGGCGGGAGCAGGAGTCGGCGGTGGAGGTGGAGGCGCCGGCGACGGCGCGGGTTGTTGGGCGGCCACAACCGGCGGTGCCTGCACGGGCGCGGGGTTCAGCATGACATCGACGTCGGTTCTCTGACCGGCGCGGGCTGTAATTTCCCGCTCGAACGTGATGACCCGGCTGCCGCTGAACCGTACTCGGTACGTTCCCGCCCGCACGTTGGTAAAGTGCACAGAGCCATGCTCGTCGGTGTCACCTTCGCGGTCGGCCGGCCCGCTGGCCACCACGTGGATGTCCGGGAGCGCGGCGCCCTTCGGATCGGTCACGGTAATCACCACGGTCGTTCGCGCGGGTGGCGCGGCGGGTCGTGGGGCGGCCGGACGTGGTTGGGCGGGCACGGGGGGCTGTGCCTGCCGTGCTGCGGTCTGGGCGATGATGACCGCCGGCACGAGCAACAACAAGCTGAGCAGCAGCGCGTTACGCATGTACGCATCTAACAGCCGTTTCAAGAGGGACGTCAAGGATAAGAGACGTGGGACCGACCAGCGTCCTCGCTCGGTTTCTCCGCTACGTTAAGGTGGATACCCGCTCCGACGAGAGCGCCAGGAGCTCGCCGAGCACGCCGGGCCAGCTCCTGCTGCTGCAGCAACTCGCCGCGGAGCTGCGCGCGATCGGTGCGCACCCGGTCCTCCTCGACAATCTCGGCCAGGTGACGGCGACGATTTCGTCCAGTCCCTCCGTATTCGGTGTCCCAGCAATCGGGTTCGTCGCCCACGTCGATACGTCGCCGGAGTTGAGCGGCGAGAACGTCAAGCCGATCGTGCACCGGGCGTGGGATGGCGGCGACCTGGTCCTTCCCGATGCCGCCGATGCCGTGTTCACGCGCGAAGACCCGGTGCTTGCCGCCCACGTCGGACACGATCTCGTGACAGCATCCGGCGCGACGCTTCTGGGGTCGGACGACAAGGCCGGCGTGGCAGAGATCATGGCGGCCGCCGAGTACCTGATCGCGCATCCCGAGATCAAGCATGGTCCGGTACGTATCGCCTTCACGGCGGACGAAGAGATTGGTCGCGGCGCGGCGCGCTTCGACATCAAGAGCTTCGACGCCGTCTGCGCGTACACGGTCGATGGCGGGGAGGTCGGCGACCTGGAGACGGAGAGCTTCTCGGCCAACAAGCTCACCGTGATCTTCCACGGCTTCAACATGCACCCCGGATATGCGAAAGGACGCATGATCAACGCCGTGCGTCTGGCGTCGGCGTTCGTCGACACGCTGCCGAAGGATTCGCTCTCGCCGGAGACCACCGAGGGCTATGAGGGATACCTGCATCCGTTCACCGTCGACGCGATGGTCGAACGGACGACGGTCCGCCTGCTGGTCCGCGACTTCGCGACCGAGGGGCTGAAGCAGAAGGAAGCGCTCGTCGAAGATATCGCGCGCGCAATTGTCGCGCGTCAGCCGGGAGCCCGGTTCGAGGTGCAGGTCGAGGAGCAGTACCGCAACATGCGTGAAATCCTCGATCGGCATCCGAAGGTGGTGGAGAATGCATCCGAGGCGATTCGCCGTGCCGGTCTCGACGTGCGGATGCGCCCCATTCGCGGCGGGACCGATGGCTCGCGCCTCTCGTTCATGGGGCTGCCGACGCCCAACCTCTTTGCCGGGCAGCACAACATTCACTCGCGCCTGGAGTGGACCTCGGTGCAGGACATGGAGAAAGCAGTGGAGGTGATCGTGGGCCTGTGCCAGGTCTGGGCGGAGAGATCGTAGGGTCAGATCGGGGTCAGATCGGGGTCAGATCGGGGTCAGAACGGGGTCAGATCGGGGTCAGAACGGGGTCAGAACGGGGTCAGAACGGGGTCAGAACGGGGTCAGAACGGGGTCAGAACGGGGTCAGACCCTGGTGATGAGCCGACTCAAGGTTTTGGGACGAAACGCACCCTCCAGGTTTGACCTATAATTCGGCACTGTCCGCCAGGGGTATCCCCGCAAGGGATTGAGATACACCCTTGGAACCTGATCCGGTTGAAACCGGCGGAGGGAGCGCGGTGTCTGACTTCTCTACATCCTTTCCCAATTCAACGAAGATCTACCAACAGCGCGACGCGGAGCTGACGCCCGGCGGGCCGCGCGTGACGCTGAACATTCCGCTGCGCGAGGTGTCACTCAGCGGCGGCAATCCCCCGGTCCGGCTGTACGACACCAGCGGGCCGCGCGACCACGACGTCCGCACCGGCTTGCCGAAGCTCCGCGCGGAATGGATCGGCGCCCGGCGGCGAGCCGGTCACGTCGGCACCCAGCGCTATTACGCACACCGCGGCGAGATCACGCCTGAAATGGTCTTCATCGCCGGGCGTGAGGGGCTTCCGGTCGAATTCGTGCGAGACGAGGTTGCCCGCGGCCGCGCCATCATTCCTGCCAACGTGAATCACCTGGAGCTCGAGCCGATGATCATCGGCCGCAACTTCCTGGTAAAGATCAACGCCAATATCGGCAACTCCGCGGTGAGGTCCTCGATAGAGGAAGAGGTGGAGAAGCTCCGCTGGGCCACGTTGTGGGGCGCCGATACCGTGATGGATCTCTCCACCGGCAAGAACATTCACGAGACGCGCGAGTGGATCGTCCGCAATTCGCCGGTGCCGATCGGGACGGTACCAATCTATCAGGCGCTCGAGAAGGTAGGCGGCAGGCCCGAGGACCTGACGTGGGAGATCTACCGCGACACGCTCATCGAGCAGGCGCAGCAAGGCGTGGACTACTTCACCGTCCACGCGGGCGTGCTGCTGCGCTACATTCCGCTCACGGCCAAACGGGTCACCGGCATCGTGTCGCGGGGCGGATCGATCCTGGCGAAGTGGTGCCTCGCGCACCACCAGGAAAACTTCCTCTACACGCGCTTCCGAGACATCTGCGAGATCATGCGCGCCTACGACGTCTCCTTCTCGCTCGGCGACGGTCTGCGGCCGGGATCGATCGCCGACGCCAACGATGAGGCGCAGTTCGGCGAGCTCCAGACCCAGGGCGAGCTGACCAGGATCGCCTGGGAGTACGACGTTCAGGTGATGAACGAAGGGCCGGGCCACATCCCCATGCATCTGATCAAGGAGAACGTGGAGAAGCAGCTCGAATGGTGCGACGAAGCGCCCTTCTACACGCTGGGGCCGCTCACCACCGACGTCGCCCCGGGCTACGACCACATCACGTCGGCCATCGGCGCGGCCATGATCGGCTGGTACGGCACCGCGATGCTCTGTTACGTGACGCCGAAGGAACATCTCGGGCTGCCCGACCGCGACGATGTGAAAGCCGGAGTGATCGCGTACAAGATTGCCGCTCATGCGGCCGACCTCGCAAAGGGCCACCCACGCGCGCAGGCATGGGACGATGCGCTATCGAAGGCGCGGTTTGAATTCCGCTGGCAGGATCAGTTCAACCTGGCCATGGACCCGGTGACCGCGCGCGCGTACCACGACGAGACGCTGCCGGCCGAGGGCGCCAAGGTGGCGCACTTCTGTTCGATGTGCGGTCCGAAGTTCTGCTCGATGGAGCTGACGCAGCAGGTGCGCGATTATGCGGCCGCGCATCATATGACCGACGTGGACGCGCTGCGCGCGGGGATGAAAGAGAAGTCGGAAGAGTTCCGGAAGGCGGGCGAGATCTACCTGAAGCAGATGACGTAGCGCGCCGTGCTCTGTGCAGCGCTCGAGGGAGGATGGAAAGCGGTGGCTACGGGCTCCGGACTTCGGGCTACAGGCAGGATTCAGCGTGCGATTCCGGTAGCCTGAAGTCTGAGGCCCGCAGCCGATCGCGCGTCACTTCTGTGCCTGACCCGGCGGCGGCGGGACGATCATGATGATCGTCGGAAACCGCTCCGGCGTCGCGCCACGCTTCGGGTTCGGGTAACCCTGCATTCCTCCCCACGTATAGTCCTTGACCGTCACGCCGGGCGGAAACGCCATGGTCTCCTGTCGAAAGCGCCCGACCTCGAACATATGCGTGGCGGGTTGTTCGAACACGAGATCGCCTTTGGTCTTCAACTGCAGCCGGTAATACGCCACGATTTCCGGGAACGTCGCCGTCGAGCCGAAGACGTAGTACCGCTGGCCGCGGCCTGCATCGTAGGACACGATAAACTCGGCCGTGGGATAGATCGGAAAGCCGAGCGTTGCCTCTGTCGGCGCGCCCGGATCCGCAGGCACCTCACGCGCTGGCGCGGCGGGTCGCGGCGCCGGCGTCCCGCGCGGCGGCTGACCCGCGCCCGGAAAGGGCTGCGGCGTCTGCGCCGCCACGACCGCCGCCAGCGCGAGGCAGCCGAGCAGCGTGAGTCCAATTCGCATCATGTGCTCATTATGCGCCACGTTCTAGCGTTCTGCGAATCCGAACAGCCGTGGCTGCTCGAGACCATTCGAGCGCTCGTGGCTCGCGAGTCGCCCACGCACGACAAGTCTGCCGTTGACGCCTGCGGACGGGAGCTCCGACAGCGCCTGGAGGCGATCGGCGCGCGCGTCACGTCCATCGCACAGTCCGTCGCCGGCGATCATCTTCGCGCCGAGTTCGGCCGGGGCGATCGACAGATCCTGCTACTTGGCCACTTCGACACGGTCTGGGATGTCGGACAGCTCCGCTTCATGCCGCTCGCTGAAGGCGACGGGCGCCTGCACGGTCCCGGCGTCTTCGACATGAAAGCCGGGATCGCGCTCGGGATGTTGGCGACCCGGGCGCTCTTCGAGCGAGATGACGCTCCAGAGGCGAAGGTCGTGATGCTGTGGACCGCTGATGAGGAAACCGGCAGCGCGACCTCGCGTCCGCTGATCGAGATGGAGGCGGGCCGCAGCGCCGCCGTCCTGGTGCTCGAGCCAGCTCTGCCTGGCGGTGCCGTCAAGACGAGCCGCAAGGGGTGCGGCAGCTACGAGCTCGTGGTCCATGGTGTACCGGCGCACGCCGGCGTCGACCCGTCGAAGGGTGCCAGCGCGATCCATGAGCTGGCGCGTCAGATTCTACGTCTCGAAGCGCTGCAGGATCCCGTTCGCGGCGTAACCCTTAACGTCGGTGTCGTGTCGGGCGGTACCCGGAGAAACGTCGTTGCCGCCGAGGCCCGGGCGAGCATCGATGTCCGCGTGCCGACGATGGCGGATGCGGTGGCTGTGGACGGGGCGCTGAGAAAGCTCGCACCCGAATTGCCTGGCACGCGCCTCGAACTGCGTGGCGCCATCGATCGGCCGCCGCTCGAGCGGGGCGCTGCGGTGATCCACGTGTACGAAATCGCGCGAGACGTCGCGGCCGCGCTGGGAAAAACGTTGGACGAGGGTGCCACGGGCGGAGGCTCGGACGGAAACTTCACCGCGGCCCTTGGCGTGCCGACGCTCGATGGCCTCGGTGCGATCGGTGATGGCGCGCACGCCGTCCACGAGCACGTCGTCGTCTCGGAGCTCGCCTGGCGTGCTGCCTTGATTGTGGGGCTCGTTGATCGGCTGGTCGCCGACGTGTGATCGACGCGCCGACCTTCTTCGGGCGAGCGCCGAGCTGGCCCTTCAGAAAGGCGCTCGAACGACCGTCGTCCGCTTCCGGCGCCCGCTCCCGATTGAGCTAGAAGCTGTGGGGTCAACGGGCACTGCTTGTCGAGCTTTGCGCCCCGCGCGTGCGAAGCTGCGACGATCAGACAGCACGTGTTCACCTGCTGCCGTCAGAATACCCACCCGGGTGCCAACGGAGGTGCTAGAGGGTCCTGGAGCCTGAAAGGGCGTAAGTATGCGGCAGTGTGTCGGTATTTGAAACCGCGCGTTTTCCGGGAGCGCGCTGCGGCCCGGCTGGCTGTTCGATGTCGCACCGGTTTGCCAAACTTTTCCGAGCTTTCGCCCTGTCGGCGAAGACCCCCACACTACCTGCGCGGAGTGAAATCGCCTCTAACTTTCGCCTCGACATTGTGGCTCTTCTGTAGCGCAGGGTGACGGCACCACGATGCTAATGCGAAGAAGAACTGACATTGTGGAGGTCGATGATGGCCCCCATCTTGCGTTGGAACGGGGTCAGTCAATCGCCACAGCCGGAACGACCGGCGAGGATCAGGAGAGGCGGCGCTCCAGTGGACGACTTCGATATCGCACAAAGCAAGATTGGCGAGTCAGCGCAGCGAGTGGTCGATCGCGCCGTGGAGGAATCGCGGCGACGCGATCACGCGCTCCTGACAAACGAGCATATTTTTCTCGCGTTCGCGCAGGTCGAATGGGACACGTTTTCCCAGGTGATGCGCGATCTCGAGTTGAACCCCCACGAAATTCTCCAGGCGCTCGAGGAGCATCTCCAGGTGCTGCCGACCTTCTCCGGGCGCGAGCTTCGTGTGGCGCCGGCCACGAAGCTGGTGTTCAAGCTGGCCTTTCATCAGGCAAGCCGGGCGGGTCGGCAGACCATCGAGTCTTCCGATCTGTTCTCGGCCATCTTCGAAGAGAGCCAGGGGGTTCCGGTCTCCATCATCCGCCGTCACGGCGTTGAGCCGGAGGTGCTCGTGTCGCGAATCGCCACCCGGATGCGGGACAACGAACTTCGGGAAGAGCGCCTGCGCAAGCGCTTCGAGCTGCCGCCGTTCCTCAAGCACTTTGCCACGAACCTGAATCTGCTCGCGCGCCAGGACAAGATTGCGCCGGTCTACGGCCGCGACGCCGAGATTCAGCAGGTGCTCGAGATCCTGTGTCATCGCGAGCGCTCCAACTCCGTGATGCTCATCGGGGAGCCCGGCGTCGGCAAGACCGCCATCGTGGAAGGTCTCGCCCGGCGCATCGAGTTCGAGCCGGAATCGGTGCCGGTGCGGCTGCGCGACTGCCAGGTCGTCAACCTGCAGATGAACACGATGGTCGCCGGCACCATGCTCCGGGGCATGTTCGAAGACCGCATCCAGAACGTCATCCGTGAGATCAAGGAGCGGCCGAACCTGATCCTCTTCGTCGACGAGGCGCACACGATGGTCGGCGCCGGCTCGGCCCTTGGCGCGCCTTCGGATGCCGCGAACGTATTCAAGTCGGTGCTCGCGCGCGGCGAGGTTCGCATGATCGGCGCCACCACGCTCAGCGAGTACAAGGAATATATCCAGGAGGACGAGGCGCTCGCACGCCGCTTCCGGACGGTGCAGGTCCTCGAACCGTCGATCGAGGAGACACGGCGGATTCTCTACAACCTGCGGCCTCGCCTGGAGCGCAATTATTCCGTGCGACTGCTGGACGACGCGATCGAGACCGCGCTCGAGATGTCGCCTCGCTACCAGCGCCATCTGCACCTGCCCGACAAGGTGATCGGCTGGCTCGACACGGCAGCCGTCCGCGCGGAAATCGATCGGCGGTGGGAGGTGCGGGGCTCCGATGTTGTCGAAGTCATCTCGCAGGCCGCGCAGATCCCGAAGGACATGGTGTTCCGCGACGTCGGAGATCGGTTCAAGGAAATCGACGAACGGCTCGCCCGCCGTGTTGTCGGTCAGAAGAAGGCTGTCGAGGCGCTGGCGCATCGCCTGGTTCTCAACAAGGGGCCGCTCAAGGACGGGTTCGATCGGCCGGACGGCGTGCTCCTGTTCCTCGGACCGACCGGCGTCGGCAAGACCGAGCTGGCCAAGGCGGTTGCCGAGTTCCTGTTCGGCGACGAGAAGAAGATGATCCGCATCGACATGTCCGAGTACCAGGATGGCGGCGTGTCGGTGGACAAGCTGATCGGCATGCCTCGAGGCATCGTCGGCAGCGAGCGCGGCGGCATTCTCACGAACCAGTTGAAGGACAACCCATGCTCGGTCATCCTGCTCGACGAAATCGAAAAGGCGAGCCCCAGCCTGTTGAATCTGTTTCTGCAGGCCTTCGACGAGGGTTGGCTGACCGACGGGCGGGGTAAGCGGGTCTATCTGTCCGATGCGATCGTGATCATGACCTCGAACGTCGGCTCGGAGTACTTCCGCAAGCTGACGAGCCCGCTTGGCTTCCATTCGGGCCAGATCCCCGTCGAGCAGGTACAGGGCGAGGTCAACCGCGAGCTCGAACGGAAGTTCCCGCCCGAGTTCCGCAACCGCATCGATCAGGTCGTGCTCTTCCAGCCGCTGACGAAGGACGAGGTCCGCGAAATCTCGCTCAAATACATCGAGCAAATCTCCTGCACGCTCAAGCGCTCGAACAAGACGTTGACGATCGAGCCGGAAGCGCTCGAGAAGCTGGTGCAGGAGGGCTACAGCCTCGCGTATGGCGCTCGATTCCTGAAGCGAGTCATCGACGATCGGATCAAACTGCCGCTCAGTCAGCGCTGGAAGGAAAGCCGCGAGTTCGTGGCGACGGTCCAGGACGATCAGGTGATGGTTGAGTCGCTCGGCCCGCGGCTGATAGCCGCCAACGATCCGAACGCAATCGCGGTGTGATGCGGCCTGTCGATCGCGAGGTCAAATCAAAGGTCAAAGGTCAAAGGTAGGGCGCGCGGAGCGCGCCAAGAGAGGTTGGGTCTAACCAGGCGACAGACTGTGTGAAAACTCCGAAACACTCCTTGCGTCCCTGAGGATGATAGCTACAATGCGCGCCAAGACCAACGACATCGGAGGCGGCGGCATGAGCTACATCCGCGGGGAAAGTCGGGAGCAGATCTACTTGTTGC
>DASYQV010000267.1:0-21728 GCA_036005125.1 Vicinamibacterales bacterium
TCACTTCCGCGTCGACGAAGTCCACTCTTCGGTACGGATCGCCGTACGCGGCACGCCGAGCGCCGTGAGCGTCGTCACAGCCTCGTTGACGAGCGTCGGCGGGCCGCAGATGAAACACAACGTGTCGAGCCGATCGTGCAGCACGGCCTCGAAGTGTGAACGGCCAATCCGACCTCGTCCCCCTTTCCACTTGTGATCGTTCCGTGTGACCGTCGGGTGCAACTCGATCAGGCTCGCGTCTTCGTACGCGCGAAGCTCCTCGATGAACGCGAACTCGTCGGCACGTCGTGCGCTGTAAAGAAGTGAGATTTGCTCTGCGGGATGTTTCCGCAGCGCATGATCGAGCATCGAGCGCAGCGGAGCGATGCCGGTGCCGCCGGCCACGAACAACAACCGCCGGTGCGTCAGCGACTCGGGGAAGGTAAAGGCGCCGAGGGGCCCCTGCACGTCAATCGGACTTCCCGGCACCATGGCGGTCAGATGAGGTCCGGCAGCACCGCTCGCATCGAGACCGACGAGCAGTTCGAGCCCTGCGATCTCGCCGGCGCGCTCGGGTGAGCACGCGATCGAGTACGGTCGTCGCAGGGGTTGGCCGTGCCCGCCCACGACAACAGCCTGTCCCGCGAGGAACGTGAATGCCGTCCCCTGCAGGTCGAGCGTGACGAGCCGCGATCGCGGCGTCGCCACCATGACATCCATGAGCGGAACGGTGACGAGAGACGACACGACGCGGATTATTGCAGATTGGGAATCTACAATATCGCTGTGGTCCGCGCCCGCCGCATCCGTGGAATGCTCCTGCGCCTGGTCCTGAATCGTTCTGGCGCCGTGGCGGCCGGCGTCGCTCTCGCGACGCCAGGGGCCGTACTGCTGCTACGCGATTTCCCTTGGGAGTCGGGCGCGACCGATGGGCTCGCGCTCGTCTTGCTGGCGACGGGGATTGCGCTGGTGTGGGCCGGCCTCACGGGACGGCGGGAGGATTGGATTCAATGATTCAAGACGTACGTACGGATGCGATTAGAGCACGCCGGCGGCCGCGCGGCGGATGTCCTCGTCGCTGACCTCGAGCGCAGGAGCGGGACCGGCGTGGACGACAGAACGTGAGCGCGGCGGCGCATGTCGTTTCCGGCGTCCCTTGTCCTTGTACATCCGGCCGTCGGCCTGCGCGAGCAGCGCTTCGTAGGTCTCGCCGTCGTGCGGGAAGACGGCCGCGCCCACGCTGATCGCGAGAGGTACACGCTTTCCGGGACGCCCCTCGAACACGACACGGTCCACAGCCTGCTGCAGCTCGACCCGCTTGTGCTCGGCTTCCTCGCGTCCGCATCCCGACAGCACCACCACGAACTCGTCGCCCGCGTACCGCACGCAGAGATCGTACGGGCGGATACCGGCCCGCAGGACGTTGGCGACTTCCTGGAGCGCACGGTCGCCCACGTGGTGTCCGTACGTGTCGTTGATTTCCTTGAAGCCGTCGAGGTCCATGACGAGCAGCGAGACCTCGGCCTTCAACCGCTCCGCGCGCGCGAGCTCGCGCGTCAGGTGCATGAACATCGACCGCGTGTTCGGCAGCCCCGTGAGCGCGTCGGTGAGCGAGTCTTCCTGCGTCTGCTCGAACACGACCGAGTTGTGGATGACCGCCGAGGCCTGTTCGCACACGCGGTCGAGCAGGCGGCGATGATCGTCGCGGTAGAAGCTCGGCTGCGTGTGATAGACCGCCAGCGTGCCGATGAATCGATCGTTGAACACGAGCGGGCAGACGAGCGCCGACTGCAGGAGCGTCTGCCGGTCCGCGCCGGCCGCCTCGAGATCGGCGCTCGGCCGCGCGTTGACCAGCGGCCGGCGGTTCCGCGCCACCCATCCGGTGAGGCCGTGGCCGCTGCGCACCGTGAGCTTCTGCAGCACGTCGGCGTCGAGTCCGGTCGCGAAGCCGCATCGCAGGCTGTCGCTCTCCTCCGTGTACAGGAAGAGCGCACACGAGGAGAACGGCACCAGGTTCGCGAGCTTCGACGAGATGAGCGCCATCGTGTCGGCGACGCCAAGGCTCGTGCCCATGGCCTGCGCGATCTCGTAGAGCGCGTAGATCTCGCGGTGCGCGAGCGCGATGTCCTCGAACACCGAGGACTTCGACGTCTCGTGCGAGAAGCCGGTTGCCGGCCGCCCGACGCCCGTCGGGCTCGCCTCGGGCATATTCAGCTTGCGGACCGTCTGTTCGTTCTTCTCCGCCTCCTCGCGCAACTGCGGGATGATCCGGAGGAACGTCTCGACCACTCGCGGGTCGAGCGCCTTGCCGGCCTCCTGCTGCAGCAGCGCGAGCGCGGCGTCCTCGCTCATCGCCTTGTGGTACGGCCGGTCGGAGGTGAGCGCGTCGAAATAGTCGACGATCGACAGGATGCGCGCGCCGAGCGGAATCTCCTCGCCCTTTAGACCTGCCGGGTAGCCCTTGCCATCCCATCGCTCGTGGTGGCTGAGGATAAGCGGGGCGACCGGGTAGGGGAACGGGACCGCGCCGATGATCTCAGCGCCCACCTGCGGGTGGATGCGGATCTTCTGGAACTCCTCCTGCGTCAGCGGGCCCGGCTTCGACAGGATGTGCTCGGGGACCGCGAGCTTGCCGATGTCGTGCAGCAGCGCCGCGGTTTTCACGCCCTGGATCTCGTTGTCCTGCATGCCGAGCGCGCGCGCCATGCCGGCGGCAAACACCTGCACGCGACGGATGTGGTTCTGCGCCGTCTGATCCTTCGCGTCGATGGCCAGCGCGAGCGCTTCGATCGTCGCCAGGTGCAGATCGGAGACCTGCTGGACGTGCCGGCGCTCGTCGTCGATTCGACCGAGATACACCTTGTAGGTGCGGTACGTCAGGTAGAGCGGCGCCGCGATGAGCGGTGCCAACCAGAAGCCCGACTGCGAGATGGCCCACGTTGCCAGCGCGGCCGCGCCGGCGCCGACGAAATAGCTCGGCGCACTCCAGAGGAAGTTCTCGTTCCAGATCCGGAGCAGCGGCTGGCGCGTCGAGAGCGCAATGGCCAACGCGATGAGCGCGGTGTTGAAGACGAAGTACGTGGTCGCCGCGCCGACGAGCGGCTTCGCCAGCGACATGATGTCGTGACCGAGGTGACCCGGAACGCCACCGAGCCCCAGGTACGCGAGGCCCGCCGCCTGAACGGTCAGCGTCAGGACGGCCATGCTGAAAATCGTGCGATACATCGGGTTCCGCTGCTTCATGCGGAACGTGCACTGGCTCCAGGCGCTCCCGATCGCGACGATCATCGTCGCGTGGGGGCCGAGCAGCAGCAGCGCCGCGAAGTCGACCGCGTACGAGACGGACATCGTCGAACCGCTCTTGGCGAGCGGCAGCGACACCTTGAACGCGGACGTGAACGCAGACACGACCAGCAGGCCCACGAACAACCAGGGATTCTCGAACGTGATGTTCGGCAGGTTGAACGCAAGGACGACGGCCGCGGCTGCCATCACGCAGCACACGTAGATGCGGCTTCCGATGTTCAGATCGTTCATGCGCAACGGCTCCACACCGCCCTGGCGTGAGACACAAACTCATCCGCCAGGGAAGTGCGGACCGGAGTACGTGGCAGCCAGATGATCGTGACGCGGGGCTTCATGGCTTTCCTCAGCGTCGTTTTGGCGAGCGTGGGCTCGTGCCCGACGTCGTCGCCGGCGGAGGCGAAATCACCGACGTAGCCGGGCTCGCGCTCCACATGGTGGTTGTCTCCATGACGGTGGCCCACACGATGTTGGTCGCCCACACGATGTTGGCTGCCGTCGCCCAAACGATGTTGTCGCCTTCCTCGGCGGTTCCCCAGATGAAGCCGCTCGCGGAACGTTGTCCCCAAATCACGCCGGCGCAGTCGGCACCGCCGCAATCGGTAGCCCAGACGATGTTTTCGACGGTGGCCCAGACGATGTTCTCGTCAGTGGCCCAGACGATGTTCTCGGCAGTGGCCCAGACAATGTTGTGGGCCGTGGCCCAGACGATGTTGTCGTCGTCAGTGGCCCAGACGATGTTGGCGGCCGTGGCCCAGACGATGTTGTCGACGGCCCGCGCGCCCCAGACGACGGTCTGGCCGCTCGGTGTCTTCAGGCCTCCCCAACGCTGGCCGACCGCCCAGGCGTTGCTGCCCGGAAGCGGGATGCCGCCCTTCACCCGGTAATTGCCCCACAACAGGTGGCGGCTCCACTCGATGCGCTCGCCCGCGAGCACGTCGGCCATTTCACCGGGACCGCTCGAGGAGGGGTGCGCGAAGAAGCGCGCCATTCGAATCGCGCCGCGCGCGTTCAGCAATCCGGCGCCCTGCGTCAGGAAGTCGTATCCCGCACGGACCTGGGCGGTGTACTGAAGGATGGCCTTCACCGCGTTTGGCGTGAGCTGCGGGTTGGCCTCGAGCATCAGGGCAACGGTGCCCGTCACGACCGGCGCGGCCACGCTCGTACCGGTCAGGCTCATGTACGGCTTGTACCAGAGCGATGGATCGCTGCCCGCCACCAGGGACGTCGGATTGAGCTGCGCCAGCGCGCTGAACGGATCCGTTGTCGATTCCACCCCGACGCCGGGCGCCACCAGATCCGGTTTGGCGGCGAAGTCAACCCACGACGGGCCACGCGAGCTGAAGAGACCAATCGTGTCGTCGTAGCGCGCGGCGGTGCCATGATGGCTTGCTGCGCCGACTGTCAGGACCCACGGCGCATTACCGGGCGACGTGATGCCGCCGTATTGAGCGGCGCCGCTCGTGTGGCGGCCAAGGTTGCCTGCGGCAGCAACGACGACAATGCCGGCGTCGACCGCACGCCTGGCCGCCTGTGCGAACGGATCTGTTTCGAACGATTCGTAGACGCCCGAGGCGACCGACAGATTGATGACCCGGACGTTGTAGACATCCTTGATCGCAATCGCGTAGTCGATTGCCCGGATGGCGTCGCTGGTATACCCGTGGCCATAGGCGTCGAGCACCTTCAGCGCGATCAGATTCGCGGCGGGCGCCATGCCGCGGCGACGGCCACCCGAGTCGTAGCCGTTGCCTCCAATGACGCCGGCGACGTGGGTCCCGTGCCCGTACGAATCGGTCGCGTACGTGGACCAGCCGAGTGCAAGCGTGCCAGCGGAGAAATCAAAGAAGTGCACCACGCGGGACGACCAGCCGAGCCCGTTGGCGGCAGTGGACGCGAAATCGTCGTGAGAGCCGCTGACGCCCGAATCGATGATCGCGACACCGACGCCGGCGCCCGTGAGCCCCAATTCCTGTCGCGCAACAGCGGCACCAGTCGCCGCACCCGTACGCTCCATCAGCGAGAACGTCGGTCGGTCGAGCGAGACCGACGCCACGCGCGGGTCGTCGGCGAGCTGCGCCAGAGCCATGTTCGAGATTTCCGCGACCTGAGCGCCTGACCGACCGAGGGGGCGGCCCGCCAGGCCACCGCGGCCCGTGATGGCACGGACGTCCGGTTGGCCGTGGAACCGCACGATCACTTGGCTGCGACCCGTCAATTGCTGCGCGCGCGCGCGCAGCACGGCATCCAGCTTCGCGACCGGGGCATCGGCCCGGGTGTCGGCAGCAGCCGGCACGACACACGTCACCACCGTGGCAAGCGCCACGAGCGATGAGCGGAGCACGAGGCATGTCGTCCCGAAGCTGGGCATGGTAAGGCGCCGCAGAGTTCGCAAAATCGCTGCCGAACGGAAGAGGTCGCGCATGGCTTTTTCGGAACCACCGAGATTTAAACGAGTTATCTCGACGCGACGGGCCTCGGCGAGCCCCGTCGATTCCAACGTAGCCGACGCGAAGTGTTCCGAAACGGCACACGGGATTGCAGGCGCGATATCGAAATCGTCTGGAAACTCACGGTTTCGTTCACCGCCCGCCGGTGTGCCGTTGCGGAACACCACGACCTTCGCGCTCCAACCGACTGAACCGTAGCGACTTGGTTTAGGAGCCTGGCGTCCGGCGTGTTCTGTTTCGCGACGCCGCGCTCTCCGGTTCCAGCCCGAACTCGACGATCTTTCGGTACAGCGTGCCCCGGCTGATGTCGAGGACCCGTGCTGCTTCCTTCTTGTTCCAGGACACAGCCTCGAGGACCCGCCCGATATGCGAGCGCTCGGCTTCGCGAAGCGAGGGGAGACGCGTGGACGTTTCCTCGCGTGGCGTAGCCTGCGCGTGCAGGAACTCTATATCCGAATCGCGGATAATGCGCCCCGGCGAGGACAGAGCGGCCCGGGACACCGTGCTTTCGAGTTCCCGAATGTTGCCGGGCCAATGATACGCCTGGAGAAGGTCCACGGACTCCCGGGAGAATGTTTTTGCGTCGAGAGGCAACCCGTTGGCGGCGCAGTATCGCGCCAGGAACCGGTTGGCGAGCACTGGAATATCGACCTGGCGCTCGCGGAGCGACGGGAGACGGATGGCGAACGCGTTGACGCGGTAGAAGAGATCTTCCCGGAACCGTCCGTCGCGGACGAACAGGTCCAAGGGGCGATTGGTAGCTGAAATCAGCCGGAAATCGACGTGAATCGACTTCTGGCCGCCGAGACGCTCGAACCGGCGATCCTCGAGCACGCGCAGGAGCTTGGCCTGCGCGACGAGCGAGAGGTCCCCGATCTCGTCGAGAAACAGCGTGCCGTGGTTGGCGAGCTCGAGCCGCCCCGGTTTGCGGTCGTGCGCGCCCGTGAACGCGCCTTTCTCGTAGCCGAAGATTTCCGATTCGAACAACGTGTCGGGCAGCGCCGCGCAGTTGACGGCCTGGAACTTTTCCGAGCCACGCCGGCTGAGCTCGTGAATCATGTGGGCAACGAGCTCCTTGCCCGAGCCGGTCGGTCCGAGAATCAGCACGGAAATGTCAGACTTTGCGGCCGTGCGAATCCACTCGAACACGATCAGCATCTTTTCATCGCGGCCGATCATTTCGCGGAAGCGCTGCACGGAGGGCGATTGGTCTTCCGTGCTGATTGCGGCGCGCCGCTCGAGAAACGTGTCGAGCAACTGGGCCACGGCCTCGCGCTCCGGCCGCATTGCCGAATAGCGCGACGGGGGACCAGCCAGGCGCCGGACGACGCCGAACTCGACGAGTTCGTTGAGACAGTTCTCGACGTCGAGCTTCAGCCGTCCGAACGTGGTCATCAGCGATTCCACGTCGAAAGACTCCTCCGGACGGGCGGCCAGATAGCGCAGGATTCCCGCGCGCAGCGGCGACTGCACGAGGTTCTTGAACCGCGTCTCGATGTCGGCCGGAGCATCCGGCCGGGCGATCGTTGCGCTGGCACGACGGGCGGCGTAGGTCAAATCATCCACAGGCAGAGACAGTTCTCCGGTTCTGTGTTCTATATCGGCACAAGTCGGCTGAATCCACAGTCGGGCCTTGGGGAGCAGCTGATCGGCCCGGCCGAGAGGGCTCTGCCGGGCGTCACGGGCAGCCTTCAGCGGCCGACCTCGCCCGACGCCTTTGGCCGTCCAGCCGACGGGAGGAGATGCTAAGCTACGAGAACAGTTTGTTTTTCGGCCGTTTTGGAGGAGCCTCGTGCCTCACCGCGCGCCCGGCTCGCCGGGTTCCTCGCGAAACAAGTACCTGTCCGGCAAGCCCATTCGCTATTACCGACCCCGCGGCAGTCCCGACATCCACCATCTCGTCGAGGAAGGGTTTCAGGCCTTCAACGCGGCGCGTCTCGGAGAGGCCTGCCGCATCTTCACGGACAAGATGCTCCTGCCCGAGCACGACACGATGATCGCCCTGACGATGGCAGGTGCGCTCACGCCGGCCGGGCTCGGCGGGTGTGTCGTGGAGCTGATGAATCGCGGATTGGTGGACTTCATTGTCAGCACGGGCGCGAACCTGTACCACGACTTACATTACGCGTTGAATTTTACGCTCCATCGGGGAACGCCGTTCGTCAACGACGTCGAGTTGTACGAAGAGGGCATCATCCGGATTTATGACGTGCTGTTCCCGTCGAAGGTGCTTCTCGAAACCGATGCGTACATCCGGGACTTCCTGGTTCGGTCGAGCATGAGCGGGCCGGTATCGAGCGCCGAGTTCCACTACCGGCTCGGGCGGGACCTGAGGGAGCGTTATCCCGGTTGCGAGGAGTACTCCGTTGTTGCGGGCGCGGCGGCTGTGGGGGTACCGATTTATACCTCGTCGCCCGGCGATAGCTCAATCGGAATGAACGTGGCGTACCACGAGCTGATGAACGACAGCCGGCTGATGATCGACCCGAATCGCGACGTCAACGAAGTGTGCTCGTTCATCCTGGCTGGAAGAAAGAACGGGTGCGTCATTCTGGGTGGTGGCTCTCCGAAGAATTTCTACCTGCAGGGGCAGCCCACGCTGTGGGAGGTTTACGGGATTCCAAAGGGCGGCAACGATTACTTCATTCAATTCACGACCGACCAGGTCGTCTGGGGCGGCTTGTCCGGCGCCACCCCCGCAGAGGCTGTGAGCTGGGGCAAGGTCAACCCTGGCGTGCTCCCGGACACCGTGGTGGCGTACTGCGATTCCACCATCGCGTTCCCGCTCTTTTGCGAGTACGTCGTCGGGTCCGAGCGGGGACGTCGCGAATGCAAGGAGTTGGTGCACCGCCGGGACGAGCTCGTGATGAGGCTGAAGGAGGAAGCCCTGCAGGTGCGCAGCGCGCACCCGCAGCCACACCATCCGATCGAGACGATGCCGGACCTGGAGAGACACAGGTAACTTGCGATTTGCGATTTGTGATTTGCGATTTACATGGGAACGTTGTCATCCGAGCTGGGGCCGCACGCTGAGCGCCTGACGGGACATCCACGGATTTACGTGGACGCCAACGTGCCGGCGCGTCTCGTCGCGTTCATGCGGAGCACGCTGCAGTGGGACGTCCTCTTTGTGATGGAACACGATGACTTGCGGCGCGCGCGTGACGGCGAGCACTATCGCATGGCGCGGCAGCTGCGGCGGACGCTCATTACCCTGGATCGTGATTACCTGAACGACAAACGCTTTCCGCCTCAGGAAAGCCCGGGCGTGCTGGTGCTCAGCGCGCCCGAGGAACGAGGGTTCATCCTGTTGCTTCGTCGGCTCGACCAGGAGTTGTTCCGATGTCCCCTGCCGGCGGCAAATTCCGAACCGGTGGCGTTGCCGCTCAGCGGGCGAAAGCTCCACCTGCACGTGGGAGAGCCCATCAACGCAGGTATTCGTGATTTGTGATTTGTTGATCCCGGCAACAAGTCGAACCCAGACATCACACATCACACATCACACATTACGAGATGTATCTCGGCTTCGACGTACAGGATTCGAGCGCGCTGGCCGTGGCAGTCGACGCGGACGCACGTGTGCTGGCGCGGGCGACGCATTCGGGTGCCGACGCGCTTGCCGCGGCGGTTGCCGCGAGGGCCGACGTGGAGAGCGGCAGGTCCACCGCCGCGATTGGCGTGGCCGTTCGCGACAAGACCGAAGAGGCGGCGCGGCTGGCGGCGTGGCTCGCTGCCAACGCCGTTGTCGTGAGCGCAGGCGCTGCCGTTGCGCTCGCTGAACAGTGGTGCGGGGCCGCAAAGGATGCGCAGCAGGTGGTGGCGCTCGTGGTCGGCGAGAGCGTCCAGGCAGGCGTCCTCATCGACGGCCGGCCGTTCGACGGCGCGCACGGCCTTGCCGGATCGGCTGGATGGCTCGCGCTCAATCCCGTCGAGCGAGAGGACTATCGCAGACTTGGCTGCCTCGAGGCGGAAGTTGGTACGGCGGGCATTGTCCGCCGCTTCGTCTGGCGCATCAAGTCGGGCGACCGTTCACGCGTCACCGACATGGTGGACGGCAACCTCGCGGCCATCCGCGTCGAGCAGATTTTCGCCGCCGCTCGTAACCGGGACGGCGTGGCGGCCTCTGTCGTCCGCGACACCGCCAAATACATAGGCATGGCGCTGGCCAACCTCGTGGCCATTCTCGATCCCGACGTGGTGGTCCTTGGAGGTGTCGTGGCGACTGCGCACGATCTGCTGCTCGATCCCGCCCGGCAGGAGATGGTGCGCCGCGTTCTTCCCACGGCCAGCCATCAGGTACACGTGGTCGCGGCCGCCCTCGGCGCGCAGTCGGCCGCGATCGGCGCCGCGCGCGCGGCCATGCTCGCCCAACAGCCACGGGTGCTGCGGTGACGATACCCCGATGATCGTCCTGGCGGGCGGTGACCTCGTTCTCCCCGATCGCATTCTGTCGGCCGGCTCGCTGCTCGTCGATGACGGACGAATCGTGGCAATCGATCCGCGGCCGCGCGTGGAGCCGGCGGGCGCCGAAATCATCGACGTCCGTGACTGCTACATCGTCCCCGGGTTTGTCGACGTGCATGTGCACGGCGTCGATGGGGACGACACCCTCGATGGCGGTGATGCGATCGCAAGCATCGCGTCGAAGTTGCCGCGGTACGGGGTGACGGCGTTCTGCCCGACCACCGTGGCGTGCGCACCAGAGGATCTGCGCCGGGTGCTTCGAACGGTGCGCGATGCCCGCGTCGCGCCGCAGTCAGGAAGCGCCCGCGTCCTTCCGGCACATCTCGAGAGCAATTTCATCAATCCGGACTATCGAGGTGCCCAGCCTGTCGACTGTCTCCGCCTTCCGCGCGCGGAGAACAGCGAAGGCAACTTCACCGGACGTGCCGTCCTCGACGTGATCGCGTCGGCGCGCGCCGACGTCGGCATCGTGACGCTCGCGCCGGAGTTGCCTGGCGCGCTGGCGCTCGTCACGGAACTTGTCGCGGCGGGCCATCGGGTGTCGCTCGGACACTCCGGCGCGAGCGTTGACGAGACGATGGAGGCCATTGAGGCCGGCGCGCGGCACGCGACGCACCTCTTCAACCGCATGACGCCGTTGATGCACCGGGCGCCCGGCATCGCGGGCGCCGTCCTCGCGCGCGACGAGGTTGCGGCCGAGTTGATCTGCGACGGTTACCACGTGCATCCGGCCATGTGCCGCGTCGCGATTGCGGCCAAGAGCACCGCGGGCATCATGGCCATCACGGACGGCACCGGCGGGTCCGGTTTGTCGCCCGGCTCGACGGCCCGGCTCGGCGGCCGCGAGATCACGGTTACCGAGCACGCGGCATTTCTGCCCGATGGCACGCTCGCGGGCAGCACGCTGACCATGGATCGCGCGTTCCGGACGATCGTGTCCCGGTTCGAGTTGTCGATCGTCGACGCCGCGCAGTTGTGCGCGACGACCCCGGCACGTCAAATGGGCTTGACCGGATTCGGCGTGGTTGCCGAAGGCGCCGTGGCCGATCTCGCGATACTGGATGCGGATTTCAACGTCGCCCGCACGTTCATCGCCGGCCGGCAGGTGTACGCTCGAAGGCCTCAGGGCTCAGGCCTCAGGGATCAGTAGGCCTCAGCCTGGCCTGAGGCCTGAGAGAGCCCTGAGGCCTGAGGCCTGATCCCTGAGGCCTTGAGTGTCACCGAGGCGGCGGCGAGGCGTAGGTCGTCGGGTCCGGCACTCTGGCTCCCTCGAACGCGTCGCGCCGTTCCCGGCACTTGCTGCACTGGCCGCAGTGCAGCCCGCCGCGCGGGTTCATGCAGGAGAGCGTGAGCTCGAGCGGCATCCCCAGCGAGATGCCCAGCTTCACGACGTCGGCCTTGTGCATCGTCGCAAACGGCGTGTGGACCTCAATCGGTTGCGCGAGGCCGATCGAGAGCGCGCGCGCCATCGCGTCGAAGAACTCGCGCGTCGCATCGGGAAACGGATTGCCTGCGAGGGGCCCGAGCGCGATGCGTGTGATGCGATGCTGGGCGCAGTAGATTGCCGCCTTGGTCAGCAGGACGACGTTGCGTCCTGCGAGGTACACATGGTCATCGGGCGTGTCGAAGCCGGGCGGCTCGCCCCGAAGCGCCCAGTGCGTGGCGGGATACAGGTCGCGAACGGTGAACGTCAGCCGTGCGAGCGGCGCCACGCGGCCAACCAGTGGTGGCGCCGCCAGCAGCCGCTCGAGCGCGCGAACCTCATCGGCCTCCCACGCGAGACCGGTGCTGACGTAAATAGGCTGGATCACCGACGCTCGCGCCTCCACCGCTGCGAGCACGGCGCTGTCCAAGCCAGCTGAGAGCAGTACACCTGTCTGCCGTTCCGTCATTCAGGCTACCATTCTATGTTCGGTGGGGTCAGACGAGGGTCAGACCAGGGTCGTACCGGGGTCAGACCAGGGTCGGACCCTGACTGCGAGCCGACTCAACGTACGATGAAATTGCGTACCTTGAGTCGATCCGTACTCAGGGTCTGACCCCGTTCTGACCCCGTTCTGACCCCGTTCTGACCCCGGTCGTGAGCATGTACTCTGTTACGAAACGAATTGACTTCTGCTACGGGCACCGCCTGCTCGACTACGACGGCATCTGCAAGCATCCGCACGGCCACAACGCGGTCGCGGAAGTCGAGATTCGCACCGACTCGCTCGACAATCGCAACATGGTGGTCGACTTCAGCGACATCAAACGGCTCGTGAAAGGGTGGATCGACCGCGAGCTCGATCACAAGATGATCCTCCGGCACGACGATCCGCTCGTGCCCCCCCTGACATCGCTCGGCGAGCCGATATACGTGCTCGACAGCAACCCCACCGTCGAGCGCATCGCCCGCCTTATCTTCGACATCTCGCGCGAGCACGGCCTGCCGGTCGTCCGCGTGACGGTCTGGGAGACGCCAACATCGTGGGCCACGTACACGGGCGCCTGATCGCGTTCGATCTCGACGGGACGCTCGTCGATTCCCGCCGGGATCTCGCCGACTCGGCAAATCAGTTGATCGAGGAGCTTGGCGGCACGCAGCTCGCCGAGGACGATGTCGGCCGCATGATCGGCCAAGGCGCCGCGATTCTCGTCCGGCGCGCCCTCGAGGCCGCCGGACTGCACGACCGGCCCGGGGCGCTGGCGCGTTTTCTCGACATCTACGACAGGCGCCTTCTGGACACCACCAAGCCGTACGCGGGCATCCTGGATGCGGTGCACGCGGCACGGAACGTCGCCAGGACCGCGGTGCTGACGAACAAGCCAACGCGCGCAACCGAGCGGCTGCTCGATGGACTCCAGTTGCGGGCGCTATTTGACCAGGTGATTGGAGGCGACGGCGTCTATCCGCGGAAACCCGATCCGACGGGCCTCATGAGCCTGATGGCGCGCGCCCGCGCGTCGAGCGACCGCACGATGTTCGTGGGCGACTCGCCGATCGATCATGAAACCGCGAAGCGCGCCGACGTGCGCTGCTGCATGGCCCGCTACGGCTTCGGGTACTCGCTCCTCGCCGCCGGCCGCCCCGCCGACAGCGACTGGACTATCGACAGCGCCTTCGAACTGCCCGCGATCTTCGAGCGGTTTACGGTCGGCTGAGAAACGGCAGCTCCGTCCACGAAAAACGAGCTGTCCGTGATCTCAAACGGACGCCTGGACCCGCTGCCGCCCGTCGTCTGCGCGAGCGCGCTCGTCGTCACAGCGAGCACCATGATGACCACGCGCGCGACCTGGACGAGCAGCTTCGATGCGGCTCGCGTCCCGATCGTGATCCGCTGCTCGTCTTTCCCCCTGACCCGAACGCTGTCCGAGGCTGCGTCGCGCTCTTCGACTTCGATCGACTCTCCCGGTTTGAGGTGATGGTTCTCGATGAAACGAAGAAAGAGCCTGTCCTGATCGACGACCCGCGTAACCGTCACCGGCGTGTTCAACGGACACGTCATGAGGCTCTGGGCCTCCTGCTGCTTGACCGTCCCCTCGGAGTCCGGGATGGGGTCCCCGTGAGGATCCACTTCGGGACGGCCGAGCATCTCGTCGATGCGCTCGATGAGCCTGTCGGAGACCACGTGTTCCAGCTGTTCGGCCTCGTCGTGCACTTCGTCCCACCGCAGACCCATCACCTGGACCAGGAACAACTCAATGAGCCGATGGCGCCGGAGCACGAGCGCCGCCAGTTTCTCTCCCGCCGGGGTCAGGGTGACCCCCGTATACGGCTCGTATTCCACGAGGCCTGACTCGGCGAGCGTTTTCACCATCGTCGTGGCGGTGCCCGGTGCGACGCCAAGAGCCGCGGCAAGGTGGCCCATCGGGAGCAGGCGATGCCCCGGTGTGAGCGCGCCTACGCCGAGGTAAATCGCCTTCAGGTAATTCTCAACAGTGCTCGAAGGCAACATTTCGACGGTAGTTTAACCCGACTTTGCAGAGATAAACTTTGACTTTTTGCAGAGTAACGTATAATTTTTTGACTTATCAAAATGGCGTGGCGCCTCTCGCGACGATCGTGGTTACACCTCACCGGGTTGGGCTCGGTCGCCGGGAGTGTGCTCACGGGCGCGCGATTGACCGGCCAGGGCACGGAACATCGAACCCAGGTACCCGCCAACCGGCATTCGCAGGTGATGGGAACCGTAGGCCGGGTGCCCACGGACTCGTTCAATCCTACGTCGTTCCTTCGAACCTGGAACTTCTCCGACCAGCCGGACGAGCACCGTTCGGCGTTCTACCGCGAAACCCCGCGTCCCGATGGGACGATGTTGCGGGAGTACCAGCTTCACGCCGTCGACCGCGAAATCGAGATTGCTCCCGGACTGTTCTTTCCTGCGTGGACGTTCAACGGTCAGGTACCCGGGCCTACGATTCGCGCCACCGAAGGGGACCGGCTGAAGATCACGTTCAGGAATCTCGGCACGCACCCGCACACCCTGCATTTCCATGGCTGGCACCCGCCCGCCATGGACGGTTCCCTGCCGGAGCAGCAGGTTCAGCCGGGTGAGATCTTCGTCTACGAGTTCGATGCGGATCCGTTCGGACTGCACCTCTATCATTGCCACGCGGTGCCCTTGAAGCGGCATATCCACAAAGGACTTTACGGAACGTTCATTGTCGATCCGCGTGGCGGCCGTCCTGCGGCCGACGAGCTGGTGATGGTGATGAACGCGTTCGACACCAACTTCGACGCGCACAACGAGGTCTACGCCGTGAACACCGTGGCGAACGCCTACACGCACGATCCGATACGTGTCACCGTCGGCCGTCTCGTACGCATCTACCTCGTCAACATCACCGAATTCGATCTGGTGAACAGCCTGCACCTGCATGGGATGTTCTTCGACGTCTTCCCGACGGGCACGTCGCTGACCCCGTCGGAGAAGACCGACACTGTGATGCTCTGTCAGGGAGAGCGGACGATCGTCGAAACCACGTTCCGCTATCCCGGCGACTATATGTTCCACGCGCATCAGAGCGAGTTTGCCGAACTCGGCTGGATGGGCCTCTTCCGTGCCGTGGAGGCGCAGCGTGGCACCTGAGTCAACGCCCGTACATGGGCCGGTTCTTCAGACCCCGCATGACTCCGCATCGAGAGATGCGGCCTACGTAGCCGAGGAGGAAGGCCTGTCGCGGTTGTTGGTGGTGCTGCCGCTCGCACTGCTCGCCGGCCTGCTCGCGATCATCGTGTGGTGGGGACCCACGAGCGTGTTGCGCGGCGACAACTATCCGCCCGTCGAGCGTCTCACCTTTCAACGGGTCACGTTGGAGCCGGACGGCATCGTGGCCACCATCCTCAACGACGGTCCCGATCAAGTGACCATCGCGCAGGTGCAGGTCGATGACGCGTACTGGACGTTCACGGCCGACGAGGGCCAGGTTCTCAGGCATCTCGGACGCACGAGGCTGCGGATTCCGTATCCGTGGGTCAAAGGAGAGGCGCACAAAGTCAAGGTGGTGACCTCCACCGGCGTGACGTTCGAGCACAACATTCCCGTCGCCGTCGAAACGCCGCGCCCGAGTGCGCGCTTCCTCGGCGTGTTCACGTTGATTGGCCTTTACGTCGGCGTCATTCCGGTCCTGATTGGTTTGCTGTGGTATCCGTTCCTGACGCGGCTCTCGTCCCGAGCCATGGACTTCCTTCTGGCCCTGACCGTCGGTCTGCTGGCGTTCCTGTTCGTCGACGGGTCGCACGACGGAATCGAATCGGCGGGGAAGCTGCCGGAATCCTTCCAGGGAGCGGTGTTGTTCGTGCTGGCCGCGGTCGGCGCATATCTGCTGCTCGAGACCGTCGGTTCGTGGTTGAAGGCGCGCCGACGTTCAACGTCGCTCGCGGCGGATCGCTCGGCCGACGGTGTTGGCGGGGTGCTGGCGCTGCTCGTCGCCATCGGCATCGGGCTCCATAACTTCGGCGAAGGTCTCGCGATTGGGTCAGCGTTTGCGCTCGGTGAAGCAGCCCTCGGCACGCTGCTGATCGTTGGATTCACGCTCCACAACACAACCGAGGGCCTGGCGATTATTGCGCCTCTCGCGAAGGAACGGCGCCGGGTGCCGATTACCAATCTGGTCCGCCTGGGTCTCATCGGCGGGGTCCCGACGATTGCCGGCGCCTGGCTGGGCGGCTTCATCTACTCGCGGGTCTGGTCGGTACTGTTCCTTGCGCTCGGTGTGGGCGCCATCGCGCAGGTCATCGTTCAGATTGTTCGGCAGATGGCCGGTGGTCAACCGGTTGCTGCCACCTTGTCGCGCGGTTCGGTGCTTGCAGGTCTCGTTGCCGGTTTTGCGGTGATGTACGTCACGGGGATGTTGGTCGGATGAGCATCTTGGGTCGGAACGTATCAGTCAAAGCGGTCGCAGCGCTCGCGTGCGCCATGATTGCGGTGGCGGGGCTGTTGCCGGTCAGAACGAAGGCTCGTCCACGCGAGGTGGTCCTCGTCGCGAAGGACATGGCCTTTTACATGTCGGGAACCAACGTCGCCAATCCCGAGATCACGGTACGTCCGGGCGAGTCGATTCGTGTCGTGCTGAAGAATGAGGACCGCGGCATGGCGCACGACTTCTCGGTGCCGGCCGTCAAGGCGGCGACCGATTCGCTCACCTGGAACCAGAAGGGCGAGGTGACGTTCGAGGCGCCGGAGAAGCCGGGCACCTATGAGTACGTCTGCCGACCGCACGTCCTGATGATGAAAGGCGCCCTGAAGGTTATTCGTGATTAGCGATTCGTGCTATTTATGATTTGTGAATTCTGATTCGTGATTGAACCTCGACCTCGAACCGGGTCACAAATCGCAAATCACAAATCGCAAATGGAATTCGATCCCTCCGGTTGGTCGGGCGAGGGCACGTTCACCGCCGCCCTTGTCGAGCAGCTGAAGACCTTCGACTCGATTGACCTCGTGCGCGTCGAGGATGCGCCTTCCTCACGAACCGACGCCGATTACAACTTCATCTCCAACGAAGTCTACGTGCGCTTCCGCCGGGTGTCGAGTGTCGAGGCGGGACGCTGGCTCGGGGTCGTTCCTGTCCGGCGCACGGTGTGGAAGCCCGTCATGACGCTTGGCGATCTCGAATCGCGACTCGCCGCGCTCGCCGACGTGGGCGCGCCCGACTACGCGGACGAGGGCATGCTGCAGTACCTCAGGACCGAGCGGATCATTCCGCCCTACCAGACTCGCGGATACAAGATTGTGGAGCTTGTCAGGATTTACCATTTGATCAGTTGAGATTTCAGATTTGTCCATCGGATGTGGCCATCGAGTCATTGATTCATCTAATTGATCATTTGTTCATTGCCGTTCATCGCCGACTGGTCGGTGCACCTGATCAGTTGGACAGATGGGCTCTGCGATGATCAGATGATCAAACGACGAAGTCGCCGATGATCCGATGATGCGATGAAACAATCGATGATCAAATCTGAAATCTGAGATGAGCAAATTCATCCAGCCCCATCACCGCTCGAGCCACGGCGTCAGCGCCTCCAGCAGGAACGCGAGCACGTCCTCGTCGGTGATCGACTGCGGCGGCGCGCCGGGTGTGATCGCGCGTTCGTTGGTGATCGTTCGCGACCCGCGTTCGTAGCTGATCCGCGCCATCACCTCGGGCGGGTCGACCGTCGTGTCCAGCGCGAGGTCGATGAAGTCGTCGCGCCCACGATCCGGTACCAGCCGGAGACCTCCGCCCGGTGTATTGACGGTGAACCCGTACCCCTCCGCCTTGAGCGCCGTGACGAGCATTCGTGCGACCGGCGTCGCGACCTCCGCGAGAAACGTGTCGTAGGCGCGCTCGGTGTCCGCCGCGCGTTGGCGTCGTGCCTGCGCGCCTTTGCGCGCGCGGTCGATCGCCATCAGCAGCCGCTTCCGCACGTGTGACACCTCCACGCCGTCCTCCGCGTCAGATCACTTCGTCGCGCCGGAGCTGCTCGAGGTCGCAATCGTTGAAGCCGAGCTCGCGGCGCAGTATCGAATCGGTATGCTGACCGAGCGTCGGCGGGGCGGTCCGCACGCTTCCCGGTGTGTCCGACATTTTGATCGGGACACCCATGACGCGAATCGATCCCGCGCGTGCGTGCTCCACCGTTTCGATCATCGCGCGAGCCTGGAGGTGCGGATCGGTCAGCACTTCGCCCAGATCGCGCACCGAGCCGCAGGGGATGCCGGCCGCCGTCAGCGCGTCGATCCACTCGGCGCGCGTGCGGCCGCGAAGGGCATCCGCAATGAGCGGCCGCAGCGTGTCGTAGTGAGTAACCCGGCTGGCATTCGTCGCGAACCGCGGATCGACTGCGAGCCCATCGAGACCGACCGCCCCGCAGAAGCGGCGATACTGCTCATCGGTGCCGACCGCCACGACGAAGTCTCCATCCGAAGCCGTGAACGTTTCGTAGGGGACGATCAGAGGATGACGATTGCCGAGACGCCTGGGCACTTCGCCCGTCGCGAAGAAGATGCCGGCCTGGTAGCTGAGCAGCGCCGCGACGCCGTCGAGCATGCCGATGTCGATGTTCTGCCCGCGGCCCGTACGCTGGCGTGCATAGAGCGCCAGCGTGATGCCTTGGGCTGCTAGCAGACCCGCGACGAGATCTCCGATCGCCACGCCAAGCCGGAACGGCGGCCCATCGGCGGCGCCGGTGACACTCATCAATCCGCCCTCAGCCTGCACGACCGCGTCGTAGCCTGGCAGGTCGCGCTTGGGTCCGACCTGCCCGAAGCCCGAGATGGAACAGTACACGAGCGACGGGTGCCGCGACGCGAGCGCGGGGTAGTCGAGTCCCTGTCGCTCGAGCGTGCCGGGCCGGAAGTTCTCGACCAGGACATCGGACCTCGCGATCAGCCGATCGAGAATCGCGCGACCCGCCGGCTGCTTGAAGTCGAGCGTCACACTCTCCTTGTTCCGGTTGACGCTGAGGAAGTACGAGCTCTCGCCGTTCAGGAACGGCGGCCCCCACGCGCGCGTATCGTCGCCTTTGCCTGGCTGTTCGATCTTGATGACGCGCGCGCCCATATCCGCGAGCAGCATCGTGCAGTACGGGCCCGCGAGGACACGGGTGAGGTCGAGTACGGTGACGCCGGTCAATGGTCCCTGAGCAGGTTCGGACATCGCGCGATGATTCTAGTCGGTATGGTCGAGCCGTGAAGCCTCTGACATCGAAGCCCGGGATTTCATCGACTCGACCGCCCTAGCGCGGCCAGGTGTTCGCGCTTCATGATGCTCCGAATTGCTCCTATACTGAACGCATCTTGGAGATGAGCGACGCGGTCTACCCGCAGGTCGCCCGGATTCCGTCCGGAGAATTCACGATGGGATCCGAGGAAGGTGAAGAGGACGAGCGTCCCGCGCATCGAGTGTACCTGGACGAATTCTGCATCGGCATCTACCCGGTGACCAACGATCATTACTCCGCCTTCATCCGCGATACCAATCACCGCCTCCCCGCCGTCAGACAACTCCCACGGATCGTATCGCCCGATCAGGAACGCGTGTTTCGTGAGCTGTCCACGCCGTATGTCTGGCGCGCAGGCGCGCCGCCGCGCGACCGCGGGCAGCATCCGGTCACGCTCGTGACGATCGACGATGCGCTGGCGTATTGCACGTGGCTGGCGCGGAATACCGGGCTGCCGGTCCGCCTCCCCACCGAGGCGGAGTGGGAACGGGCCGCGCGCGGCGGCAACGACGGGACGCGCTACCCCTGGGGCGACGACATCGACCCGACCCGTGCCAATTACCTCTCCGACCCCGATCAGAAGCAGTTACGCGGCACGATGCCGGTGGGCTCGTTTGCGGCGAATTCGTACAATGTCTTCGACGCGATCGGCAACGTCTGGGAATGGGTGTCGGACTGGTACCAACCGGACGTTTACACCGATCGGCTCCGTCACAACCCGACCGGTGCCGACGCGGGCACCCTCCGGGTCGTGCGCGGGGGCGCCTGGGTCGTTCACGATCCGTATCTGCTTCGGTCCAGCTATCGCCATAAGGTGCCGCCGGACACGTACGCTTACAGCATCGGATTCCGGATCGCGTATTCGACGTAGACGACGCCCACGCCTGCGTACGTAGGCCGCATCTTCAGATGCGGCCCAGCGTGGACCGGGTGTGGTGCCGATGCGGCCCTCCGCCCTAGAATGGGACTCTCGCGTCCAATAGGTCAGGCCCTTCAGCGCCTTGTCGAGGACACTCTTTTGACTCAGCAGTTTCGTTGCCTTCCGCTCGCGACGCTTCTCGTGACCGCCACAGCTTTGGCTGCGGCACGGCTTCATGCGCAGACCCCCGCGTCCCCTCCGTCGGAGCGGCCCGTCATCGTCACGGCCGGAGAAGGCGTGGTGCAGGCGGTGCCGGACCGCGCATACGTGAGCATCAGCGCCGAATCACGCGCCGCGAGCCCCCGGGAAGCGCAGCGTCGGAATACGGAGCTGATGAAGCCGGTTCAGGACAAGCTGCACGCCGCCGGCATTCCCGCCGATGCGATTCGAACCACGGCCTACGATCTGCAGTTCGAGTACGACTGGAGCAACGGCCGGCGGATCCCGAAGGGCTACGTCGCGCGGAATGTCATCGAGGTCCGCGTGGACGCGATCGACAAGCTTGGCGAGCTGCTCGATGTCGCGGTGACGGCCGGCGCCACGTCGGTGAGCGACATCCGTTTCGACGTCAAGGACCGCGCGCGGCTCGAACGGGATGCGATCCGGATGGCCGTCATCAATGCCCGGACGAAGGCTGAGGCCGCTGCCGCCGGCGCTGGCAGCACCATCGATCGGGTGGTGCGAATCGAAGAGCACGGCGTGGTCAGCCCGCCGCCGGTGCCGATGGTGAGGATGGCCATGAAGGAACAGAGCCAGACGGCGGACGTGCCGATTGCCACCGGACAGCTCGAACTACGGGCGCGCGTGACGCTGACCGCCGCGATCAAATGACCGCCACCGAGTACGCGCGGGCGCGCCGCCTCCTGATGCGCCGTGATCCGGTGCTCGGCGCGCTCATCCGCCAGCACGGGCCGTGCGGTCTCGCGGCGAATCAGCATACCGATCCGTTCAGGGCGCTCGTCCACGCGATCATGTCGCAGCAATTGTCGTCGAAGGCGGCCGACACGATCGCGAAGCGCTTCGACGCGCTCTTCGGGGACCGCTTTCCCACGCCCGCCGAGGTCCTCCCGGTGCCACACGATCGCCTCCGGTCGGTCGGTTTGAGCGGCGCGAAGGCAAGGTTCATTCAGGATCTCGCCCGTCAGGTCGTCGATGGTTCGCTGCGTCTCGACGCGCTCGATGCGATGTCGGACGCCGACGTGATCGCGGCGTTGACGACAGTGAAGGGCATCGGGCGCTGGACGGCGGAGATGTTCCTGATGTTTCGGCTCCATCGTCCCGACGTCCTGCCGCTCGGCGATCTGGGCATCGTCAAGGCGATCCAAAAGGCGTATCGTCTCCGCAAACCGCCAACGCCCGAGCGGATGGTTCGACTCGGCGAGTCGTGGCGTCCCTATCGTTCGATTGCGTGCTGGTACCTCTGGGC
>DASYQV010000268.1:0-30146 GCA_036005125.1 Vicinamibacterales bacterium
GAAAGAATCATCGAATGTCTTTCCTCGGGTCTGGTGAGTTAGCAACCTTCGGGCCACCTCTAGCGGACGTACGTAGGCCGGGTCTTTAGCCCGTTATGCGGTACGAAACGCGGACTTTGTACACGTTGTGCGACCGCATAACGGGCTAGGCGCGCGAAGCGCGCCAAAAGATGCTGGTCTAACCAGCCGAGAGGCTCTACCCGGTCCGGGGTCCCCAACGCGCGTTTTTGGCGCGTTGGGGTGGAAGATATCAAGGGGCGGAGCCCCTTGGCTGGTTAGACCCGGCATCGGCCGCATCTGAAGATGCGGCCTACGTACGTCGAGCGGTTTACGAGCCCCCCTGCTTCCGTGGCGCCGTGCTCTTGCGGGCGGCGCCGCGCGTCTGGCCCTTTGCCTGGCCTTTCTCGCGGCTCGGACTCTCTTCCTTTTTCTTGGATCGCATCCGCTGCGCGGCGGCCTTGATCCGTTCGCCGACACCCTTGGCCTTCGGCTTAGCGCCTTCCTCCTCCTGCTCCTTCTGTTCGGCCGCACGCGGGTTGTACTCGCTGCCGACGAGCTCCATCTGCGCGACCTCCGCGGCGTCCCCGCGACGGAAGCCGATGCGGAGGATCCGCGTGTATCCGCCGGGGCGCTCCGCGAACCGGGGCGCGAGGGTGTCGAACAGCTTCGCAACCACGTCCTTGTCCGGAAGCTCGGCGAGAACCAACCGCCGGGCGTGCAGCGTCCTGCCGTCCGCGCCGGAAGCCACGCCGCGCTTGGCGATCGTGATCAGCCGCTCGACGAACGGTCGCAGCTCCTTCGCCTTCGGCACCGTTGTCTCGATGCGCTCGTGCCGCAGGAGTGCCATCGCCTGATTGCGAAGCATCGCGAGGCGATGCTCCGTCACCCGGCCGAGTTTTCGATGCGCAACGTTGTGTCTCATTGTGATCTCTTCAGTAGGCAGTAGGCAGTCGGCAGTCGGCAGTCGGCAGTCGGACAGCGCGAGCCTGACCTGACGTTCTCTGCGTCCTCTGCTTCCTCCACTGCCTACTGCCGACTGCCTACCGCCTACTGCCTACTGCCTACTAGTCCTGATGCGCCTGTGCGGGCTGATCGAGTCTCATTCCGAGGCTCAGGCCCATGCTGTGAAGGATCTCCTTGATCTCGTTCAACGACTTGCGGCCGAAGTTCTTGGTCTTGAGCATCTCCGCTTCGGTCTTCTGCACGAGCTCGCGGATCGTCCGGATGTTCGCATTTTTCAGGCAGTTGTACGACCGCACGGAGAGCTCGAGCTCCTCGACACTCTTGTCGAGGTTCTCGTTGAGGGCGCCGGCGCGCGGCTGGTCGGCCTGCGCTTCCTGCGTCTGGTCGGCGGCGTCCTCGAGGTTGATGAAGATGTTAAGGTGATCGCGGACGAGCTTGGCCGCCAGCGACACGGCGTCGCGCGGCGTGACCGAGCCGTTGGTCCACACGTCAATCGTCAGCTTATCGTAGTCGGTGGTCTGACCCAGACGTGCGGCCTCGACCAGGTAATTGACCTTCTTGACGGGCGAATGGACCGAATCGATCGGGATCCAGCCGATGCCGAGATCCTCGTCGAAGTTCTTGTCGGCGGACACGTACCCGCGGCCGCGCTTCATGCGCAGCTCCATGTGGAGCTTGCCTCCCTCGGAGACGGTGGCGATGTGCGCTTCCGGCTCGAGGATCTCGAGGTCTGCGTCGGCCTCGATATCCCGGGCCCGCACGATACCCGGCTTCTCCACTCGAAGGTAGAGGGTCTTGGTGTAGTCGACGTGCAGCTTCAACGGGATCTGTTTGAGGTTGAGAATGATGTCGGTGGCGTCCTCCACCACGCCGGGGATTGGCGAGAACTCGTGCAGGACGCCTTCGATCTTCACCGCCGTGATTGCGGCGCCCTCGATTGACGACAGCAGCACGCGGCGCAGCGCGTTTCCGATCGTCGTGCCGAAGCCGCGCTCGAACGGCTGCGCGTAGAAGCGGCCAAAACGGTCGGTGAGGGTTTCTCGCTCGAGCTCGAGCCGCTTGGGACGCTGAAAGCCTTTCCAGAGCATCGATGTGTTCCTTTCGCGAACGGGCCGGCAGCTCCGATCTGCAACCCCACCGCGCACAAACCGCGCGGCGGGGGCACCGGCTCCAGACCTGCGGGTTATCTCCGCCGGCCTCCCGCCGCAGGTCTGAAAGCTGCGGGCCGGCGGATGCGAATCAGTAGGCAGTAGGCAGTCGGCAGTAGGCAGTCGCCGCAGAGAGCGCCGAGGCGTGACCGTTTGCGTCTCTGCGTTCTCTGCTTCCTCCGCTGCCTGCTGCCGACTGCCGACTGCCGACTGCCTACTGCCTACTTAGAGTACAGCTCCACGATGAGCTGTTCCTGCACTGGCAGATTGATCTGCTCGCGGGTCGGCACGGAGCTGACCTTGGCCGCGACCTCCCCGGCGTCGAGCTGGAGCCACTCCGGGACACCCCGGCCTTTGACCTCCTCCATCGCGTGCACGATTGCAGCGTTCTTCCGGCTCGATTGCCGGACCCCGACGAGGTCGCCCGGCTTGACCGAGAACGACGGGATGTCCACCTTCCGGCCGTTCACGGTGAAGTGGCCGTGGCGCACGAGCTGACGGCCCTGCGGGCGCGAGGTCGCGAACCCGCTCCGGTAGACGACGTTGTCGAGCCGCCGCTCGAGCAACTGCAGCAGCGTCTCGCCGGTGATGCCGCGCGTCCGCTCCGCCTGCTCGAAGTAGAGACGGAACTGGTCCTCGAGGACGCCGTAAATGCGCTTGACCTTCTGCTTCTCGCGCAACTGGACGCCGTAGCCGGCCAGCTTCGATTTGCGCGTCTTGCCGTGCTGCCCGGGCGCGAAGTTGCGCTTCTCGATCGCGCACTTCTCCGTGTAGCAGCGCTCACCCTTGAGGAACAGCTTCATCCCCTCGCGGCGGCACAGCCGGCATACCGGTCCGATGTATCTCGCCATCTCTCTCCATTCGCGATTTGTGATTCGCGATTCGTGATTTCACTCACGAGCTCTCGAACCTCGAATCACAAATCCCCAAATCCCCACACCAGAATCAAATCACGAATCACGAATCACGAATCGCTACACTCGCCGCCGCTTGGGCGGCCGGCAGCCATTGTGCGGGATCGGCGTGACGTCGCGAATCGACTTCACCTCGATGCCCACCGTCTGCAGCGCGCGGATGGCCGACTCCCGGCCCGACCCCGGTCCTTTCACACGGACCTCGACCGAGCGCAACCCGTAGGTCTTGGCCGTGTTGCCGGCGCTCAGGGCCGCCTGCGTGGCGGCGAAGGGCGTCCCTTTCCTCGATCCTTTGAAACCGATGCCGCCGGCGCTCGACCAGGCAATCACATTCCCTTCGGTATCGGTAATCGTGATGTGTGTGTTGTTGAACGAGGCGTGGATGTGCGCCAGGCCGTGGTGGACCACCCGTTTTTCGCCGCGCTTCTTGAACGTCTTCTTGGGCGCCTTTTTTCCGCCTTCCTTTTTTTCAGGGGCCGCGGCGCCTGCTGCTTCGGTCTTAGCCATAAGCGTCAATCACAGAATCACAAATCACAAACCACAAATCGCAAATCACAAATCACAAATGATCAGACGGTCTTCTTCTTGGCGATGGCACCCTTCCGGGGCCCCTTCCTCGTGCGCGCGTTCGTGCGCGTCCGCTGGCCGTGCACCGGCAGGTTGCGGCGGTGCCTCAGCCCGCGATAGCAGCCGATTTCCATCAGCCGCTTGATATTCATGGAGATCTCCTTGCGGAGATCTCCCTCGACGCCTCCGACCTCCTCGATGACGCGGCTGATCTTGCGCACGTCCTCCTCGGAGAGGTCCTTGACGCGCACGTCCGGGCTCACGCCTGCTGTGCCGAGGATGTCGTTCGACCGCTTACGGCCGATGCCGTAGATATACGTGAGCCCGATCTCGACCCGCTTGGTCCGCGGGAGATCCACGCCTGCGATGCGAGCCATGTTCTGTAATCCTCGTAGGCATCAGGGATCAGGCCTCAGGCCTCAGGGCTGTCTCAGGCACCAGGCCTCAGACGCCAGGCCTCAGACGCCAGGCCTCAGGAGGTCCCGGGGCCTACCCCTGTCTCTGTTTATGCTTCGCGTTGGTGCAGATCACCCGGACGACACCACGCCGGCGGACAACCTTGCACTTGTCACAAATCCGTTTGACGGACGCCCGTACTTTCATCACTGTACCCTACAGCCTGTTGCCTGATCCCTGATGCCTACAGTTTTCTGACGATCCGGCCTCGCGCCAGATCGCGGGGCGCCAGCTCGACGATCACCCGGTCCCCGACGAGGAGACGAATGAAATTCCGCTCGAACCCGCCTCCGATGTGCGCGGTAATACGATGGGGACCGTCGATCTCCACCCGATAGAGCGCGCTCGGCAGCGCCTCAACGATGATGCCCTCAATCATTTGCGATGTGTGATGTGTGATTTGTGATTGGGCCATCGATTCGGGTTCCCCTCAATCGTAAATCACGAATCGCAAATCAGAAATGTGTTAGGCCGGCACCCTTCGCTCCAGCAACGTCAGGATCTCGCACCCCTCCCGCGTCACCACGACCGAGTGCTCGAAGTGGGCCGAGAGGCTCCCGTCGCGCGTCACGGCGGTCCAGCCGTCGGGCAGCACCTTCACGGCGGGCTTGCCGAGATTCACCATCGGCTCGATGGCGAGCACCATCCCTTCGGCGAGCCGCGGCCCGCGGCCGCCCGGGCCGTAGTTGGCAATCTGCGGCTCCTCGTGGAGCGCCGTCCCGATGCCGTGGCCGACGAACTCCCGCACGACCGAGAAGCCGTGGGCTTCAACGTGCCGCTGCACCGCAGCGCCGATGTCCGACACGCGCGCCCCGGGCTTCACGGCCTCGATTCCCCGTCCCAGCGCTTCGTCCGTCACGCGCAGCAGCGCGTCGGCCTGGGCCGACACCCGACCGATGGGTACGGTCACGGCACAGTCGCCAAAGAAGCCATCGAGCTTTGCGCCCATGTCGATCGAGAGGATGTCCCCCTCGGCGAGCAGACGGTCGGACGGGATGCCGTGCACGACCTGCTCGTTCACCGAGGCGCAGATCGTAGCGGGGTATCCGTGGTAGCCCTTGAACGCGGGGACCGCGCCCGCCGCGCGCACGCGCTGCTCGGCCGTGCGATCGAGCTGCCCCGTCGTCGCGCCCGGCCTCGCCATCGTGCGCAGCTCGGCCAGGATCTCCGCGACGAGCTGGTTGACGCGGCGAAGCTTGTCGATCTCCACGTGCGACCGGCAGATAATCACAATGTCGGCTCCACCCGGTTGTCCATGCGCGGCAGCCTCGGCGCCCTTCGCGGCTCGCTGGCCGCCGCCGCGCTGTCGATGACCGCGGCCAGCTCGTGCGCGACGCGCTCGGGCACCTGCGCGCCGTTGACGATCCGGAACGTCGGACGGTCCCTGTAGTAATCAACCAGCGGACGCGTGTCGCGCTCGTACACCTTCAGGCGCCTCAGGACGACCTCCTCGCTGTCGTCCGTGCGCTGCACGAACTGGCCTCCGCACCGCTTGCATCGATCGGCGCTCTCGCTCGATTCGAACGGATCGGCGTTGGCGCCGCAGCTCGAGCAGATACGGCGTCCGGCCAGGCGCCGGACGAGATCGCGCTCGGGTACCACGATGTCCACCACGATCAACGGTCCGCCATCGCGCTCGGTGATGATCTGATCCAGCGCGCGCGCCTGCGCAACCGTGCGCGGGAACCCGTCGAGCACGAACCCCCGCATCGCATCGGGCTTCATCAGACGCTCGCGCACGATGCCAATCATCGTGGGATCGTCGACCAGCTTGCCCTGCTCCATCGTGGCCTTCGCCGCACGGCCCAGTGCCGTCTCCGCCTTGATCGCTTCCCGCAGGATATCCCCCGTCGACACCTTCAACAGATTCCGTTCGCGTGCGAAGTGCTCCGCCTGGGTCCCCTTGCCCGCTCCCGGCGGTCCCATCATGATCACACTCAAGGCCATGGGCTCACTCCAACCGGAGGCCTCAGGGATCAGGCCTCAGGAATCAGAAGGTCTCAGACTGATGCCTGAGACGGCCCTGATTCCTGAGGCCTGAGCCCTGAGGCCTTGTCTTTATCCGCGACGTCCTCGAATCCGAGTCTTTTTCATGAACCCGTCATAGTGTCGCATGATGAGCTGCGACTCCACTTGCTGTACGGTGTCCATGGCTACGCCAACCACAATCAGAAGTGAAGTGCCGCCGAAGTAGAACGTGACGCCGAGACCTTCCGTGATCCACCGGGGAAGGAGCGCATCGAGCTGCTCGCCGATGAACGGGATCGGCGCGACCTTGAAGCCGGTAATCAGGAACTCCGGGAGAATCGCGACGAGCGCCAGGTAAACGGCCCCGACGAGCGTGATGCGCGCCAGAATCGTGTCGATGTACTCCGCAGTGCGCTTGCCAGGCCGGATGCCTGGGATGAACCCTCCGTACTTGCGCATGTTCTCCGCGACGTCATCCGGGTTGAAGATGATCGCCGTGTAGAAATACGCGAAAAAGATGATCCCTGCCACGTAGAGCAGGTTGTACAGCGGCATCCCGTACGCCAACTGGTCCACCACCCGACGGCCCCAGCCGCCCGCCTGGAACATGCTGGTGAGCGTGGCCGGGAACGCCAGGATGGACGAAGCAAAAATCACGGGAATGACGCCGCCTGTGTTCACCTTCAGCGGGATGTGCGTGCTCGATCCGCCGTACTGGCGACGTCCGACCACGCGCTTGGCGTACTGAACGGTGATGCGCCGATGCCCGCGCTCCACGAAGATGATCGCCGCGACGACCGCCACCATCATCAGCAGCAGGAAGACGATTCGCAGCAGGCTGATCTGACCCGTCTGCATCTGGTCGAACGTGGTGAGCACGGCCGTCGGCAGGTGGACCACGATGCCGGCGAAGATCAGGAGGGACATCCCGTTGCCGATGCCGCGCTCCGTGATCTGCTCGCCCAGCCACATGATGAACGTCGTCCCGGTCGTGAGCGTCAGAACGCACATCAGCCGGAAAGCCCAGCCCGGCTGGTAGACGAGCGGCAGGCCGCCGGCGATTTGCGTCTGCCGTTCGAGGAAGACCGCGATGCCCAGCGCCTGGACGATTGCCAGCAGCAGTGTCAGGTAGCGGGTGTACTGCGTGATCTTGCGGCGCCCCAGCTCACCCTCTTTCGACAACCGCTCGAGGTACGGCCACACGACGGTGAGCAGCTGCAGAATGATGGACGAGCTGATATAGGGCATGATGCCCAGCGCGAAGATGGTGACGCGCGAGAGGTTCCCGCCGGAGAACATGTCGTACAGGCCGAACATGGTGTTCCGGGCCTGTTCGGCGAGAATCGCGAGCGCGTCCGCATTCACACCTGGTGTCGGAATGTGGTTCCCGACGCGGTACACGCCAAGCAGCCCCAGCGTGAACAGCACGCGGTTGCGCAGGTCCGTGACAGCAAACAGGTTCTTCAGCGCGTTGTCCATGATTCCCTACAAAATTCGCGTTGGCAGCCGCAAAACGGACTAAGCCAGCACCTCGGCCGCGCCGCCCGCGGCAGCAATCTTCTCCGCGGCCTTGCCGCTGAACTTGTGCGCACGCACGGTCAGATTCTTGCCGATGTCACCACGCGCCAGAACCTTGATCGGCTGGCGGCTGCCGTGGACGAGACCCCGCTCGCGCAAGAGCTCCGGCGTGACCACGGTGCCCGCCTCGAACCGCTCGGAGAGCGTATCGAGATTCACCACGGTGTACTCGGTCCGGAACACGTTGTGGAAGCCGCGCTTGGGGATCCGCCGATGCAGCGGCATCTGACCGCCCTCGAAGCCGCGCTTGAACTTGAATCCCGAGCGCGACTTCGCACCTTTGTGTCCGCGGCCGGCCTGAGCGCCCTGTCCCGTGCCGTGACCACGCCCGACGCGCTTCCGGTTCTTTTTCGACCGTTCGGCCGGCTTCAAATTGCTGAGGTCCATCGCTTTCCTATTCTTGATTCTTGATTCTTGATTCTTGATTCCGACTCGGCCTTGGCCAATCAAGAATCATGAATCAAGAATCACGAATTATTCCGTGACCTCCACGAGGTGCCGCACCTTGTGGATCATGCCTCGCGTCTCGGGCGTGTCCGCCAGCTCCACCGTGTGGCGGATTCGCCGCAGGCCCATGCCGCGCACGGTCTCACCTTGAGTCCTGTTGAAGCCGATCGGACTCCGCACGAGCGTGACCTTGAGCCGTTTGGCGTCCGTGTCCTTCGCCGCCTTTTTTGCCACGTCAGGCTCCTACGAGCTCCGCTTCTTCCTTGCCGCGCAAGCGCGCCACCAGCGCCGGATCCTTCAGGTCCATCAGGCCGGCGAACGTGGCGCGCACCACGTTATGCGGGTTCGCCGAGCCGAGTGACTTCGTCAGCACGTTCTGAATCCCGGCCGACTCGACGACGGCCCGTACGGCGCCCCCGGCAATGAGGCCGGTACCATCGGGCGCCGGCTTCAGCAGGACGCTTCCCGACCCGAACTTTCCGATTACCTGATGCGGTATTGTCGTCCCTTTGAGCGGCACGCGGATCAGGTTCTTCTTGGCGGCCTCGATGCCCTTCTTGATGGCCGACGGCACCTCTTTCGCCTTCCCGACCCCGAAGCCCACGACCCCGTGACCGTCGCCGACGACCACCAGTGCGCTGAAGCTCAGGTTCTTGCCGCCCTTGACCACCTTTGTCACCCGGTTGATGGAAACGACGGTGTCCTTGATCTCCAGCTGTCCCGCGTCGATCTTCTCGCGAGTACGGTTCATTGCCACAGTGCGCTCCCAGTCGTCGGCTCTCCGGCCTTCAAAACTCCAAACCAGCTTCCCGGGCGGCGTCGGCCACGGCCTTTACCCGTCCATGATAGAGGAAGCCGTTCCGGTCGAACACCACCCGCTTGACACCCTTTTCGAGGAGCCGCTCGGCGATGGTCTTGCCGATCACCCTGGCGCCGGCGACGTTGCCACCCCTGGCGTTCTTCAACGAACCTTTGACGGCCGATTCCACCGTCGATGCGGACGCGATCGTACGCCCGCTCATGTCGTCGACCACCTGCACGTATATGTGCGCCACGCTCCGGAACACCGTAAGGCGCGGGCGGGCCTCGTTGCCCAACACCCGTTTCCGGATACGGTACTTGATCCGCACGCGGCGGTCGTCCTTCGTCTTGATCCGCATCGTCGATCCTCGTACGTAGGCCGGGTCTTCAGACCCGGCGGGCCGCATCTAAGGATGCGGCCGTGCGTCAACTCAGGCCCCAGGGGGCTGCCTCCGGCCTGAGACTCTTTTTTACGCCCCGGTCTTGCCAACCTTCTTCTTGAGCACTTCGCCCGTGTAGCGGACGCCCTTCTGCTTGTACGGGTCGGGTTTGCGCAGGCGGCGGATGTTGGCGGCCACCTGCCCCACGAGCTGCCGGTCGACGCCGGTGACCGTGATGTGTGTCTGCTTGTCGACGGCGATATCGATCCCGTTCGGGATGTTGAGCACGATCGGGTGCGAGTAGCCGAGAGCGAACTGCACCTGTTTCCCTTTGAGCTCCGCACGATACCCGATGCCGACGATGTCGAGCTCCTTCTTGAAGCCCTCGGTCACGCCCGTCACGGCGTTGGCGACGAGACTGCGCGCCAGGCCGTAGAACTTCTTCAGCTCGTCGTCGTCGCGGACCATCGTTGCGACGAGGCTGCCGTCCTCCTGGGCGAACTTGACGCCGGGGGGAATCGGCTGCCGCAGCTTGCCTTTCGGCCCCTGCACCTCGACCGTATCGTCGCTCACCTTCACGGTGACGCTCTTGGGGATCTGGATCGGCTTCTTTCCAATTCGAGACATTGGTGGATCCTTGTAGTAGGCAGTAGGCAGTAGGCAGTAGGCAGTGGGCAGTAGAAACGAGTTCTAGCGGGCCTCGGCCCGCTATAGTTCACTTGTGAGCCCTGAAACTTGACTCGATGCGTCAAGTTTCCGGCTCTCAAGGGTTCTAGTTTCCGGCGCCGCTACGACCGCCCGGTTGCGCTGCCTGCTGCATACTGCCTACTGCCTAGTGCCTACTGCGTGCTACCACACATTGCAGAGTACTTCGCCGCCCACGCCGGCCTTCTTCGCCGCCCGGCCCGTCATCACCCCTCGCGACGTGGTCAGGATGTTCGTGCCGAGGCCGCCCAGAACCGGCGGTACCTTGTCGACGCCGAGGTAGACGCGGCGGCCCGGACGGCTGATGCGCTCGAGGCCCGTGATCACGCGTTCGCCGTGGGGCCCATACTTCAGGAAGATTCGGATGATCTGCCGCGCCTGGCGGCCGGCCTTGTCCGCGGGCTCGTCGATGACGCGGTAGCCCTGAATGTACCCCTCGTCATGGAGAATTCGCGCGATCTCTGCCTTGAGCTTCGAGGCAGGCATGTCGACACGCGCGTGCTTGGCCGTCACGCCGTTGCGGATGCGCGTGAGCATGTCAGAAATCGGATCGGTCATTGTCTTCTCTCTGCCTGCTGCCTGCTGCCTGTTGCCGGCTGCCGGCTGATCACCAACTGCTCTTCGTGACCCCCGTTACGTCGCCCTCGAGGGCGAGCTTCCGGAAGCACAGGCGGCACATGTCGAACTTGCGCAGGTAGCCCCGCGGCCGCCCGCAGATGCGACAGCGGTGGCGGTGGCGGATCTTGAACTTCAGTGCCTTGCTCTCTTTGGCGATCTTTGCCGTCGTTGCCATCGGAACCTTTCAGCTGGCAGCTGGCAGCAAGCAGCTGGCAGTAAAGAACTCGTGGACACACACGACGCTCTGCCGACTTCTGGCGACCGCCTGCTGTCTGCCCGCTGCCTGCTGCCGGCTAGTTCGCGCGGAAAGGCATGCCCATCAGCTGGAGCAGCTTTCTCGCCTCCTCGTCGGTCTGGGCGGTCGTGACGACCGATACGTTCATACCCCGCGCCTTGTCGACCTTCATGTAATCGATTTCGGGAAATATCAACTGGTCGCGCAGCCCGAGGGTGTAATTGCCGCGCCCGTCGAACCCGCGCGGCGAGACGCCGCGGAAGTCGCGCACGCGTGGAAGCGCAATGCTGATCAACCGGTCGAGGAACTCGTACATGCGTTGGCCGCGCAGCGTGACCATCGCGCCCACCGGCATGCCCTGGCGCAGCTTGAACTGGGCGATCGACTTCGTCGCGCGGCGGACCACGGCCTTCTGGCCGGTAATGCGTCCGAGCTCGTCCGCCCCGACGTCGGCAAGCTTCGCGTTCTGCGTCGCCTCGCCGAGTCCCATGTTGATGACGATCTTCTCGAGCTTGGGGATCGCCATCACGTTCGAGTACCCGAACTCTTTCTTGAGCGCCGGCATGACTTCCTTCAGGTAGCGGTCTTTCAGCCGGTTCATTTGTCCACCACTTCCTCGCAATTGCGGCAGATCCGGACCTTGCGGCCATCGGAGAGGATCTTGTGGCCGATCCGGGTCTTCTCCCCGCATTCGGGGCACACCAGCTGGACGTTGCTCGCGTGCAGCGATGCCTCGCGCTGGACGATGCCGCCCTTGATGTTGCGCTGCGGGTTCGGCCGCGTATGGCGCTTGATCAGATTCACGCCCTCGACGATGAGGCGGTTGCTCTCGGGCAGCACCTTGAGCACGCGACCGCGCTTGCCGCTGTCCTTGCCGGTGGTGACGATCACCGTGTCGTTGCGGCGAATCGGCGTCTGGAGTCTCGACATAATCAATCAAGAATCATGAATCGTGAATCACGAATTCCTAGAGCACTTCCGGCGCGAGCGAGATGATCTTCATGAACCGGCGCTCGCGCAGCTCCCGCGCAACCGGACCGAACACGCGCGTGCCGATCGGCTCGCCCTGATCGTTGACGAGCACCGCGGCATTGCGGTCGAAGCGGATATAGCTGCCGTCGCGGCGGCGCTGCTCCTTGCGCGTCCGCACGATCACGGCCTTGACGACCTGCCCCTTCTTGACCGTCCCATCAGGCGTCGCTTCCTTCACCGACGCGGTGACGATGTCGCCGAGCCGCGCGTAGCGCCCGGTGGACCCTCCAATCGGGTTGATGACCGAGATCTTTCGCGCGCCGGAATTGTCGGCCACGTCGAGGATCGAACGCATCTGAATCATGACCTGATCCTTGTAGTAGGCAGTAGGCAGCAAGCAGCAGGCAGTGGAGAACCGGCCGACTCCTCCTCCCGCGCCGCTTACTGCTTCCTGCTACTGCCTACACCTCGGTCGCCTTTTCCACCACGCGCGTGACGACCCACCGTTTGCGCGCGCTGAGCGGCCGCGATTCGGCGATGTTGACCTTGTCGCCGATCCTCGCCTCGTTCCCCTCGTTGTGCGCGAGGAACCGGGAGGTCCTCCGCTGACTCTTGCCGTAGAGGTCGTGGCGCACCTTGCGCTCGACCGCGACGACCACGGTCTTTTCCATCTTGTCGCTGACGACCATGCCTGTCAGTTCTGTCTTCGCGCCCATCTTGTATCCACTCCAGCCGGCAGCAGGCAGCTGGCAGTGCCTGTTGCCAGTGCCCCCGCCGTTGCTGCGGCCGTTCTTGTTTCACTGCCGGCTGCCCGCTGCCCGCTGCCGGCTGCCCGCTGCCCGCCGCCGGCTGCCCGCTGCCCGCTGCCGGCTGCCCGCTGCCGGCTTGCTCTTTTCCGCCGGCTGCCGGCTGGCTGCTGCCTGCTGCCCGCTGCCAGGCGCCGGCTGCTTCTCGCGCAGAATCGTCTTGACCCGTGCCAAGCTGCGCCGCAGGTCGCGGATCTTGGCCGGCGCTTCCAGCTGCCCCATCGACTTCTGGATCCGAAGACGGAACAACTGGTCGTCGAGCTCCTGCTCTTTGACGTGGAGCTCGTCGACCGTCTGCTCGCGGATTTCCGCGATCTTCATCACGCGTGCTCCTCGGCGAACCGGGTTGCGAACCTTGTCTTGATCGGCAGCTTCGCGGCGGCGAGCTGCATGGCGCGGCGCGCCTCGGTCTCGGTGACCCCTTCCATCTCGAACATCACGCGGCCGGGGCGGATGACGCACACCCACTGCTCGGGCGCGCCCTTGCCTTTCCCCATTCGGGTTTCCTGCGGCTTCTTCGTGATCGGCTTGTCGGGGAAGACGCGGACCCAGATCTTGCCGCCGCGCTTGATGAAACGCGTCATCGCGACCCGCGCCGCCTCAATCTGCCGATCGGTGAGCCAGCAGGGCTCGAGCGCCTTCAGGCCGTAGTCGCCGAACGACACATCCGATCCCCGCCACGCCTTGCCGGCCATGCGCCCGCGCTGCTGCTTGCGGTACTTGACCTTCTTTGGCATCAACATGGTTCGTTACCCTTCAACCGCTCACCCGCGGCCGGCGCGGCGCGGTGCCCGATCCCGGTATTCCTCGTCACGTCCGGCGCGCGGCACCAGGCGCTCGCCCTTGTAGAGCCACACCTTCACGCCGATCTGGCCGTAGGTCGTGTTCGCCTCCGCAAAGCCGTAGTCGATGTCGGCGCGAAGCGTCTGCAGCGGCAACTGACCGTGCAGATACCACTCGGAGCGGGCGATTTCCGCCCCGTTCAACCGGCCCGACACGCGCACCTTGATGCCGCGCGCGCCGAATCGCAGCGCCGACTCCACGGCCTTCCGCATCGCGCGGCGGAACGCCACGCGTTTCTCGAGCTGCACGGCCACCGATTCGGAGATGAGCTGCGCCTCGAGCTCGGGCTTCTGGATCTCCTGTATATTGATGAAGACCTCGCGGCTCGTGCGCTTCTGAATCTCCTGCTTCAGCTTGTCGACCTCCGTTCCCTTGCGGCCGATGATGATCCCCGGACGCGAGGTGTAGATGTCGATCTTGAGCTTGTTCGCGGCGCGCTCGGTCTCGATTCGCGATACGCCGGCGTGCGAGAAGCGCTTCTTGAGGTCCTGCCTCAGGGCGAGGTCCTCGTGCAGCAGCTTCGCGTAGTCGCGATCCGAGTACCAGCGGGAGCGCCACGTCTTGTTGAAGCCGAGCCGGAATCCGTACGGGTGAACCTTCTGGCCCACGGTCTCTCCTCATTCGTTTCGCCACGAAGATCACAAAGAATCAGCCACGAAGGTCACGAAGATCACGAAGGTTTCTTTGGTTCTTTCTTCGTGACCGTCGTGGCCTTCGTGGCTAACGCCTTCGTGGCCTTCGTGGCCATGCGTCACGTCTTCTTCTTGCCAGCCGTCTTTTTCTTCGCGCCGGTGGTCTTCCGTGCCTTCCTCGCGGACGAGGCTTTCGCCGCGGCCGTCTTCCGCGCGCCTGCCTTCCGCGCGGTCGCTGTCTTCCTGGCGCCTGCCGGCTCGGCCGTGGCTGCCTTCTCGCCGGTGGCAGCTCGTCGCGGCGGCGTCGTCGCAGGGCCCGCTTCAGCCACCCGCGCGATCTTCAGCGGTTGTTCGGCCACGCGGACCGTCAGGTGCGCGGTGCGCTTCACGATGCGAAATGCGCGGCCCATCGGCGCCGGGCGGACCCGCTTCAGCGACGGCCCCTGGTTCGCGTAGCACTCTGCAACGAAGAGACGCTCGACGTCGCCGCCGAAGCCTTCCTTCTGCTGCGCGTTCGCCACGGCCGACCTCAGCACCTTTGCGAGATCCCGCGCGATCGTCTTCTTCGTGAACTGCAGCGTTGCGAGCGCCTGATTGACGTTCTTGCCGCGGATCAGAGTGCACACGAGTCCGGCCTTCTGCGCCGAGGTGCGAATGTTCCGCGCGGTCGCGTGAGCTTCAATCATGGCTACGACTTCCCGCCGGGGGGCGGCGCGGCTGGCGCCGCCGCGGCAGCCTTTTCGGTCTTCGTCGTGTGCCCTTTGAACGTCCGGGTCGGCGCAAACTCGCCCAGCTTGTGGCCCACCATGTTCTCGGTGACATACACCGGGATGAACTTCTTCCCGTTGTGCACCGCCATCGTGTGCCCCACCATCTCCGGCACGACCGTCGAGCGGCGCGACCAGGTCTTGATGACCTTCTTCTCGTTCGCCCGGTTCATGCCCTCGACCTTCTCGAGCAGCGGCGTGTCGACGAACGGGCCTTTCTTCAGTGATCTGCTCATACTGAATCTCGAAGTAGGCAGTAGGCAGTAGGCAGTAAAAGCCTTGCGACCGTACCGCTGACGCCGCCCCTCCCAAATGCGCTGCCTACTGCATACCGCCTGCTGCCTACTTGCTTCTTCGCTGCACGATGAACCGATCCGTGTCCTTCCGACGGCGGGTCTTGAAGCCCTTGGTGGGCTGTCCCCATGGCGTCACGGGATGCCGGCCGCCGGAGGTCTTGCCCTCACCGCCGCCGAGTGGATGGTCCACCGGGTTCATTGCCACGCCGCGTACATGCGGCCGCTTGCCCAGCCATCGGCTCCGCCCCGCTTTGCCGATCGAGACGTTCTCGTGATCGAGGTTGCCGACCTGGCCGATGGTCGCCATGCACTCGACGAGGATCTTGCGGATCTCGCCCGACGGCAGCTTCACCGACGCGTAGTCACCCTCGCGCGCGACGAGCTGTACCGAGGACCCGGCGCTGCGCGCGAGCTGGCCGCCTTTGCCGGGCCGCAGTTCCACGTTGTGGATCTGCGTGCCGAGCGGGATGCTCTTGAGCGGCATCGCGTTTCCCGGCAGGATGTCGACGTTGTCGCCGGCCACGATCGTGTCGCCCACCTTGAGGCCGAGCGGCTGCAGGATGTAGCGCTTCTCGCCGTCCGCGTACGTCACGAGCGCGATCCGCGCCGAGCGATTCGGGTCGTACTCGATCGTCGAAATCTTTCCCGGGATGTTCTTCTTGTCCCGCTTGAAGTCGATGATGCGGTACAGCCGCTTGTGACCGCCGCCGCGCCACCAGGAGGTCAGTTCTCCCCGGTTGTTGCGCCCGCCCGAGCGATGCAGCGTCTCGGTCAGCGGGCGATGCGGCTCCGACGTCGTGATCTCGTCGAACGTCTGAACCGTCTGGAACCTCCGGCCGGACGAAGTGGGCTTGTATGTGCGAATCGGCATCTCTGTGATCCTTGTAGGCCTCAGGAATCAGGCCTCAGGCCTCAGGGCTGTCTCAGGCATCGGGCCGGCCTCAGCCTGAGGCCTCCTGATCCCTGAGGCCTGAGCCCTGAGGCCTGTTTTTACGCCCCCTGCAGGAACTCGGGCATCTTCTCGCCTTCCCGGAGCTTCACATAGGCCTTCTTCCAGTCCGAGCGGCGCCCGGCAAAGCGACCCTGGCGCTTGATCTTTCCGTGATTGATCGACGTGCGAACGCTCTCGACCTTCGACCCGAGCAGATGCTCGACGGCGCGCCGGATGTCGACCTTGTTCGCGTCCGCGGCGACCCGGAAGACCAGCGTCCGGTCGTCCTCGCGAATCACGGTGGTCTTCTCGGTGATGACCGGGCGATGAAGTACGTCGGTGAGTTTCATAACGCTGTCTTCCGGAACGGCTTAACGCCGTTCCTTATCCGTCTTCCGGACCGGCGTAACGCCGTTCCTTATCCGTCTTCCGGACCGGCTTAACGCCGTTCCTTATCCGTCTTCCGGACCGGCGTCACGCCGTTCCTTATCCGTCTTCCGGACCGGCGTCACGCCGTTCCTTATCCGTCTTCCGGACCGGCGTCACGCCGTTCCTTATCCCAGAGCCTCCTGGAGCTTCTCCAGCGCCGCGCGGGTCATCACCACGCGTCGCGTGTTGACGACGTCCCGCGCGCTGACGCGGTTGCTCGCGAGCAGCCGCACGCCGGCGATGTTCCGCACCGAGAGCGCGAGCTTGTCCTCGGGCTTCACGTCGACGAGCAGCACCTTGCCGTCCACACCGAGCCGCTTCAGCATCTCGGCCGCGGTCTTCGTCTTGATATCGGCGACGCTCAGCGCGTCGACGACGACCACCACGCCATCGCGCAGCTTCTGCGTGAGCGCCGCGCGCAGCGCGCCCTTCTCTACCTTCTTCGGCAACTGGTATTCGTAGCTGCGCGGCTGCGGCCCGAAGACGATGCCACCCTTGCGCCAGAGCGGGTTCCGGATCTCGCCCACGCGCGCGCGGCCGGTGCCCTTCTGACGCCACGGCTTCTTGCCGCTGCCGCTCACGAGCGCGCGGTTCTTCGTCGCGTGCGTTCCACGCCGATCGGCCGCGTTGGCCCGGACCACTGATTCGTGAATCAGGTCGACCTTCACGCGGCCGCCGAATACCTCGTCGCGCAAATCGAGCGACCCGACCTTCTCGTTCTGCTGGTTGACGATGTCCACCGTCATGAGCACGTCCCCAATCGCGAATCGCGAATCACGAATCACGAATGCTTTACTTCTTGCCCTTCTTCTTCGTGGGCTCCACCTGCGCCACACGCACCGGCTTGGCCGCTATCGCCTTCCGAACGACGACGTAGCCGCCAGGCCCGCCGGGAACCGCGCCATTCAGCAACAGCAGATTGTTCTCCGCGTCAACACGCAACACCTTGAGATTGCGAACCGTGACGCGGTCGTGCCCCATGTGCCCGCCCATGCGCATGCCCTTGACGACGCGGGACGGAAACGAAGAGGCGCCAATCGATCCGGGCGCGCGGTGGAACATCGAGCCGTGTGTCGCGCGACCGCCGCGGAAGTGGTGCCGCCTGACGACACCCTGGAACCCCTTGCCGCGGCTGGTGGCAATGACGTCGACGCGGTCGCCGTCGGCGAAGATCGAGACGTTCACCTGGTCGCCCGGCTTTGCGGCCTCGCCGCCGGGCTTCAGCTTGACCTCGCGCCGCACCCGCGTCGGCGGTACGCCCGCCTTCTTGAAATGACCGGTCGTCGGCTTGTTCTCGCGCGTGGGCCTGTCGTCGACGAACCCGAGCTGCACGGCTTCATACCCGTCGTTCTCGACGGTCTTGGCCTGGACGACGACACAGGGACCGGCCCTGAGCACCGTCGCGGGGTGGACCGTGCCGTCCGTCGTGAACAGCTGCGTCATGCCGACTTTTCTGCCGATGATGCCTGTCACCATACTGAATCCTGTCAGGCCTCAGGAATCAGGCCTCGGGGATCAGGAGGCCTCAGGCTGGTGCCTTAGAAAGCCCTGATCCCTGAGGCCTGATCCCTGATGCCTACTTACCGTGCTCCTTCCCGAACGCCTTGATTTCCACATCCACGCCGGCCGGCAGATCGAGCTTCATCAGCGCGTCGACCGTCTGCGGCGTCGGCTCGAAGATGTCGATCAGCCGTTTGTGCGTCCGAATCTCGAACTGCTCGCGTGACTTCTTGTCCACGTGCGGCGAGCGGAGCACCGTCCACTTGTTGATGGCCGTCGGCAGCGGAATCGGTCCCGCCAGCCGGGCACCCGTCCGCTTGGCGGTCTCGACGATCTCGCCGGTCGACTGATCGAGAATCCGCGAATCGTAGGCTTTCAGCCGGATGCGGATCTTGTCCGAAAACATCGCCATAAACTGAACCTTGTAGGCCTCAGGGATCGGGCCTCAGGAATCAGGAGGCCTCAGGCTGAGGCCTGAGACAGCCCTGAGGCCTGATCCCTGATGCCTATTCAACGATCTCGCTGATCGTTCCCGCGCCTACCGTCCGGCCGCCTTCGCGGATGGCGAAGCGGCTCCCCTTCTCGATCGCCACCGGCGTGATCAGCTCGCCCGTGATCGTCGTGTTGTCGCCCGGCATCACCATCTCCACACCCTCGGGCAGCTTCAGCACGCCCGTCACGTCCGTCGTCCGGATGTAGAACTGCGGCCGATACCCGTTGAAGAACGGCGTGTGCCGCCCGCCTTCTTCCTTCGACAGGATGTAGACCTCGCCCTTGAACCTGGTGTGCGGCTTGATCGATCCCGGCTTGGCCAGCACCTGCCCGCGCTCGACGTCGGTCTTCTCGACCCCGCGCAGCAGCACGCCGATGTTGTCCCCTGCGACGCCCTCATCGAGCAGCTTCCGGAACATCTCGACGCCGGTGACCACCTTCTTTTCCGTGGGCTTGAAGCCGACGATCTCGATCTCCTCGCCCACCTTCACCTTGCCGCGCTCCACGCGGCCGGTGACCACCGTGCCGCGGCCGGAGATCGAGAACACGTCCTCGATCGGCATCATGAACGGCTTGTCGATCTCCCGCTGCGGCAGCGGCACGTAGCTGTCGAGCGCTTCCATCAGCTTCACGACCCCGGCGACGCCCTCCGCCTCGCCGTGGAGCGCTTTCAGCGCACTTACCCGCACCACCGGCACGTCGTCGCCCGGGAACCCATAGCTCGACAACAGCTCGCGCACCTCGAGCTCCACCAGGTCCAACAGCTCGGGATCGTCCACCGCGTCGACTTTGTTCAGGGCTACGAGCAGACACGGCACGTTCACCTGGCGCGCCAACAGCACGTGCTCCCGCGTCTGCGGCATCGGGCCGTCGGTGGCCGACACCACCAGAATCGCGCCGTCCATCTGCGCCGCGCCCGTGATCATGTTCTTGATGTAGTCGGCGTGCCCCGGGCAGTCCACGTGCGCGTAATGCCGCTTGGCCGTCGAATACTCGACGTGACTGGTGGCAATCGTCAGAATCTTCGTGTCGTCGCGCCGCCCCTGCGACTCCGACGCCTTGGCCACCTCGTCATACGACACGAACTTCGCCCACCCCTTGTCGGCGGCCACTTTCGTCAACGCCGCCGTCAAGGTCGTCTTGCCGTGGTCGATATGTCCGATCGTTCCCACGTTCACGTGCGGTTTGGACCGATCAAATTTCTCTTTCGCCATCGAAGTGCGTCTCCGTCTGAGAAGGCCTCAGGGATCAGGCCCCAGGCCTCAGGGCTGTCTCAGGCCTCAGCCCAGGCCTATTTCGTCCCCTGTATACGCGCGACGACCTCTTCGCTCACGTTCTGCGGCGCCTGCTCGTAGCGGTCGAAGTGCATCGAGTAGGTGGCGCGGCCCTGCGTGCGCGAGCGCAGGTCGGTCGCGTAGCCGAACATCTCCGAGAGCGGCACGCGCGCGTTGATGATCTGCGTGCCGCCGCGGTCTTCCTGCGACTGGATGCGGCCCCGGCGGCTGGCCAGGTCGCCCATCACGTCGCCCATGTAGTCCTTCGGGACCACGACCTCGACGCGCATGACCGGCTCGAGGAGCACGGGCTTGGCTCTCTTCGCCGCGTCCTGGAACGCCATGGAGCCGGCAATCTTGAACGCCATCTCGGACGAGTCCACGTCGTGGAACGACCCGTCGTACAGCTCGATCTTCACGTCGTCGATCGGGTAGCCGGCCAGGACGCCGCGCGTGAGCGCTTCCTTGATGCCCTCGTCGATCGGCTTGATGAATTCCTTCGGAATCGTGCCGCCGACGATCTCGTTCTCGAATACGTAGCCTGTGCCGGGCTCGCCCGGGAACAGATGGATCTTCGCGTGACCGTACTGACCACGGCCGCCGGTCTGACGGATGTAGCGCCCCTCGCCGTCGGCCGGACGCGTGAGCGTTTCCTTGTAGGCGACCTGCGGCTTGCCGACGCTCGCCTCGACGCTGAACTCGCGCTTCAGCCGATCCACGATGATTTCGAGGTGCAGCTCGCCCATGCCGTTGATGACGACCTGCCCGGTCTGCTCGTCCGTCTTGACGCGGAACGTCGGGTCCTCGCCCATCAGCTTCGCGAGACCCTGACCGAGCTTCTCGTGGTCGCCCTTGGTCTTCGGCTCGATGGCGAGCGAGATGACCGGCTCGGGGAAGTCCATCGACTCGAGCACGACCGGCTTCTTCTCGTCGCAGATCGTGTCGCCCGTGCTGACCTGCTTCAGGCCGACCGCTGCGGCGATGTCGCCCGCGTAGACCTCCTTGATCTCCTCACGCTTGTTGGCGTGCATCTTCAGGAGGCGGCCGACGCGCTCGGTGCGCTGTTTGGTCGAGTTGTAGACCGAGGAGCCCGACGCGAGCACACCCGAATAGACGCGGATGAACGTGAGCTGGCCGACGAACGGGTCCGTCATGATCTTGAAGACCAGCGCGGCAAACGGTGCGTCATCCGACGCCGGGCGCTCGATGAGCGTCTCGACCTTGGCGTTGGGATCCAGGCCGGTGATCGGCGGCACGTCGAGCGGCGAGGGCAGATAATCGACCACCGCGTCGAGCAGTGGCTGCACACCCTTGTTCTTGAAGGCGGAACCGCAGATGACGACGACGAACGGCGCACTCTCCTGGCGCACCGACCTGACGACGCGGTTGCGCAGCGCGGCCTTGATCTCCGACTCGGTGATCTCCTCGCCGCCCAGGTACTTTTCGAGCAGCTTGTCGTCGTGCTCGCTGACCTTCTCGATCAGCTTCTCGCGGTAGGTCTGCGCCTCGGCGAGCATGTTGGCCGGGATGTCCGAGACGACGTAGTCGGCGCCCATCGTCTCGTCCTTGTAGGTGATCGCCTTCATCTTCACGAGGTCGACCACCCCGACGAACTTGTCCTCGCTGCCGATCGGCAACTGAATCGCGACGGGGTTCCCCTGGAGCTTCGTCTCGATCTGCTCGAGCGTCCGCGTGAAGTCGGCGCCGACGCGGTCCATCTTGTTGACGAAGCAGATGCGCGGCACCCGGTACTTGTCCGCCTGGCGCCAGACGGTCTCCGACTGGGGCTCCACGCCGGAGACCGCGTCGAACACGGCGCACGCGCCGTCGAGCACGCGCAGCGAGCGCTCGACCTCGGCGGTGAAGTCGACGTGCCCGGGCGTGTCGATGATGTTGATGCGGTGCTCGCGCCAGAAGCAGGTCGTCGCGGCCGACGTGATCGTGATGCCGCGCTCCTGTTCCTGCTCCATCCAGTCCATGACGGCGGTGCCCTCATGGACTTCGCCGATCTTGTACGTGATGCCCGTATAGAAGAGGATCCGCTCGGTCGTGGTCGTCTTCCCGGCATCGATGTGCGCCATGATGCCGATGTTCCGGGTTCGATTGAGCGGTAGTTGCCGAGGCATTGCTTTAACCTGTCTTCGTGCTTCCGGCGTTTAACTATTCATGATTCATGATTCATGATTCATGATTCGAGGTCCGCAAAATCAAGAATCAAGAATCAAGAATTCTTATATCTACCACCGATAGTGCGCGAACGCCTTGTTCGCTTCGGCCATCCGGTGCGTGTCTTCGCGCTTCTTCACGGCGCCCCCGCGCAGGTTCGACGCGTCGAGCAGCTCGTTGGCGAGCCTTTCCTGCATGGTCTTGCCGTCGCCCCGCTGGCGCGCGTAGCCGACCAGCCACCGGATGCTGAGCGAAAGCCGCCGATTCGGGTTGACCTCGATTGGCACCTGATAGTTCGAGCCGCCGACGCGCCGCGACTTCACCTCGAGGCTCGGCTTCACGTTGTCGAGCGCCTTCTTGAACACTTTCAAGGGGTCGTCGCCGGTGCGGTCGCGAATGATGGCGAAGCTCTGATAGAGGATCCGCTCCGCGGTGCTGCGCTTGCCGTCGCGCATGACCGTGTTGATGAACTTGCTCACCAGGGAACTGTTGTAGAGCGGATCGGCCGCCAGTTCGCGCTTGGGGATTTCTCGTCTGCGAGGCATATCGATTCCTCTACTGCTTCGGTCTCTTCGCGCCGTACTTGGAGCGCCCCTGCTTCCGGCCCTGCACGCCAACCGCGTCGAGCGTCCCGCGAACGACGTGATAGCGGACGCCGGGCAGGTCCTTGACACGGCCGCCGCGGATGAGCACCAGCGAGTGTTCCTGCAGGTTGTGCCCCACGCCGGGAATGTAGGTGGTGACCTCAATCCCATTCGTCAGCCGGACGCGTGCGACCTTCCGAAGCGCCGAGTTCGGCTTCTTCGGCGTCTGAGTGAAGACGCGCACGCAGACGCCACGCTTCTGCGGGCTTTCCTGCAGCGCGGGACTCTTGGTCTTGGTGACGATCTTCTCGCGTCCCTGACGGACGAGCTGACTGATAGTCGGCATGGTGAATTCAGCAGGCTTCAGGGATCAGGCATCAGGCATCAGGGCTGTCTCAGGCCTCAGGGCGGTTGAAGCTGAGACGGCGCTGATGCCCGAGGCCTGATCCAGTGAGGCCTCCGATGTCGTTTCAGGCCTGAAGACCGGCACTGCCGGGCTGGCACCTGAAACTGATGACCCTATCTATGTGATGCGCCAGGAAACCCGGCTCGGTGCAGGCTCGGATCTCTCCGAGGAATAGCCGCCACTTGACGCGTCATCAAGTGCGGCGTCTGCCAAGACGCGGCGCCCGCCAAATACCGGCCCGCGGTCTCCTTTCGGGCCTCTTCCCGTGCGGTTGCCCTTCGACGGGCTCAGGGCACCCCGAGCGTCAGTCGAGGGGTGGGACTAGATAGGGTGTCCTAGTCCCTGCATAACCCAGCGAATATAGCACGCGCGTTCAAGGCCGTGCAATACGTCGGTCGGTGGCATTTTCGCCTTGGAATTCCTGATAAACCACGGCTGCGCCGCGCGCGTCTTGCGAACGGGCGGGCTGCCGAGGTGTCTGCGGGGTTTCCCGGTTGTCGCCACCATAATCGGTAATGCCCGGGCGCGCATACATCCAGCGTGTTCCGAGGCCGGAACCCCTTATGCGGTCCCGCCGTTCGTCGAGGCATGGGGCCGCGACACGAGCGCCGACCCACGGGAAGCCATCCAACGCGGTAAGACGGCCGCTGATGTTCAATACGACGGGAATCCTCCCGCCTCGTCGCCGTTCCCGTGAGATCGATTTCGTAATCCGCGCGCGTATGACGTCGCAGGCTCACCAGGCTGGGGTGTGACGGCGTGTGTCTTGCCCAATTGCCTCCTTCAAACGCCGAGCCCGCCGAACGTCTTCCTGGAAAATTTCTCGGCGTCCTCGGCGCCCTCGGCGTTTCAGATCGTCTCTGCGTCCTCTTTTCGGACCCGTTCGCGGCACCGGGCGCGGGGAGCGGAGGTTCGCCGGGGACGATTTCAAAGAGGGAGGAACTTCTGATGCAACCCTCGATCAACTGCAGATTTCTATCACCCGCGGTCGGGTTTCTGGCCGCGCTCAAGACCGTCCACTAGACCCGGAGCACTCCCGAACTTACTCGAGTCGATCAGGACAGGCCTTCTGAGCTGGGGCTTGGGCGCGGGGCTCGAGGCCGGATTCTCGAGTCCAAATCGAGATTCAGGCCCCGGGTCCCGCCCCCAAACGGAGCCTCAGCGACTCGGTGAACTGCCGAATAGGGGGACATGTGCTGCCTCCAGGTACGAAATCGGAATCTTTCGCGGATCGGGTGGGGTCGCGCCCAGATCCGTGTTTAGCCGTTACAATCTTCATCGATGGAACAGACAAGCGGGCCCACAGCGCTTTCCCAGGTCCTTCAGGACCGGAGTCTTCGGCTGGCAGCGGCGCTTGCGATTGCCGTCGCCATCCCGGTCGCGGTCCTCTTTTACTTTCAGTTCCGCTCGCTCGGCGATCTCGAGACGACTTCGACGGTCGTCCTGCAGCAGCTCAGCCACGAAACGGCCGACTCGCTGACCAACGGCATCGACGAGGAGCTGAAGGCCCCGTACATCCGGGTGCTGCTGCGCATCGCGCAGGCACGTACCGAACCGCTGCTCGATCTGCCCTGGATCGATCCCGTGTTCGCCGAGAGCGTCAAACACAGCCCGTTCATCGACGAGTACTACGTCTGGTCCGGCGTCTCGTCCGATACGCGCCTCCTCGTGTACGACCGCGACAGCGCGTCGCGCCCGGCCGGCGCGCGGTTCCGGCACGACGTCGAGCTGGAGCACCAGCTCGTGCCGCGCCTCCGCGAACTGGCCGCGCACCGGCGCGTGATCGTCACGATGCAGGAGTCACTCAACGGAAGGCCGCGCTACGTCCAGGCGCAGTTGCGGTTCAACAACCCGGCGCGTGACGAGCTGACGAGTTTCGTTGGATTCTCCGTGGATCCCGAGCGCCTGCGGCAGGAGTACCTGCCCTTGCTGCTGCGCGGCATGATGAAAGGCATCCAGGGGCCGACGGGGTTCCCGCCGCTGGTCGTGACGCTCGTCGACGACACGGGTCGGGTCATCTTCGATTCCGGCGCACAGCCGACGCGCGCGTTCATCGACGAGCGGAAGTTCCCGCTCATCTTCTTTGACAGCGAGCTCCTGGAGTACGCGGCGCCCCTCGAGATGCACCGCGAAATCTGGCGGCTCCACGTCGGATACGGCGATCAGTCGATTGCACAGATTGTCCGGGCGAACACCAGGCCGCAGATCATCCTGATTACGGTGCTCGCCATCGGCATGGCCGGCGGCGTCCTCTTTGTCGCGATTGCCGCGGCGCGCGAGATGCGGCTCGCGGAGCTCAGATCCAATTTCGTGTCGAGCGTCTCCCACGACCTCAAGACGCCGCTGGCGCTCATCCAGCTGTTCGCCGAGACGCTCGAGGTCGGTCGGGTGAAGAGCACCGAACGTGCGTACGAGTACTACCGGATCATCAACAGCGAGGCGCGAAAGCTCACGCGGCTCATCGACAACATCCTCGACTTCTCCAAGATCGAGGCCGGACTCCGCCCGTATCAGGTGGGACAGGCGGACCTCGTCGAGGTGACACGTCGGGTGCTGGCCCGATTGGGCGATCAGTTCACGCACCACCGCTTCCAGGTCCACTACGAGCAGGGTGCCGAGACCCTGCCCGTGACCATCGACGATCATGCGGTCGAACAGGCCATCGAGAACCTGCTGACCAACGCGATGAAGTACTCCGGCGCGAGCCGCGACATCTTCGTCCGCGTCGGCGTGGACGAGGGGCAGGCGTCGGTGGCCGTGACCGATCGCGGCATCGGCATCCCGCGCCGGCATCAGCGCCGGATCTTCCGCAAGTTCTATCGCATCGCGACCGACGCGACCGGGCCCCAGGGATGCGGGCTCGGCCTGGCCATCGTCGAGCACATTATGCGAGCCCACGGCGGTCGCGTGCGCGTCGAGAGCGAGCCGGGCCATGGAAGCACCTTCACGCTCTCCTTCCCACTTTCCGTTGGAGTGACCGGTGATGGCGCGCATTCTGGTGATCGAGGACGAGCCGCAGATGCTGCTCGGACTGCGTGACAATCTCGAGCTCGAAGGATACGAGGTGGCGACCGCCTCGGACGGCGATGAGGGGCTGGCAAAGGCCGCGAGCTTCGAGCCCGACCTGGTCATCCTCGACCTCATGCTGCCGCGCAAGAACGGCTTCGACGTCTGTCGCGAGCTTCGGGCGCGCTCGAACGCCACCCCGGTGGTCATGCTCACCGCGCGCAACCAGGAAACGGACAAGGTCCTCGGCTTCGAGCTCGGTGCCGACGATTACGTCACCAAACCCTTCAGCATCGTCGAGCTGCTGGCCCGCATCCGCGCGGTGCTCCGCCGCAGCGGATCCCGGCCCGGCATGGCCGATACGTGCCGCATCGGGGACCTCGACATCGATTTCCGGCTGCACCAGGCGCGGCACGGCGCCGAACGGGTCGAGTTCACCGCGCGCGAGTTCGAGCTGCTCCGGTACTTCGTGGCCCACGTCGGGCAGATCGTGACGCGCGAGCAGATTCTGAACGAGGTCTGGGGATACGAGGACTTCCCCACCACCCGCACCATTGACAACTTCGTGGCCAAGCTGCGGCAGAAGATCGAGAAGGCGCCGCACGAGCCTGAGCACATCCTCACGATCCACGGCTCAGGCTACAAGTTCGTCGGTTGAGGTTCTTGCCGAGATAAACGACCCCACGAAAGGCCTCCGGCTACCCCAACCTCGTCATCGGTAGCGGAGGCCTTCAGGCCTCCCGCCGTTCGTTCCGTTACACTTAAACACTATGCTCACAGGCAAAGGTCTGCTGCTCGCCGCGCTTGCCGTTGTCAGCGTGGCGTACGCCGTATTCTGGTTCCTGCACGTCCGGCGGAAGCCTCATCCCGACGGCGTCTCGCCAGGCCTGCTGCATGACGCCATCGGCTTCGTCACCAATTTCTTCGACACGCTCGGCATCGGCTCGTTCGCCACGACGACCGCGATGTACCGTTTGTGGAACATCGTCCGCGACGAGAAAATTCCTGGAACGCTGAACGTCGGCCACACGGCTCCCACCTTCGTCCAGGCGTTCATCTACATCACGATCGTGCAGGTCGACTTCGTGACGCTGGTGTTGTTGATCGGTGCCGCAGTGGCCGGATCGTGGTTCGGCGCGGGCATCGTGTCGGGGTTCTCCCGTCGGAAGATTCAGATCGGCATGGGTCTGGCGCTGCTGGGCGCGGCAGTCCTGATGGCGATGACGGCGTTGCAGCTGGTTCCCGGCGGCGGCGACGCGCTCGCGCTCGGCGGACCAAAGCTCGTCCTCGGCTCCGCGATCAACTTCATGCTGGGGGCGCTGATGACGCTCGGCATCGGCCTCTACGCGCCCTGCATGATCATGGTCAGCCTGCTCGGCATGAACCCGACGGCGGCCTTTCCCATCATGATGGGATCGTGCGCGTTTCTCATGCCAACGGCGAGCGGGCAGTTCATCCGCAAGGAGAAGTACGACCTCCGCGCGGCCCTCGGGCTGGCGATCGGCGGCATCCCCGCCGTCCTGCTCGCGGCCTACATCGTCAAGTCGTTGCCGCTCAATTACGTGCGCTGGCTGGTGGTCGTGGTCGTCGTTTACACGGCAACCGCGCTGCTGCGCTCGGCCGCGGCGGAAGGCCAGGCATTTCGACGCGCTGCTGCCGCGGCGCGTTAGTCCCTTATGCGGCTCCCAACGAGAATCTCATCCCCGCACCCAGACCGCATAACGAACGAGGGCGCGCGGAGCGCGCCCAGAAAGACACTGGGCCAACCAGGCGAGGGCCCTGCCGCGATCGCCAGGGGCAGAGCCCTTGCCTGGTTAGCGCTGTTCTCATCGCCGCGCTGGCCTTCGCTGGCGCGTGCGCCCCTGTCCGCGTTGTCCCCATCGTTATCCCGGACCGTCCTTTTGTCGCGCTCGTCACGTGGAACCTGCATAACGGCAGGGGTGACCTCCCGCAGCTCGTCGACGATCTCCGACGCGCGCGCCTGACCGCCGGCACGCTGGTTCCTGGCTTCGTCCTGCTGCTGCAGGAGGTGGACGCCGACGTCCTCGAGCTGGCGCATCGGCTCGGGCTCACGGCGTTCTTCGCGCCGACGCGCTCCAGCGCCGGCACTGAACGCGGCAACGCCGTACTCGCCACGCGACCGCTGGTCGATGCCCGCGCGATCGAGCTGCCCCGCGAACGCCAGCGCCGGATGGCCATCTCCGCGTTCACGGATGTCGACGGAGAGCGGCTGCTCGTCGCGAACGTGCACCTGGAGAACCGCGCGGCCTGGTGGCGCGGTGCCCTGCCGGGCGACCGCATGCGCGAGCGCCAGATGCGCGCGCTCCTCGCCGAGCTCCCGGCCGGCGTTCCGGGCGTCCTCGGCGGCGACTTCAACACCTGGCTTGGAACGTCAGAGCCTGCCTATCGTCTTGCCGCGGAGCAGTTTCCCGATGGACCGCCCGGACCTCCCGTCGCGACCTACGGCGATCGGCTCCCGCTCGATCACCTCCTTTTCCGGCTGCCGCCGGGATGGAGCGCGCGCTGGGAACGAGCGCCGTCCCGGTATGGGTCCGACCACTATCCGGTGGTGGCGGTGCTCGGACGCTCATAATCGCTCCTGATTGGATAGGATGTTGGCCTCACCAGATGCCGACCCGGACCGACGCCCCCGCCACGACAGGACTGAACGCGACCGAGTGGACCATCTGTGTCATCTCCGCCATCGGGTTCGCGTTCGACACCTACACGATCCTCATGCTGCCGCTGGTCGTCCGTCCCGCACTGCTGGAGCTGACGGGCGCGCCCCCCGGCTCGGTCGAGTTCCAGATGTGGGTGGGCCGGCTCTTTTACGTCCCGGCGTTGTGCGGCGGCATCTTCGGTCTGCTCGGTGGGTATCTGACGGATTTGTTCGGCCGGCGGCGTGTGCTGATTTTCAGCATTCTGATCTATGCGCTCTCGTGCTTCGCGTCCGGATTCTCTACCTCTGCCGGAATGCTGCTCGGGCTGCGCTGTCTCATGTTCATCGGCGTCTGCGTGGAGTTCGTCGCAGCCGTAGCGTGGCTCGCGGAGCTCTTCCCCGAGCCGGCCCGGCGTGAGCGGGTGCTCGGCTACACACAGGCCTTTTCGTCGCTCGGTGGACTGATGGTGGCCACGGCAAACGGGTTGTGCGTCGCGTATGCCGCGAGCCTTCCAGCCATTGCCGGCTTCGGCCTCGAGGGAGCCATCCGCGATCCGCACGCGGGCTGGCGATATACGCTGATGTCCGGGGTCATCCCCGCCATTCCGCTGATCGTGATACGGCCGTTCCTCCCCGAATCACCCGCGTGGCAAAGCAAACGCGCCGCTGGAACGCTGAAGCGGCCGAGCATTGCGGCCCTGTTCGCGCCCGAACTGCGGCGCACAACGCTCGTGACGACCCTGATGTTTGCGATGTCGTACGGTGCGGCCTTCGGCGCAATCCAGCAGATTCCGCAGATCGTGCCTGCTCTTCCGGAGGTGCAGCAACGGACGGCGAATGCGCCGCCGTCCCAGGCGGGCCGGATCGCACAGGAAGTGGCGTCCGACGTCACGAAGATTCAGGAGATCGGCGGCCTGGTGGGCCGCGTCTTCCTCGCCGCGCTCGCGGTGCGCATCGTCAGCCGCCGGCGGCTCATCAGACTGTTCCAGCTTCCAGGCCTCGTTGTGATGCCGCTGGTGTTCGCCGTGCTGGCCAGATCGAGCCTCCCCTGGTTGTATACGGGCATCTTCGTCGCGGGCCTCTTGACGGTCGGTCAGCTGAGCTTCTGGGGCAATTATCTGCCGCGCGTCTATCCAATCCACCTGCGCGGCACGGGGGAAAGCTTCGCGGCGAACATCGGCGGGCGCCTCCTGGGCACGATGTTCGCCTGGGTCACCGCCACGCTCGCGGTCACCGACACCCCTGCGTTCGCGCCCACGAAGGTTGCGCTCGTCGCGGCCGCCGTCGGCTTTTCCGTCTACCTCATCGGCTTCATCGCCTCGTTCTGGCTGCCGGAACCGAAGCGCGACGATCTGCCGGAGTGATCGGATCGCACGAACCGATACGGTCCGCTAACGACGAGGGCGCGCGGCGGATCCCACGGGGCGAGCGTACCTCGTCCGCGGGTCGCAAAGTTGTAGACGACCACACAAACAGCGCCACGCCCACGAGGAGCATGCCGGCGCCGAGGAGCTGCAGCACGAGCCCGCCGGCGCCGCTCGCCAGCTCCAATCGGATGTCGTTCCTGCGTGCGATCCACCATGGCACCGCGATCGCCACGTCC
>DASYQV010000269.1:0-8351 GCA_036005125.1 Vicinamibacterales bacterium
CGTGAGCGCGTAGCGCGCGAGCTCCACGCCGTTCACGAACCACACGTCGCCGGTGTCGCGCATCTCGTCGACGAGCTGCTGCAGCATGTTGAGTCGCGACGGACGTCCCGTGTACTGCGGATGCAGGATCAGCATGGTCAATCCGCCGACCCCGTGAATGCCGCGAAACTCCTCGCGCCACACCGACAGCACCGCCGACGGCGGGAAGATCTGACGGTAGAGATTCGGTCGCAGACCGAACGCGAAGAATGGACCGTCGTCGAGAATCCACGACGCGGGCAGCTCGACCAGGGACGGCGTGTCGACATGGCGGTAAGGCCACAGCGAGTCTTGCAGATTGCTCGCGTACAGGAAGCCGTGCTTCGCGAGCAGGCCCGTCGTCTCGTGCGTGATCTCGTAGAGCGGCGCGCGGTATCCGACGGGCCGACTGCCCGTGATGTCGGCCAGGATCTTCGAGCTGCCCGTGAGGATCGCCTCTTCCTCCTCGCGCGACTTGCCCTCGAGCGCTTCGTGCAGATATCCGTGATGGCCGATCTCGTGCCCGCGGCGATGAATCTCGGCCACGACGTCCGACCAGCGCTCGGCCGTCCACCCGGGAACGAAGAACGTCGACTTCATCTGGTTCCGGTCGAGAAAGTCCAGGATCAGCGGCACACCCACTTTGGGTCCGTACGCGCCCTGCGACATCACGCTGAGCCGGTCGATGTTCGCCGGATCGCGCGAGATCCACGCCGTCTCCGCGTCGAGATCGAACGTGATGCACACGGCAGACTTCACTCCGCGTGGCCAGGTGATCGGAGGCTTCATGAGGCACGCCATGGTCCGGCAAGTGCTTTCGCCTGTCAAGCCGTGGCCGGTGTATCCTCTTGCCACTCAGCTCGCCGGGAGGAGAAAAGACATGAGCGACGTCAAGAAGCAGCTCGCCACGTGGATCGACGACGACCGCGACAAGATTGTCGGGTTCCTGTGCGACTTCGTGCGCGCGAAGAGCCCGAACCCGCCCGGCGACACGACGCTGGCCGCGGCCCACGTCACGCGCTTCCTCGAAGCGAACGGCCTGCCCTTTCGCGTGATCGCGCCGCAGCCGACCATGCCGAACATCGTGGGCTCGTTCGACTCGGGGAAGCCTGGGCACCACCTTGTCCTGAACGGCCACATGGACGTGTTCCCGGCCGACGCAAAGGCCGAAGGATGGACCCAGGATCCGTGGGGCGGGGCGATCGCGGGCGGAAAGATCTACGGACGCGGCGTCGCCGACATGAAAGCGGGGACGTCGGCGTCGATCTTCACCTACTACTACCTCTACCGAGTGCGCGAGCACTTGAAGGGCAAGCTGACGCTCACCGCGGTCTCGGATGAGGAGACGTTCGGCCCGTGGGGCACGCGCTACCTGATGGAGCATCACCCGGAAGTCCACGGCGACTGCTGCCTGAACGGCGAGCCGAGCAGCCCTCTCACCATCCGCTTCGGTGAGAAGGGCCCGTTCTGGATCAAGTTCACGCTGCGCACGAGGGGCGCGCACGGCGCGTACACGCATCTCTCGCCGAGCGCGACCAAGCAGGCCGCCCGGTTGATCATCGATCTCGAGGAGCTGACGGCGCTCCGTCCCTCGGTGCCGATCGACATCGCCGATGCGCTGGCCGGCGCCGCCGCGGCGATCGACGAGGCGCAAGGCCCGGGCGCGAAGGACATCGTCCAGCGCGTCACGCTGAACATCGGGGTCATTCACGGCGGCGTCAAGGTGAACATGGTGCCCGGCACGTGCTGGTTCGAGGCCGACATCCGCGTCCCGCCGGGTCTGGGCAAGGAGGAGATCCTGGTGAGGATCCGCGAGATCGTGGCGCGCTATCCGGAGGCAACGTTCGAGGAGATCAACTACAGCGCGCCGAGCGCCTGCGATCCGAACCACGAGATGATGGGCATCCTGCGCGCCAACGCCAAGGCGCTCGGCCGGCCCGATCCGACGCCGATCGTCAGTCTGGGGGGCACGGATGCGCGCCTCTGGCGCCAGCGCGGAATTCCCGCGCTCGTGCACGGGCCGTTTCCCCGCGGCATGGCCCAGGCCGACGAGCACGTGGAGATCGAGGAGTTCCTGCACGTGGTGCGCATGCACGTGCTGTCCTCGTTCGACTATCTCTCGCGCTGAGACCTCACATCCCTCTCCCCCATCGGGGGAGAGGGGCAGGGTGAGGGGGCAGAGACCACTTCGCTACAGCAGGGCCATGAACTCGTCACGATCGAGCTCGCAATCTCGGAGAATGGATGTGAGCAAGCCAGGGTCAACCTCGGACCCAACCTTTCTCAAGACGATGCCTTCCATTGGATACATCGGCGATTCGCCTCGGACGACGAACTCTATTCCACATCGTCTGTTGGTGATAGACTTTCTCCGTGGAGCGCAAGGTTCCTATCCGGTTCCTTCTGTTTGAGCACAAGGACGGCTGGTCTGCCCAATGCCTCGAGTATGACTTCGCTACTCAGGCAGAAACCCTCAGTGATCTCTACTATGAGATTGAGAGAGCTCTTGCTGGGCATATCGCTGTCAGCGCAAAACTAGGCTCGCGACCGTTTGAGGGGCTGGGTCGAGCGCCCCAGAAATATTGGGACATGTTCGATCGGGCTCCACTGAATCTCGAGCCGCCTCGTGAAATCAGAATCAAGGTCATCGAAGAGCTCCCAGACGAGGTTCCCGCCACCGAACTGAGGATTGCCGAGCTCGTCTAGACAGTGCCTCAGTTCTCAGAAATGCCGACCCTCGGTCAGTTCATTGAGAGGGCAAGAAGTTCGGCGTAGCATACCATCACACCTCCGACCTAGCCGAAGGGCCTCGCGGACCTGTTCGATTCTACTACCTCAAGCGCCGTGACAAAGTTCAAGTAGTGATGCTTCCAAATGTGAGCCACGAAACAAGACTTCAGCGGCACGTCGTGGAAGGATGGTGCCGAACGTTCGACATACCAGTGGATGAGTTCGGGCTCTAGGGCCGCCGTTGTCATGATCCTCACCCGATCCGCACCAGTCCGATCAGCCGGTCCAGGAGGATGATCAGCACGAGGGCGAGCACGACGCGGATCGTCGACGCGGCCTTGTCGCCTCAGGAAGCTTTTGCCGTCTCCAGAAATTCTCGGAGCGCGCGCTCGTAGACGGCGACGCCGGTGTGATACTGGTCGAGATCGATGTACTCGTCGGCCGTGTGGGCTGCCGCGACGGTGCCGGGACCGTAGTAGATGGTCGGAACGTGGTGGTCGGTGGCCAGGAACTCGACATCCCCCCAGCCGCGCATCATGTCGATCGTGTCGTCGCCGCCCTCGTCCTTCACGGCGTGACGAAACGCCTGGACAACCGCGGTCGATGGGTCGGTGGCGAAGCCCTTCATGCCGCGCTCGACGTGGATGAAGTCGCCCCAGCTTCCGCGCGGATACGGGTTGCCCTCGTAGTCGAGCCGCTGCTGACTCGCCTCGATCCGGACGCCCGGCATTCCGGCCACCGCCTGGTTGCAGACCGCGGTGATGCGGTCCATCAGGGCCCCCGCCGTCTCGTCGACGAAGTACCGCACGTCGAGCCACACGGTGCAGCGCGAGGGCACGACCGGCTGGGCGATGCCGCCACGGATGACGCCGACGTTCACCGCGCGCCGGCGCGGGCCGACATACCGGACGTCCACTGTTTCGGTGAGCGCGTCGACCACGGCCTGCGCGGCCGTCTGTGCGGCCAGGATGGCGTTGCCACCGCTACCCGGGACGCTGCTGTGTGCGCCGGTGCCGTAGGCGTCCAGTCGCAGGGCGAGGCTGCCGGTGGCCGCGACGGCGACGCGGCCGTCCGAGGGCTCGGCGCACACCACGCCGTCGGCGTCGTGATGGTCCTGGGCGAGCTGGTAGCCCCCACACTTCAGCGTCTCCTCGCTCGCGGTGCCGACGACGACGAGCTGGCCGGGCAGTCGCACGCCGCGGCGCACGAGACGATCGACGGCCGCGAGGACGGCGGCGAGCCCGCCCTTCATGTCGGTGGTCCCGCGGCCGTAATAGCGGTTGCCGCGGCGCTCGCCGAGGGGGTTCACGGTCATCCCGTCGAGGGGAAGGGTGTCCACGTGGCCCGCGATGCAGAGCTTGGGGCGCGCCGAGCCGAGCACGCCCTCGACGTTGACCGCGCCCTCGACGCCGGCGCACGCACGGAGCCGCGTGGCCAGACCGACTTCGGCCATGAGGTCGCGGCACACCGCCACGATAGCGGCCTCGTCGCCCGAGACGCTCGGGACGGCGACAAGCCGTTCCAGGAAATATTCGCTGCGCTGTCTGTCGTTCATGGGCTCACTCACCCCTTCGCGGATCGTAACGGTCCCTGATCCCGTCTCCCAGGATGTTGGCGGACAGCACGGCGATGCCGATGAGCAGGCCGGGAAAGAAGCTAATCCAGAAGGCGTCGCGGACCAGGTAGCGCGCTTCGGACAGCATGTTCCCCCACGAGGGCGCCGGCGGTGGGGGCCCCACGCCGAGGAAGCTCAGGGTGGCCTCGTCGAGGATCGCGTACCCGAAGATGAACGTGGCCTGGACGATGAGCTCCGGCGTGGCGTTCGGCAGGATATGCCAGCCGATGACGCGCGAGCGACGCGCCCCGAGCGCGTTCGCCGCTTCGACGTACGGCATCTCTCGGATGAGGAGCGCCTTGCCGCGCACGAGTCGCGCGACCCGCGGCGTGTAGACGACAACCAGCGCGAGAACCACGTTCGCCTCGCTCGGCTCGCGCACCGCCATGAGGGCGATGGCCAGAATGACCGCAGGCAGTGCCAGGAACGCGTCGCTGATCCGCATGAGGATTTCGTCGAGCGCGCGGACGGAGCCGGCGACCAGACCGAGCAGGCTTCCGGCCGCCACCGTTAAGGCCATGGTGAGGGTCGCGACCCGGAGCGACTGTTGCCCGCCCGCGATGACCCGAGCGAGCACCTCGCGTCCGAACTGATCGGTCCCGAGCGGGTGCGCCATCGAGGGCGGCTTCAGCCGCTCGCGGCCGGCGACCAGCGTCGGCGATACCGTGTAGAGGTACGGCCCCATGACGATCAACGCGATGAGCAGCACGAGACCTACGAGGGAGACGTTCGCGACGGTCCCGAGGCCCCGCCGTCGCCGCGTCGCGCTCTCCGCCATCTTCCGCGCGCCTCACGACGCTCGAAGCCGGACGCGGGGATCGCTCACCGTGTACAGGATGTCGACCGCGATGTTCACGAGCACGTACCAGAGCGCGACAAGGAGCAGCGTGCCCTGCACCACCGCATAGTCGCGCCGCACGACCGCGTTGACGAGGAGCCGGCCGACCCCTGGCAGCGTGAATACCGTCTCGATGACGACCGCGCCGCCGAAGAGCACGGCGAGGGCAATGCCGGTGACCGTCAGCACCGGGATCAAGGCATTGCGAAAGGCGTGCTTCACCACCACGCGGAGCTCGGCGACCCCTTTGGATCGGGCGGTGCGCACGAAGTCGCCGCGGAGCGCTTCGAGCATCGAGGTGCGTGTCATGCGCGCGATCAGGCCTGACTGGAGGTATCCGAGCGCGAAGGCCGGCAACAGCAGGTGGCGGAGCGACGCGGGCGGGTCGACCCACGGCTCCACGAAGCCGCCCGAGGGTAACAGGGCCCAGCGGACCGCGAAGAGATAGATGAGGCAGATGCCGAGCCAGAAGGAGGGCATCGACAGCCCGAGCGCCGCCACGACTGACACGGCGCGGTCCACCCACGTGTCATGCCAGTACGCGGCGACCAGGCCGAGCGTCACCCCCAGCATGACGGCGATGACGAATGCCGCCAGGGTCAGGGTGAGGCTAACGGGCAGGCGCTCCAGGATCGCCGTGGTCACCGGGCGTCCGAGATAGATCGACGTTCCGAGGTCGCCACGGACGACCCGTCCAAGCCATGCGATGTACTGCACCGCGATCGGTCGATCGAGGCCGTACTTCGCGCGAAACTCAGCCACCGCCTTCGGCGTGGCGTCGGACCCGAGCATGATCGCCGACGGGTCGCCCGGGGCCAACCGGATGACCACGAACGCGATCATCGTGACCAGCCACAGCACGAAGGCCAGCGACAGGGCCCGCGAAGCGAGAAAGCCGGTCATCCGCTCAGCGTTTGTCCTTGCTCCAGACGTTCCAGAAGCGCGGCGTCGTGTAGAAGGGCTCGAAGCCCTGGAGACGGTCGCGAAGCGCGTCGAAGCCGAACAGATCGCCGTGCTTGATCATCGGGATGTCCTTGTACAGGATGTCCTGGATCTGCTCGTAGAGCTTGGCGCGCGCCTTGCGGTCGCGTTCGACCAGCGCCTTCTCGAGGAGCGCGTCCACGTCCTTGCTTGCGTACGGCTGGTAGCCGGACTCCGACTTCAGCACGAACGTGAACCCGCCCGGGTCTGTGCGGATCGAGAACGCGTTGTACGAGATGTCCCAGTCACCGCGCTTCTTGCGGAAGATGTCGATCATGGTCGGATAGTCGTAGGCCTGCACCTTCGTGGTGAAGCCGAGCTGACGCAACTGCGATTCCATGGCCAGGGCGGCGTTGTAGATGAACTGAAAATCGCTGGTCGTGATGATGCGCAGCGGCGACCCATCGTAGCCGCCTTCCTTCACGAGCGCCTTGGCCTTCGCGACGTCGTGCTCGTCGTAGCGGTTGGCGCCGACGTTCGAGTGCCAGTACTGCTCCTTGAAGAAGAGGCTCGGGTCGAGACGGTAGAGCGTCTTGTCGCCTGCCGCGGCCAGCATGATCTCGTCCTCGTTGAGGCCCACCTGGATCGCGCGGCGGAGCTTCCACTCCTTCAGCGCGCCGTTCTGCGTGTTCAGGTGCATCACGATCTCGTAGTACGGCTTGAGAATGACCGTCTTGAGCCCTTTGGTCGCGGTGAGACGCGAGTACGTCTCGGCGGGAAGGTTCTGCCCGTAGTCGTAGTCTCCGCTCTCGAGGCCGGCGACGCGGCTCGACACCTCGGGCACCGGCAGGAAGTAAATGTGCTCGAGGCACGCCAGCCGCCGTCCCGCGTAGCCGGACGGATCACCGGGCGCCGGGCTGTATTGAGCGAAGCGCTCGAGATGGACGTGCTTGTCCGGGATCCACTCGGCGAGGCGATAGGGACCGGTGCCGATCACCGACGACTGCGGCAGCTTGCCCGCCGCCACGCCCTCGATGAGCTTCTTGGGCATGATCGCCACCGCCGGTCCCGGGTACGCCATCAGCGGCACGAAGGCCGCCGACGGCTGTGAGAGCGTGATCTCGACGGTCCCGTTGCCCACCGCGCGCGCGCCGGCCACCATGGACAGGTCCGCCTTGCGTGGTGACTGGGCGCGGAAGCGCTCGACCGACGCGACCACATCGGCCGCGGTGACCGGGCTGCCATCGTGGAATTTCACGCCCTTGCGCAGATGAAAGGTGTACGTCTTGCCATCCGCGCTGGTGGTCCACCGCTCCGCGAGCTGCGGCGCGGCGTCGTAGTTGCCGTCAATGGTCACGAGCCCTTCGTAGATGTACACGCCTATGTCGCGCGCCTGCGCCGCGAAGCTCGTCACGAAGTCGAGCGTCGGCGGAGAGCCCGCCATGGCGGCCCGAACCGTCCCGCCCTGCACGGGACACCTGTCCGGGGCCGCCCCCGAGGCGCCGGATGTCGCGAGCATCAAAAGCAGCACGACAGTCGTCATCAGTCTTCGCAGCATGGCTCCCCCCTGTGCTTTCAGTGGCCCAGCAGCCGGCGGACGCCGGCGGCGACGAGCTCTTGCTGCCCGTCGTCCAGTCCGACGGGATTGAAGGTCAGACGACCCTCGCCCAGGCGCCGCTCGTTGAGGTGGATCGACGGCACGCCGTCGCGCAGACCGCGCGACACCTCCGCCGCCTTCGCGGCCGAGGAGAAGACGAGCTCGACGAGTGGCAATCGCCCCGTCGTCTCGCGCGGGAGCACGATGGCCTCGACGCCGGCGAGGCCGGCCAGCGCGGCGGCGAAGCCCCGGCAGCGATCCGCCCACTGCTTCTGGTAGTCGGACTCCTTGGAGACGAACGTCTCGAGCGCGACGACGGCCCCGGCAATCTCCTCCTTGCCGACCTTGAAGCCGCGACCGAAGCCGTGGCGTGGCACCCCGTTCAGCGGTTTCTGCACGAACTCCTTCGGCGGCGTCCACGATGCCGGCGCCACGTCCATGTCCACCTGCTGGAGCAGGGCGGAGGCGACGAGGTCGCGACGGCCGCAGAGAAAGCCGCTCGACTGCGGCCCGCGGAACGCCTTTCCCCCGCTCATCGCGACGAGATCGGCACCCTCGGCGATGAACCGCTTGAGATTCTCCATGGGCGGCACCTGGTTGGCGGCATCCACGATGACCGGCACGCCGTGCTG